>JAWVFG010000138.1:0-22628 GCA_033856335.1 Solirubrobacterales bacterium
TTTGGCTCGGGCCAGGCTTGCCTGCATCACATGTCGGCTACCGCTTAAGGCTGCTTCCTTCCGGACCTGACCTGGTTCGCAGGCCGACATTGCGCAGGACCTGGCCGTCAACGCCGCCTGCGGCGGCCCGGCCCCGAAGGCCGGTCCCTCGTTCGGGAATTCAGCTCCGCTTGAGCGGGTTGCGGATTACAGGGCACCGCTAATTCCCCGCCTAGCACGGTCCACTGGTGATGCTAGCCGGAGTTTGCTGTCGATTTGGCCCACGCCGGTTCGTCGTTAGGGTGAAGCGGCGAATCGCGCCGCCCCACACAAGGAGAAGACCTATGAAGTACGCGTTCACGATCTACGGCGATGAGAGCCAGCGCGAGAGCGCCACTCCCGATCAGCTGCAGGCCATGTCGCAGGCATACGGAGCCTTCACCCAGGAGGTCGAGGAGAAGGGAATCCTCCTCGCCGGCGACGGCCTCTATCCGACCTCCACCGCGACCACCGTCCGCGTCCGCGGCGGCGACCGGGACGTCACCGACGGCCCCTTCGCCGAGACCAAGGAACAGCTCGGCGGCTTCTACGTGCTCGACTGCAAGGACCTCGACGACGCGATCGACTGGGCGGCCAAGATCCCCGGCGCGCAGTTCGGGTCGATCGAGATCCGGCCGGTGATGGTCTTCGATGAGGCCGGAAACCTGGTCGAGGAAGCGACCGCGTAGCGGGTCCGGAGGCATCTCCAGAGCTGGTCGGTCGCCTGTTCCGCCACGAGTCGGGACGGGCGATCGCCTCGCTGATCCGCGTACTCGGCGACTTCGACCTTGCCGAGGACGCGGTTCAGGAGGCGTTCCTGGTCGCCCTGCAGGTGTGGCCGGAGCGAGGCCTCCCGGACAACCCGGGCGCCTGGATCACGACCACAGCGCGCAACAAGGCGATCGACCGGCTTCGGCGTGAGCGTCGCGGCACCCAGAAGCGTGAGGAGCTGGAGGCGCTCCGGCCCCCGACCGTCACCGAGGCCGTCGAGCCCGATGAAGCCCCAGTGATCACAGACGACCGCCTCCGGCTGATCTTCACCTGCTGTCATCCAGCGCTGGCGCCGGAGGCGCAGATCGCGCTCACCCTCCGCACGCTCGGCGGCCTCGCGACGCCGGAGATCGCTCGCGCCTTTCTCGTCTCGGAGTCGACGATGGCGCAGCGGCTGGTGCGCGCCAAGCGAAAGATCAAGACGGCGAACATCCCCTACGAGGTGCCGGCGGATCACGACCTCCCCGATCGCCTGAACTCCGTGCTCGCCTCGCTCTATCTGATCTTCAACGAGGGCTACTCGGCGACCTCGGATGAGGCATTGGTCCGGCGCGAGCTCACCGGCGAGGCGATCCGCCTGGCGGGGACGCTGGCGCGGCTGATGCCTGACGAGTCGGAGGTCCTTGGGCTGCTGGCACTGATGCTGCTGCAGGACTCCCGCCACGAGGCTCGCCTGGGCGCGGACGGCGAGCTGGTGTTGCTGGAGGCGCAGGACCGCTCGGCCTGGGACCGCCGCGAGATCGACACGGGCCTCGGGCTGCTGGACCGCGCCGCCCGGCTCGGACCGCCCGGCCCGTATGCGCTGCAGGCCGCCATCGCCGGCGAGCACGCTCGGGCGGCGACCCCGGACGAGACAGACTGGCCGCGGATCGCCTCGCTCTATGAGCTGCTGGTCCGGGCTCAGCCATCGCCGGTGATTGAGCTCAACCACGCGGTCGCCGTCGCGATGGCCGAGGGACCCGAGCGCGGCCTCCACCTGCTCGACGATCCCGCGCTGACGGAGGAGCTCGGCGGCTACCAATGGTTCTGGTCCGCCCGCGCCGACCTGCTCCGCCGCCTCGAACGAGGCGACGAGGCGGCCGACGGGTACCGGCGGGCTCTGGAGCTGACGACGAACCCGGTCGAGCGCCGCTTCATCGAGCGGCGTCTCGCGGAGCTCAGCTCCCGATGATCTTCGCCTTCTGAGTCTCGAACTCGGCGTCCGTGAGGGCGCCGCTTGCGTGCAGTTGGGCGAGCCTCTCGAGCTGCGCGGTCGAGTCGCCCGCGCCGGCCGCCGCCTGGCCCGGCATTTGCATCCCGGCCATCTGACTGACGTTCATGCCGCCGATCTGGACGTTGGGCACCGCCGGGCTGTCTCCGACCAGTTCCTTGGCGAGGGCATTACTCGCCTCGTCCTTCGCGATCTGGAACCGCGTCGGCTGGCCGGTGACGCCGGCCTGTGCCTGCATCTGAGCGGCGGCGGCCAGGTACTTGCTCTTTGCGCCGTCTAGCGGGAGGTACAGAGTGATCAGCTGGCGGTCATCGGGCGTGCCCGAGACGGCGCCGACCACGTCGTTGCCCATGCTGGCCCGGATTTCCTCGCGGGGCCACGACTTGAGCTCCTTGCCGGGCTTGAGCTCACCCTTCTTCTCCTTTTCCTCGAGCGCGACCACCTGGTTCGAGGTCACGGCCAGGATGAAGCTCTGCGGTAACCCGGCGCCCTGCAGGCCCTTGGCCATATTGCCGACGCTCGGCATCATCGCGCCGCCGAGCTTCGTGCCGAACTTGGCCGCCATGCGCGAACCGCCGCCGACGCCGGCCGCCTTCATCTGCTGATCCTGCGTCACCTGCTCGCAGTGCGCCGCCGCGACAACCGAGTCGTTGAGGGTGGACGAGGCGACGCTCAGCGCCTGCTCGTTGATCTGCTCCGCAGACAAACCCATTTCCTTCTCCTCTGTCAGTTGATTCCCCGTGGGCGCCTCCCCTCAGGCGGCCCGATCGAGTCCACCCTACCCCGAAGGTGCCGGCGCAGCTAGGGGGCGAGCCGGTCGATCCGCCAGCCGCCGCCCTCCCGGGAGTAGCGGAAGCGGTCGTGCATACGGCTCTCGCGGCCCTGCCAGAACTCGATCGCGTCGGGGCGAACCAGATAGCCACCCCACTGCTCCGGCCGGCCCGGGTCGGCGTCACCCAGCTCATTGATCATCTCCTCGTAGCGGCGATCCAGCTCATCTCGCTCGATCGTCCGGCTCTGCGGTGAGATCGCTGCTGCGATACGGCTGTCGCGCGGCCGGCTCGCGAAGTACTCGTCCGAGTCGGCCGCCGGTAGCCGCTCCACCGCTCCTCTCACTCGGACCTGCCGGTCCAGCTCGCGCCAGTAGATAACGACGGCCGCCCGCGGGTTGGCCGCCAGCTCGACACCCTTGGCGCTCTCGTAGTTGCTGAAGAAGCGAAAGCCGTCGGGGCCGAAGCCCTTGAGCAACACCATGCGCGCATCCGGGGAGCCGTCCTCGTCGACGGTCGCGAGCGTCATCGCCTCCGCGAGCGGGACATCCGCCATCGCCTGCTCGAACCAGGCGGCGAACTGCTCGATCGGGTCTGGGGCCATTCGCTCCAGTTCGAGCGGCGGCATGCCCTTCCTGGGGGAGCTCATCGGAGTCACAGCTTCATCGAATTCTTCTTCGACCGGGCGGGTGGCCTCTTCGGCGTCGCTGTGGCCGCGTTGGCCTCACCGGCGCCCTCGATGTCGATACGCGGGACGACCCGCACCGCCCATTTCGGGATCCACCAGGTCCCGGTCTTCCCCGCCAGGACCAGCAGGGCCGGAGCGAGCACCAGCACCGTGAGCGCCGCCAGGGCCACCCCGACCGAGAGCCCGACGCCGAATTGCTTCACCGTCGGATCGCCGTTGAGGATGAAGCTGCCGAACACCGCGATCATGATCAGGGCGGCCGCGCTGATCACGCGGGCCCCGGTCGCCAGGCCCACCGCGATCGCCTTCTTGTGGTTCCTCGGATAGCGGGCGCGGGCGTGCTCGATCTGGCTCATCAGGAACACCTGGTAGTCCATCGAGAGCCCGAAGAGCACGGCGAACATGATCAGGGGGACGAAGCTCGCAATCGGGTCGGAGCCGCTCGAGGTGTCGATGCCGACCAGCCCGAGCCCCCAGCCGTACTGGAAGCAGGCAGTGACCACGCCGAAGGCAGCGCAGACCGAGAGCACGTTCGCGAATGCCGCCTGCACCGGGATCAACATCGATCGGACCGCCATCAGCAGAACGGCGACGCCCAGCGCGATGACGGTGAAGATGACGAGCGCAAGCTTGCTGGAGATCGCACTGGCGAGATCGACGTAGCTGGCGGTCTGCCCTCCGACGTGGGCCTGCAGATCGGTGCCGACGATCGCCTGGGGGATCACGTACGCGCGAATCGTCTTGACCAGGTTGGCGGTCGTGTCGTCCGCCGGGTCGCTCTTGGAGACCACGGTGAAAATGGCCGCGTCGCCCGACTTGTTGATCTGCGGTGGCGAGACCAGCTTCACGCCGATCGTCGCCTCGAGCGCGTCCTGGAGCTTGACGAGGCGCGGGTCCGTCCCGCGATCGTCCCCCCCGGCCTGGGTCAGGTCGCCGGTCAGCGTCGACTTCAGCTTCTCGGCCTGCTGCTGCTGGGTCTGGGCCTGCTGCTGGAGCGCCTCGAGCTGAACCTGTTGCGTCTGCAGCTGCGCGGCCTCGACCTTGGCGTTCGCCGCGGCGAGCTGGAGCTGGTTCTTCTCCTGAACCAGCGCAATCGCCTGACGGGCGGCGGAAGCCGCCTGGGACGCAAGGGCGAACGCCTGGCCGCCCGCCTTCGTCGCCTTTGCCTTCAGCGCCGCGAACTCGGCCTTGAGCAGGTTGGCCCGCTGCTTCAGCGCGATCTCCTGCTGATGGATCTGCTTCAGCTCACGGACGAGCTCCGGTGTCGGGTTCACCTGCAGCTGGGCGATCACCTGATTCGCCTGCTGGGAGAGCGTGGCCGCCTCGGCGGCGAGCTCCTTGACCTCGCCGATCAGCGATTCGGCCTGGGCGATCAGCTTGCTCTGCTTCTTCAGCTTCTTGGCACTTGTGGTGAGCTGCGTCTTCTCGTTTCCGAGATGCTTCGCCTTGGTCTCGAGGGCCGCCTGCTGCGCCTCCAGGCTGGCCTGCTCGGCCTCGAGGCCCGCGGCCTGCGACTGCAGCGAGGCGGCCTGGGCCTGACCGGTGGCCTGTTCGTTCTCCAGCTGCTGCTGCAGGTTCTGCGCCCGCTTGTACTGCTTCTCGTACGTGCTGCCCGGCGTCGCGGGGGTGCCCAGCTTGACGGCGACCAGGAGCGGCCCGGTATACCCGGGGCCGAAACCGGAGGCCAACAGGTCGTACGCCTGCCTCTCGGTGGTGGACTTGGGCGTCGCCCCGATGTCCTCTTGTCCCAGCTCCAGCGAGAAGAACGGGATCGTCAGCACCAGCAGGATCAGCACGGTGATCCCGATCGAGCGCCAGGGGTGGTTGGTGACGCCGCGCGCCCACGCTCCCCAGAAACCCTTGTCCGCCGCCTTGGGCTTCGGCAGCAGGAAGGCCGGAAGGTGTGCCGAGTCGATGTGGCGCCCGACCGCCCCCAGCACCGCCGGCAGCAGCGTGATGGCAGCCGCGACCGCCGTCAGGACGGCGAATGCGGAGGCGTACCCGAGCGAGGTGACCAGCGGGATGCCCGCGACGAGCAGCGAGACCAGGGCGATCACCACCGTTCCGCCCGCGAAGACGATCGCGGTACCCGACGTCGCCACCGCCGTCGCGATCGACTCGTCGATCTCGTTCCCCTCCTTGCGCTCCACCCGGTAGCGGCTGACCAGGAAGAGCGCGTAGTCGATTCCCACCCCCAGGCCGATCATCGTCGCCAGAGTCGGCGCGATGTCGGGCACCGACGTGACGTGGCCGAGCAGGCCGATCAGCGAGAGACCGAGCAACAGCCCGAGCACGGCCGAGATGATCGGCATCCCCATCGCCACCAGGGCTCCGAACGTGAACGCGAGGATGATCATCGCGGCCGTCAGCCCGACGACCTCGCTGCTCTCGGTCTTCGGCTTCGAGAGGACGGTGCCGATCTGACCGCTCGCGGCCACCGTCATTCCCGCCTTACGGGCCGGCTCGGCGGCGTCGAGAAAGGACTGGGCGATCCCGTCCGTGATCTCGGCATTGCCGATCTTCAGCAGGACCGAGATGAAGGCGACGCGCTTGTTGGGGCTGATCGCGCCCGAGCCCTGCTGGCTGAACGGGTTGGTGGCGCTGTATACGTGGGGCAGCGCCCTGATCGCCTTGTAGGACTGCTCGATCGCCTGCTTGTTCGCTGCGTCGGTGACCTTGCCCGACTTCGTCCCGAAGACGATCGGGTTCTTGCCGTTCTGCTGCGGAGGGAAGTCCGCGGCCAGGAGCTTCGACGCCTCGGTGCTGTCCGTGCCGGGGAGAGAGAGGTTGTTACTCGTGTGGGGGCCGGCGGCGCTGTAAATGGAGCCCACGACCGCCAGGACGACGACCCAGAGCCCGATCACCACCCACTTCCTGCGGGCGGCGAACAGCCCTATTCGATGAAGACGCCGTGGCAACCCGACCACGGTATTCAGTCGCCCGGCGCCTGATCGTGGGGGAAGGGCCTCGATGGCCAGGCGTATCATCAGCCGACCCGGGCGCGTAGCTCAGCGGGAGAGCGCTCCCCTCACACGGGAGAGGTCGCTGGTTCGATCCCAGCCGCGCCCATCTCGCGCTGCTCGTTCCGAGGGCTTATTTCACCGGCGCCCAAGTTGGGCAAGGTGTAAATAACGTGTAAGGTCCCTAAATGGCGGTGCGAACCATCCCAAAACGGCTGCCGCCCGCCGTCCGCCGCGAGCAGCTGATCGACGCCGCCCTCTCCATCGCCGCGCGTGACGGGCATGAGCGCCTCGCCTTCGAGGCGGTCGCGAACCGCGTCAAGGTGACCCGCAACCTCGTCTACCACTACTTCCCCGGGGGGCGCCAGGAGCTGCTCGAAGCAGCCGCCCACCGAGCCGGAACCCAGCTGTCCAGCGATTGGGTCACCGATCCCGAGGTGCCACTCGGCGAGCGGCTGGCGGCCAACCTCAACCGCATGATGGATCACGCGTCCGAGCCGACGGAGGCGTGGCTCCTCTACAGGCAGGCTCGCGGCTCGGTCGATCCCGCCATGCTGGGAATCGCAGCCCTCTACCGCGAGACGCTGATCGGCAACATCTCGCTGAACCAGCTGGGCACCTCCGATCCGCCACCGATGGTGCGCATCGCGCTGGACGGCTTCCTGGCCTTCGTCGAGACCACCATCGAGGCCGCGGTCAGGGATGAGGTGCCTCGCGAGCAGGTGATCGAGCTGGTCGGCGGCACGCTGATGGCGACCGTCAACGCCGCGGTCGGCGCCGAGAATCAGGGTGCCACCGCCAGCGCCCGTCCGAACGGATAGGGGTGCCCGCGAAGCCCCCGAACATGCTGGTGCTGATCACAGACCAGCAGCGATTTCCCTGCCACTGGCCCGAATCCCCGGGCTGGCTGCGCGATCTCACCCCGAACCAGCATGCCCTCGAGGACACCGGCCTCACCTTCGATCGCGCCTTCTGCAACACGTCGATGTGCTCGCCGAGCCGGGCGACGCTCCTCACTGGCCGCTACCCGGCGCAGCACGGGGTGACCCTCACCCACACCCAGGCCGACCTGCGTCCCGACTTCGGCAACTCGCCGGGTGTGATCCGGGAGCTGCTCGGGATGATGAGGGGCCCGAGTGCGCCCCGCGCGCGTGCCCTCCGCGGCTTCGGGCGGGGCTTGGTCCAGGCCGGACCGAAGTCGGGAGGCGAGCCGGAGCTCCGGCCGGACACCCAGAGCCTCGCCCACCTTCTGCGCGCTCGCGGCTATGAGGTCGCCTACAAGGGCAAGTGGCATCTCACCCACCCGTCGGGCGGCTCGATGCTCGGGGGCTGGGCGGAGTCGGACGCCGACAGGCTCCGCGACCAGTACGGCTTCGCCGACTGGGAGCCTCCGGATGCGGGCGAGAACACGAAGGCGGAGCACTTCGGCGGCGGTAACGCCGGCCCGCTCGAGCTCGGCTGGGACGAGGTGTACACGCGACAGGTCGAGAGTTGGCTGGGGCGTCAGGATCTGCCGGAGCCGTTCTGCCTGGTCGTCTCCCTCGTCAATCCTCATGACGTCCTCGGCTTCCCGAGCCAGCACGTCCGCGGCGGCTATCAGGAGGGCGCGTTCCGGGACCTGGGGGTCCGCCTCCCCCCGACCGTGGACGAGGACCTGCGCGACAAGCCCGCCATCCATGAGGTGATGAAGATGGGGCTGGCCGCCTACCTCGGGCCGTTGCGAAACGAGCGGGAGAAGATCGAGTACGTCAACTTCTACGCGCACCTGCACCGACTCGTGGACGAGCAGATCGGCAGGGTGATGAGGGCACTCGGGGATGCCTCGGATCCCGCTTCTCTGCGCTCCCGCACGCTGGTCTTCCGCTGTGCCGACCATGGGGAGATGGGGCTTTCTCATGGCGGCCTCCGCCAGAAGGCGTTCAACACCTATGAGGAGACGATCCACATCCCCCTGGTCGTCTCCAACCCGGTCCTCTTCCCGAAGCCCGCGCGCACCGATGCGCTGGCGTCCCTGGTCGACGTCCTACCCACGGTCGCGACCGTGGCGGGGACCCAGCTCGACGGCCAGGCAAAGGGCCGCGACCTGGCGCCCATCCTGGCTGCCCGGGCGGCGCCGGAGCGCGAGCGCCTGCAGGCCACGGCCGTGGACCTCGGGCCGATCGCCGCCCACCCGGCGCCGAGCGAGTCGGTCCAGGACCAGATCCACTTCACCTTCGACGACCACCAGGCCGCGACCGCGCTGCAGGACGTCGCCGGCCAGCCAAATCGGATCCGCTCGGTCCGGACCTCGGACGCCAAGTTCGCGCTCTACTTCGACCCATCCGGAAAGAGGCCCCCGGCGTACGAGATGTATGACCTGGAGCGGGATCCGTACGAGAGCCACAACCTGGTGGACCGCAACACCGGCGAGGCCGTCAGCGCCGGCGACGCAGCCCTTCGGTCGGAGCTGGGCCAGCGGCTGGACCGCCTGATGGCCGTGAACGGCACCGCGCCCGGCTGAGCGGCCTGGCTCGTCGGGCCGCAACCGCGGTCGTTGCTCCCGTACGATGCCGCGCCATGGATCGCAGGGTGATCGGATTGCTGGTCGGCGGCGGGATCCTCGCCGTGGTGGTGGTCGTGGTGCTGCTCGCCCGCGGCGGCGGCTCCGGCGGAGCGACCACGTCGGTGGCCGACACTGGTCCGAAGCCGACGGTCGAGGTACCGAAGGGACCGGCACCGACCCAGCTCGTGGTCAAGGATCTGAAGACCGGCGACGGCGTAGCGGCCAAGTCGGGTGATCAGGTCAGCGTCCAGTACGTGGGCGTGCTCTACAGCGACGGCAAGCAGTTCGACTCTTCCTGGGACCGCGGGCAGCCCTTCTCGTTCCAGCTCGGTGGCGGCCAGGTGATCCCGGGCTGGGATCAGGGCGTCGCCGGGATGAAGGTCGGCGGCAGGCGCGAGCTGATCATCCCGCCCGCGCTCGGTTATGGCGCACAGGGCCAGCCGCCGACGATCCCCGCGAATGCGACGCTTGTGTTCGTGATCGACCTGGTCTCGGTTGGCTAGGAGCCCTCAGCGTGATCACGAAGTTGAGTTGCGGCGCTCCGGGAACGGTCGCCCGCACCAGATAGCCGCGGCGGGTGCGAACGGCCGCTGCCACTCCTCCGGTCGCGGGAACCGGTAGACGGCCCACCCGGGTGGTGGTATCGCTCCACGGGTTGAAGCGGATGATCGAGGCGCTCGGTGCACCGTTCCTGAATCCGCCGAGCGCGTAGACGAACCCGTCGAGGGTGAGTGCGCTGGCGCTCGAGACCGGCTCCGGCAGGCGGGCGGCGATCACCGAGTGCTCGGTCGCGATGTCGTATTCCTGAACCTCGTTGGAGGGATTGCCGTTCGGCAGGCGCCCCCCGATCGCGTAGAGCCGGTCCCCAACCACCGCCGGCGCTGCTCCGGTCACCGGCGTCGGCAGCTTGGCGACTCGGCTGAAGGGAGCGCCGGCCACGCTGCGGAGGACTGAGCCCACCGGCACCCTGGAGCCCCCAGCACTCTTCCGCGTGCCGCCCATCAGATAGATCGAACCAGCGACCCTGATGGCCGCTGCGCCCGATGCTCGCGGTGCGATGACCTCCCGGCGAACGATCATCGGCACTCGCCGCCTGGAGACGACGGCGATGATCTTGCCCGGAACTCCGTGCGCCGCGCTGGATCCGTGGCTCGCCGAAGCCCCGTTAGGCCCACGGGCGGTCTGGACCCCCAGGCCGATCAGCCCGGCAATCGACGCCAGCAGAATCGCGAGGCGCACGGGACCCCCTTGGCCGGCATCGCCCATGCCCACAGCGTCTCGCCGAGGGTTGAAGCCGAGCTAAGCATGTAACCGCGAGGCGTCACCGATGACTACACCTGATGACCTCCCTCGCCTTCTCGTTCCCGCCGCTCCTCAACCGCGAATATGCAGAACCGGTGCCACGACTCAGAGGCAAGGCAAGCACCATCACGGCGGACGCGGATGCCGCCCTGGTGGCACGGCTGCGGGACGGGGAAGAGTCGGCCTTCGTGGAGCTGATCGACAAGTACGGGGCCACCATGCTCCGGGTGGCGCAGATGTACGTTCGAGACCGCGGCACCGCCGAGGAGGTCGTCCAGGAGACGTGGCTCGCGGTCCTCAACGGGATCGACCGCTTCGAGGGTCGCTCCAGCCTGAAGACCTGGCTCTTCCGGATCCTCACCAACCGGGCGAAGACGAGGGGGCAGCGCGACGGCCGCATGGTGCCCTTCTCGGCGCTCGCCGGTGCGGGTGACAGAGCGGACGAGCCGTCCGTCGACCCCGACCGCTTCCTCGGCTCCAGCTCCTCCACCCCCGGAGCCTGGGCAGCGCCGCCGCGGGCCTGGCCTGAGGACAAGATCCTGGAGCGAGAGACGCTGGGCGTGATCCAGATGGCGATCGAGAAGCTGCCCGAGGCCCAGCGAGAGGTGATTCGCCTCCGTGACGTCGAGGGGTGGAGTCCGATGGAAGTGACCGACGCGCTCGAGATCACCGACGGGAACCAGCGGGTCCTCCTCCACCGGGCCCGCTCGAAGGTGCGAGCCGCGCTCGAGATGTATCTCGATCCTCAGGTCGCGGGAGGCGGAGGATGACCCTGTTCACCCGAGAGATGGCCTGCCAGGAGCTGGTTGAGCTGGTCACCGCGTACTTCGACGGCAGCCTCTCGCGCGCCGACCGGCGCCGCTTCCGCGCACACATCAGCGGCTGCGATCACTGCACCGCCTACCTCGAGCAGATGAGGCTCGTCATCGAGGGCACCGGCCGCCTCACGGAGGACGACATCGATCCCGGCGCCCGCGGGGACCTCCTCGACGCCTTCCGCGGCTGGAAGGACGAGCGCTCCGCTCAAGGTTGAGGGAGCCTGGCCGATAGCTCACCCATGAGCGCCGAGATCAGGCGAGAGCGCGTCGTGCTCGAGACCCAGCGTTACACGATCGTCGGCGACGTGACTCTCCCAGCCGAGGGGTTTCACAGTCGCCTATCCGACCTGCTCAACCGCGAGGGCGTCGAGTTCATTCCGCTGGTCGACGCGACGGTCAGCAGCCGCAACGATGAGCCACCGATCCAGCGGCCGTTCATCGCGGTCGCCCGCGAGCACATACAGCTCGCCTACGAGGCGGACTAGCCCTCAGTTGACCGACGGATCGGACGGCATGCGGGCCAGCAGCGCATACTGGCCGCCCTTCCGAGCCAGCACGTCCGCCCAGAGGTCGCCGTTGCCGAAGGGGTCGTCCGGGTGGGCGTCATCGATGATCCAGGCCTCCTGCTCGAGCTCCCCGTCGAGCTGCGCCGCCCCCCAGCCCGCGTAGCCGGCGAAGACGCGCAGCCGGAGTAGCTGCGGCGGATCGTCGAGGTCGACCATGCCCACGGAGCCGACGATCAGCTTGGTCGCGTCCCCCGGATCCGGGTGCTCGCCGATCGCCGTCACCGCGTTCGGCTGAACCGGGCCACCGACGTAAAGGACGTGAGCGTCGCCGATCAGGTCGGCAAGCTCGGGAGAGGCCTCTCCGACGGTCGTCTCCGATGGCCGGTTGAGGACGAGGCCGAAGGCGCCCTCCTCCGAGTGCTCGACCATCAGGATCACCGTCCTGTGGAAGTAGTCCGGCATGCTCGGCGATGCGATCAGGAGCTTGCCGTTGAGGCTTTCGCTCACCCACCGGAGTCTGAAGGAGTGGCCGCGGTCAATAGGCTCCCGGCATGGGGATCACGCTGTACGGCACGCCGCCGTCGCCTCCCTCCCATTCGGCGCGGCTGATGCTGGAGCACAAGGGGTTGGACCACAAGACGGTCTGGCTGCTTCCGGGGCTCTGGCCGGCGCTGGTTCGCACCCGAGGCTTCCGTGGCGGCACCGTGCCGGCGATGAAGATCGACGGGCACAGGCTGCAGAGCTCACGAGCGATCTCGCGGGCACTTGAGGAAGTGAGGGCCGAGCCGCCCCTCTTCCCCTCGGACCCTCAGCGCCGCCTCGAGGTCGAGGAGGCCGAGCGCTGGGGCGACGAGGTGCTGCAGAACGTCCCCCGCCGGATCATTCGGTGGATCTCCGTTCACCGGCCCGAGGCCAGGGCGATGATCGCCCGGGAAGTGGGGATGCCCCTGCCCAGGTTCGCGGCCTGGGTCAACGCCCCGGCCGCCCGCCACCTGGCGAACAAGGTCAACGCCGACGACACCGTCGCGGACGCGATAGCCCAGGTGCCGGCGGTGCTCGATCACGTCGATGAGTTGATCGCGACAGGAGTGATCGGAGGGAGCGAGCCGAACGCGGCGGACTTCCAGATCGCGACCTCGGTCCGGGCGATCCTCACGGTCCAGGACCTGAAGCCCGCCTTCGAGGGGCGCCCCGCCGCCGAGCTCGCGATGCGACTCCTCCCCGAGCTCGGCAACGACTTCCCGGCGGGGATGCTGCCGCCCGAGTTGCTCGCCCCGCTCAGGGCGTGAGAACGATCTTGAGCGCCTCGCGGTTGTCGTAGACGCGGTAGGCCTCGGGCGCCTCGTCGAGCTTCATGTGGTGGGTGACAAGCGGTGCCGGGTCGAGCTTGCCCGCGGACAGCAGCTCGAGCACGCGGTCGAGGTGCTTGATCACGTTGGCGTGCCCGCTGGTCAGCGTCAGCGCCTTGATCCAGAGGATCCCCATGTGGACCTCGGCCCGCTCGGCGTAGACACCGGTGACGGAGACCGTGCCGGCCTTGCGGGCCAGTCGCAGAGCCAGATCGAGCGCCTCAGGATGACCGACGGCATCCACGGCCAGGTCTACGCCTCGGCCCTCGGTCAGCTTCTTAACCTCGGCCCGCGGGTCCTGTTCGGTGAGATGGACCGGGGTCGCGCCGAAGGACTCGGCCATCCGCAGCCGGTCCTCGACCGTGTCGATCGCGACCACCTCCGAGGCGCCGGCAGCCATGGCGGCCTGCACAGCGCACAGCCCGACCGGGCCCAGGCCGAGGATCGCGGCGGTCTCGCCGTCGGCGAGCGGCCGGGAATCGATCGCATGGAACCCCGTGCCCATCACATCCCCCGCGAACAGGGCGACGTCGTCCGAGAGGCCCTCCGGTATCGGCCGCAGGGCGATGTTGGCGCGCGGCACCAGGAGCTGCTCGGCCTGTGCACCCTGGAGTGAGCCGAGCGCCTTGCCGTGGCCGAACACCCGAGCCTCGTCGCACTTGTGGAACTCCTCCCGCCGGCAGAAGAAGCATTTGCCGCAGGCCGTCGCATAGGTGCCGAGCACCCGGTCGCCCGGCTTCACCCGGGTGACCTCGTTTCCCGCCGCGATCACCTCGCCCACGAACTCGTGACCGATCACGAAGCCCGGCTCGATCTGGACGCGCCCGTGGTAGATGTGGAGGTCCGAGCCGCAGATGCCGCTGGCCTCCACCCGGACGATCGCGTCGTCCGCCGCCAGCAGCTCGGGCTCCGGGACTTCGTCCACTTCGACCTCGCCTGGGGCCTGGAATGTGACCGCGCGCATGCCCAGAGCCTATGAGAGGATCGCCCTGCGACGAAAGGAGGATGCGATGGGGATCGAGAAGTCGCGGCCGGTGCTGATCACGGGCTGCTCGACCGGTATCGGAAGGGCGACCGCGGGGAGGCTCGCCGATGACGGCTGGAACGTGCACGCGACCGCGCGCCGCTCGGAGTCGATCGAGGACCTGGCGAAGCGGGGCTGCAAGACCCATGCGCTCGACGTCACTGACGAGGGCTCGATGGAGAAGGCCGTCGAGGAGATCGCGGAGGACGGCCCGATCGGCGCCCTGATCAACAATGCGGGCTACAGCCAGAGCGGCGCGATCGAGACGGTCCCCATGGAGAGCGTCCGCCGGCAGTTCGAGACCAACGTCTTCGGCCTGATGCGGATGTGCCAGCTCGTGCTGCCGGGCATGCGCGCCGCCGGCTCGGGCAGGATCGTCAACCTGAGCTCGATGGGCGGCAAGCTGACCTTCCCGGGCGGCGGCGTCTACCACGCGACCAAGCACGCGGTCGAGGCGCTCTCCGACGCGCTTCGCTTCGAGGTCCAGGAGTTCGGGATCGAGGTGGTCATCATCGAGCCGGGGCTGATCATCACGGAGTTCGGCGAGACCGCGTTGGGCAGCATCAACGACGTCACAGAGCACGGCCCCTACGCCAGGTTCAACGCCGAGGTCGGCAGGGTGACCGCAAACGCCTACACGGGCTCGATGGCGAGGTTCGGCGCCGGCCCCGAGGCCGTGGCGGCGAAGATCTCGAGGGCGCTCACCGCCGGGCGGCCGGCCACCCGGTACAAGGTGACGCCATCCGCCAGGTTGATCATGGGCATGCGCCGCGCGATGACCGACAGGATGTGGGACCGCTTCGTGCGCTCGCAGTACCCGCCGCCCAGGCCAGGGGGTTAGTTCGCGGCCCGGGTGACGTTTGAAAATCGCCCGATCCGCACATCATTCCGGCCATGGGAACCGATCCCACGATGGAGGGACCCGCAATCCGGGGCCGTGGCCGGGCGATGGTGGAGCTGCGGCGCCGGGAGATGCGCCGCCGCGAGCGGCAGGAGTTCGGCAACCGGATTCAGTGGGAGGCCGTCTTCTTCGGCCTGCTGGCCGGCATCGGCCTCGCAGCATCCCTGGTTGGAATGGTGCTCGGCGGCCTGGTCGCGGCGGGGGTAACCAGCTTCAGCCAGGATGCCTCCCGCCTGGTCGACCACATGATGACCGGGGGCGGCGCCATCCCGGTGGCGATCCTCGCCCTCAGCTATCTGTGCGGCGGCTACGTCGCCGCCCGCATGGCGCGCTTCGACGGCTGGCGCCAAGGACTTGGCATCTGGCTGCTCAGCCTGTTGCTCGGACTCGCCGTGGCGGTCACGGCGTGGATCTCGGGCGGAGACATCGATCCCACCAAATCGATCTCCCTGCCGAGCAACCCCATCGACGAAGGTCCGTTGAGTCAGAGCGGCTGGGCGATCCTGGCGGTGGCGGTAGTCGTTCCCCTCGTCTTCGCGATCCTGGGCGGAGTCCTCGGCGAGCGCTTCCATCGAGCCGTGGACAGAGCCGGCTTCGGGGGGGACGAGGTCGCCCCCGAGGACGAACTGCTCGAGGACGACGACGAGCTGCCGGAGGCGGACACCGAGGTGGAGGATCAGCCGTATGGACCTCGGCGGGTCAGGCAGGACGCACCGGCCTCGGCGGCCAGCTCCAGCGCGGACTCGACGTCCTCGCCCGCGGCGAGCCCGTAGGTGAGCGCCGCCGCGAACGAGTCCCCCGACCCATAGCTGTCGGCGATCGGTCCACGCGGGGGCACCGCCGCCCACGTGCCGCTCCGGCCTGACGCGGTCTCGAAGCGGCCGCCCTCGCGGCCGCGCGTCGCGACCAGCAGCGCGGGTCTCGGCTGGAGCCCACGCGCGAAGGTGGACTCGAGCTCGTCCTCCGCCGAATAGACCAGGGCGTCCAGACCGACCCCTGCCTCCGCCAGGACCTTCCCGGTCCGCGGCGACGCCACCAGGACGCCCGCGCCCCGGGCGGCTCGCAGCGCTGCGTCGTCGGCTGCCGTCACGTACACCCCGTCGGCGCCCTCCAGGGCACTCCAGTCGAGCGGATCGCTGCGGGCCGGCTCGAGGCGCTCGCCGATCGTGGTGATCGTCCTCTCGCCATGGGCATCGAGGAAGGTGTGAGCGTGGCGCGTCGGCTCCCTCCGGGCCACCGCTTCCACCGCCACATCGAGTTCCGCCAGCCGGCGGCGCGAGCGCTCCGCCAGGTCGTCGTCGCCGAGGGCAGTGAACAGGGTGGACCCGCCCGCCATGCGGGCGAGCTGCACTGCCGCCACGGCCCCACCCCCGGCCGGCTCCTGGAAGCTGTCGGTGGCGTGCACGATCTCTCCCGCCACGGGGACGTGGTCCCCGTGGACGAACTCGACCCACTCGACGTGTCCGACGACGGCTAGCTCCATGCGGCCGCGGAGCTTGTCATCTCCGTGCTCAAAGGGTGCGGGGTTCCACGGTTTGAGGTATGTCCGCCGTAGTCGATGATTGGGCCATGGTCAAGTGGCTGCGATTCCCATCTCCGCATGAGATCCACAGCGACACGCGGCTCGCCGCCCGCGTGATCGGGGTCCTCTACGGCGCCGGCGCTGTGCTCGTGGGCATCTCTTTGCTCCTTCCCCACCCGGCCCACACCAATGACGGCGCCATGCTCGTGATCGCGGGGGTGGCCGCCCTGATTGCAGCGTTGCTTCTGACCTTGGGTCAACGCCTGCGAGCCTGGGCTCTGCAGGTCGCAATCGGGCTCGGCTCGGTCCTGGTCTCCCTTTGCGTGTATTTCGCCGGCCAGCCGAGCGCTTACGCGGCGATGTTCATCTGGGTGGTACTGGCGTCCGCGTTCTTCTTTCCCGGCCGCCCAACGGCTGTGCAGATGGCCTGGCTCCTGGCGGTGTATGCAACCGCGCTCTATTCGATCCCGGCTGGGGGCTATTCGCCGCTGACCTGGTTGTCCCTGAGCGCGATCGCCTTCGGCGCCGCCGCTGCCGTTGTCTCATGGCTGAGCGAAGCGGCGAGCCGCCGGTTCGAGGTCTCCGAGTCTCGCGCCGGCACCGACCCGCTCACCGGGATCGCCAACCGCCGCCGGCTGGACGAGGAGCTCACCCGCGAGCTGGCCTGGGCAAAACGCCACCGAGCGCCGCTTTGCGTCGCGATCATCGACGTCGACGATCTCAAAAAGTTCAACGACCGGCACGGGCACCTGGCCGGGGATCATCTGCTCCTGTCCGCGGTCGCCGCGTGGCGCAGCGCGATCAGGCCGAGCGACTTCATTGCCAGGATCGGCGGGGACGAGTTCATGCTGGTCCTGCCCGACTGCTCCGCCGAGTCGGCCCTCGCGGTGCTCGCGCGTGTCCGGGTGGCAACCCCCGACGGGGCGTCGTGCTCGACGGGCGTGGCCCTGTGGGATGAGCTCGAGGGCGCCATGGACCTGTTCGCGCGGGCCGACGCAGCGCTGTACGAAGGCAAGCGTGACGGAGGAGACCAGACGGTCCTCTTTTCGCATGAACCGAGCGCGATTGACTCGGGCGAGCGCCCCGCGGAACGCACCCCCACCGGTTGAGCAGATTCAGCGGAGGGGGTGGGATTCGAACCCACGAGGGACCCGAAGGCCCCTAACGGTTTTCGAGACCGCCCCGTTCAACCACTCCGGCACCCCTCCGAGGCACGGGAAAGGCTATCGACGCAGGGTGCGTACCACTGTGCGTACCAGTGGCTTCCTCTGCATCCGCACTACGGGCGTGATCTGAATGGAGCTATGGCTGCTGGGAAGAAACTCATTCCGCTGGTCCGTGAAGCGCCTGCTGGCGTTGGCGCGGGTCCTTGACACCCCACCACGCCGGAAATAAGGTCGGCAGGCGATTCGGCGGGCAATCGACTAGGAGGGACCACCACATGCGCGGGATGAATCGACTGGCGGCGGTGGCCGGGATGGCTTTGTGTGTAGCGGCCGTTGCGCCAGCTACAGCGAGCGCATCGCAGACCATCGGGCAGACGGGCCTGGATGGCGGCGCCTGCACCAACAGGGTCTACGTACAGCATGACCTGACCAGCGGGCCAACCTACTCACCGAGTTCCTCTGGCGTGATCACATCATGGAGCGCGCAGGCGAACGGCGCCACGGGTCAGACCCTCCAGCTCGTGGTGCTCAGCCATAGCGGTTCATTGCAGTACACGATCCTGCGCAGGGACTCCGTCCACACGCTGGCGAACCTGAATGCCCTCAACACCTTCACGGGCCTGCACCTACCGATCGAGGCCGGCCAGCTCATCGGGGTCTACGACCCCCCGGGGAGCACGGCCGACTGCGAGGCCGATGGAATCTCGGGCGACAACGTCGCGTTCAGCCAGGTGGGCGACCCGTCCGACAACGTGCCGACCAGCTATGAAGGACTCGACAATATGTTCCGGGTCAACGCGCAGGCCGTTGTCGAGCCGGTCGCGCTCGGCCCTACTGGTCAACGCGCCGCGGCGCTCAAGAAGTGCAAGAAGAGGTTCCACAAGAACCACATCAAGAAGCGGTTCAAGAAGTGCAAGAAGAAGGCGAATCTGCTTCCGGTCTAAGCGCCCGCTTCTCCGACAGCCTGGGCGGCTAGATCCTCAGAGGAGCCCTCAGAGATTCTTCTTCAGCTTCACCGTGACCGACTGCGTGCTGGAGTCGCCACCGGTCGGTGTGTAGGTGATCACTGGGTTGACCGTGACCTTGCCGGCCTTCACCAGCTTGCGCTTCTTCTTCCCGAGCGCCTTGATCGTGAGACTCACGTCGCCGGGTCCGGTCGCGGCGACGCTCGTCGGTCTGATGCCGGTCCCCGACACGGCGAGCTCGCCCGGGTTGGGGACGGTCACGGTCACGACCGCCGTGCCCTTCTTCTTGTTGCGCGTGATCGCGCCGAGCGTGAAGATGTTGCTGGGGTCGATGACGGCAGAGACATTCAGGCTTCGATTCGTAGCGCCGGGGGTGAAGGCGCCCGACTCGCCATCTGCGAGGTTCCCAACGAAGTTCTGGTACGTCTCCCCGGGATCGCCGAAGGTGCATGCGGAAGTGGCGGGCTGAGCGGTGTTGGTTCCGAGCACGTCGCCCGTCTGCACGGGAATGCTCGCCTGGAAGGTGTTGAGGGTGGCGGGAATCAGGGCGCGTGTGTCGTGGCTGACGACCTGATAGGTCGCCGGGTCGGCCACCTTCCGGAAGACCTTCAGAGTCAGCGGTCCCACGGCAGTCAGCGTCCCCGATGCGGGGGCGCCATTGTGACTCCAGGAGCTGATCATCAGGGCAGTTGCGCCAGGGATCGAAGGGACGACATACCCGGTCCCTGTGGTGACGTTCGGCTCGATGAGGTCGATAGTCGTACCCGCGCAGCTGACCGAGGGAGCCGGGTCGAGACGCCCGATCGTCACCGACGCGCCGGCAGGCGAGGTGCTCCCGGCCAGAATCACGGCGCTGCCGATGAGCGCGGCCCAACACCTCAATTGCCTCTTACCGATAACCGACACGAACTGAGCCTATTTCGCAGGGTCGTTCCGAGTCAACCTCGCTGATGGGAGGAATCGCTTAAGGCCCTATCTCCTCCCTAGGGGGAGCCGATCGCCAGCGTGTTGCCGTCGGGATCCTTGAACCAGGCGATCTGTTCGCCGCCGAGATCCGCGATCCCCTTCTCGTTGGTCTTGATCGGGTCCGTGTCGTACTGCTCGAACTCAACACCGTTCGAGGAGAGCTCATCGACGAGGCCGGCGACGTCCTCGGTCCCCCAGGCGGCGAGTGTCGCGCCTGAGGTGCCGGCATTGTCAGGCGAGGGATAGACGTGGATCGCGGTCCCCCCGGCGCATCGATAGGTGATCCCGCCGTCAGCCTCCTCAGGCCCACCCGGCAGCCCGAGCTTGCCCTCGTAGAAGCTCCTCGCGTTGTCCATGTCGCTGACCGCGACGATGGCTTCGACCTTGCAGCTCTCCAATCCCATATCTGTCCTCTCTCTCCGCCTCGAGTTTGCGGGTCGATCGTAACTCCGTCCGCCTTTCTAGACTAAGTAGATCAACTTTATTGCTATTGTCTTTCGCATGCCCCGCGTGGACATCCACCAGCATCTCTGGCCCGAGCGGCTGATCGACGAGCTCTCGCGACGCGACCGTCCCCCGTTCATTCGGAGGGCCGGCGCTCGCTGGAAGCTTCGCCTCGACGGCGAGCCCGAACATCTCTTCGAGCTGAGCCAACATGACGCGGCCCTTCGCGCGCGTCGGCTCGCTGAGGAGGGAATCGACCGGGCGGTGATCAGCCTCTCCACCCCTCTCGGCATAGAGGGGCTTCCGGCGGACGAGGCGGAACCCCTGCTGGAGAGCTACCACGCGGGCGTGTTGGAGCTCGGCGAGCCATTCGCCGCCTGGGCTTCGACACGATTGCGGTCCCCGGACCCCGGTCGAGTAGACGAGGCGCTCGACCGGGGTCTCGTGGGACTCGCCCTGCCGGCCGGTGCGCTCAGCAGCCGCGAGGGGCTGTTCCGCTGCCGCGGGCTGCTCGCGCGGCTGGAGGCCCGGGGCACCCCGCTCTTCATCCATCCCGGCCCCGATCCACTCGAGATCCGCCTCGACGGAGACGAGCCGAGCGCCGATCCCGCCTGGTGGCCCGGGATGACCACCTACGTCGCACAGATGAACGCCGCCTGGCATGCCTTCGCTGCCTGGGGCCGCTTATCCCACCCGGGCCTCAGGGTTGTGTTCGCGATGCTGGCCGGGGGGGCTCCGCTGCATCTCGAGCGGTCCATGGCTCGAGGAGGGCCGAGCTCTGCGATCAGCGATCAACAGGTCTTCTACGACACCTCCTCGTACGGCGAACGGGGGCTCGATGCCATCGTCCGCGTGGTCGGGATCGACCAGCTCGTCTACGGATCAGACCGGCCCGTGATCGACCCGGCTTCGCCTGACCTGCTCGGCACCGCCGCCGCCGAGGCGATGCTGCGCACCAATCCGGCACGGCTGCTCGGCGAGTCGAAGGTGGCTCTGGCGGTGGCCGCGTGATTCGGACGCCCGCCAACCGTGACCTGACGCAGCCTGAGCTGCGGCGATTCGTCCGCGACCTCGTGTTGCGGCCGGATCTCTGGGAGGACCTGGTCCGCCACGATCCGGAGGCGCGGATCTACGAGCAGCTGCTCCGCGACCAGCACGTCGAGGTCTGGCTGATCTGCTGGATGGACGACCACGACACCGGTTTCCACGACCACGACGTCTCGGCCGGATCGCTCGCGGTCGCGCAGGGCCGGGTCCGCGAAGAACGGCTCGGGCTCGGGGGCGCGGTGGTCGAGCGGACGCTCGAGGCAGGAGAGGCAATCGACTTCGCCGCCTCGGACATCCACCGCGTCACCCACGCAGGCAACGCGCCGGCGGTGACGATCAACGCGTACTCGCCCCCGCTCTGGCGAATGGGCGCCTATGAGGTCAAGGAGAGCGGCGAGCTGCAGCGCCACTCGATCTCCTACGCGGAGGAGCTCCGGCCCGTTCAGGCGGAGCCCGCGGGCAACTTGCCCTCGAGCACGTAGCGCAGCACGCCGACGACCTGCTCGGGCGTCTCCGCCGTCGCCATCGCGGCGCGGTCGATTTCCTTCAGGGCGTGCGTCGTCTCGGGGTCGTGGAGGGTGATGATCGGCTTGCCGAGCGCCGCCGCAAAACCGGCGTCGAACGCGGCATTCCACTGCTTGTACTTGTCACCGAAGCGGACCACGACCACGTCGGCCTGGCGAATCAGCGTCTGGGTCCGGATCGCGTTCACGCCGGCTCCCTTGTGGTCCTTCCAGAAGCCCTCCGACTCGTCGCCGAGGATCGCCACGCCGACGTCATCGGAGGCGCCGTGATCGGTGACGGGTGAGCTGAATGTCACATCGAGGCCGGTGTCCCCGGCTCCGTCGGCGATGCGCTCGCGCCAATCGGAGTGAATCTCGCCAGCCAAGTAGACGTTCCAGCTCATCCCGCGAATTATCCTGTATCCCTGTTCCGGCAGTAACCGGAGGGCCCGAAAACCAAGCAGTTCGGTGGACGCAGGTCGATTGGCGAAGCGAGCGCACTGACAAGTGCGTGAGCGAGAGAATCGACCGAGGACGCCGAAATGCGCAGGTTTGCAGGGCCCGAAAAGCACGGAGAGGTGTCCGAGTGGCTTAAGGAGCTCGCTTGGAAAGCGAGTGGGCGGGTTAAACCGCCTCGTGGGTTCGAATCCCACCCTCTCCGCTGAACCTGCATTTAACCCGCGTTGGCATAGGCTTCCGCGCCGATGGCGCAGGTACAGACCGTGACCGGGCCGATCGAGGCCGATCAGCTCGGGACGACGCTGATCCACGAGCACCTGCGCAACAGCGACGAGGCGGTACACGACCAGTGGCCCGATGCCGGAGCGGTGAAGGAGGACCAGCCGTTCGCCGTCGCCCCGGGCGATGACTTCAAGATCGCCGTGCGGGAGGCGAAGGCCGCGGTCGAGCTCGGCATCAAGACGATCGGGGAGCCGACCGCGATGTTCCTCGGCAGAGGCGTCGAGTTCATGCGCCGGGTCTCGGAGGAGACAGGCCTCCAGGTGATCCCCTGCACCGGGATCTACACCTACGACTACCTACCCCAGTTCTTCGTCAATCGAGACCCCGACCAGATCGCCGATTTCTTCGTCTCGGATATCGAGCAGGGAATCCAGGGAACGGAGATCAAGGCAGCCTTCATCAAGTGTGCCGCCGA
>JAWVFG010000139.1:0-4461 GCA_033856335.1 Solirubrobacterales bacterium
GGAACCCGAGATCGCCCGTTCCCGCCGCCACGTCGAGGATCGACTCGCCGGGCTGCGGATCGACCTGGTCAGCGAGCCATTCGTTGATCGCTCCCGTGACTCCAAGGATCCATTCGCGACGGTCCTCCCAGCCCGGGGCCATCTCGTCCCAGATACGCAGGCTTGTCTCGCGATACGTCTGCAGGTCCATCCCACCCTCCTCTGATCGGACTGGACGCAGAAGCGGTCCAGCGGCCCGACTCTACCCGCACGGGCACTCCCGCTGCAGCGCGAGCCCCCTCGTCCTCTGCCATGCCGTTGTCGGCTCGTAGGTTCGCACCTCTTGCTCCCGCAGTCTCCACTAATTGGCTCAGTAGAGCCACATTCGGGCGGCACGCCGGGGTGCTGCGAAGCTCTCAGGCGTGCTCCCCGACCTGCCTGGCGTTGTTGCGCTTGGCGCGACGCGCTCAGACGTCGGCGAGCGCATCGAGGAGGCACTCGCTGCATACGCGGTCGATCTACGCCGCGCCGCGCGCCGGCCTTGACTTCGGCTCGGATGAGAAGCAGAGTGTGTTGACCCGACCGGAGCTCCTCGGTCGAAGAATGGCCCGGGGGCGAGGAGAAAAGGGGCCGGCATGAGCAGCGACTACGACGTGATCGTGCTCGGCGGGGGCTCGCCCGGCGAGCACTGTGCCGGGGCTCTCGCCGAGGGCGGCCTGCGCGTGGCCGTCGTGGAGCGTGAGCTCGTCGGAGGGGAGTGCTCCTACTGGGCTTGCATCCCGTCGAAGACGCTGCTGCGGCCCGGAGAGGCGGTCCACGCGGCGCGCGAGGCCGCGGCGAGCGCCGAGGTCGATGTGGAGGCGGCGCTTGCCTGGCGTGACTTCATGGTCTCCGACTACTCCGACGCAGGACAGGAGCGCTGGCTGTCCGACCATGGCATCGACCTGCTGCGCGGCAGCGGGCGCCTTGCCGGCCCGGGCGTCGTCGAGATCGACGGCGTGCCGCACACCGCAGACCATGTGGTCCTCGCGAACGGCGCCGATCCGGTCTTCCCCCCAGTGCCGGGCTTGCAGGAGCTCGACGGCGTTTGGACGAGCCGCGAGGCGACATCCATGAAGGCCATTCCGCGGCGCCTGCTGATCCTCGGTGGCGGCCCGGTCGGGGTGGAGATGGCGCAGGCGGTTTCCCGACTCGGCGGCGAGGCGGTGGTTATCGAGATGTCCGAGCACGTGCTCGCGCGCGAGCCGGCGCCGCTGGGGGAGGCGCTGGGAGAGGTTCTCCGCCGCGAGGGCATCGAGCTGGTGCTGTCCGCCAACGCGACCGCGGCGCGACGCGAGGGCCAGGACTACGTCCTCGAGCTCGATGACGGCACCGAGCTGCGCGGCGAGCGGCTGCTCGTCGCCACCGGTCGGCGTCCACGGGTGCGCGGCATCGGCCTCGAGACCGTCGGCGTCGAGCCGGACGCGCACGGAGTTCCGGTCGACGCGCACCTCCGCGCGGCCGAGCACCTCTGGGCGATCGGCGACGTGAACGGGCTCTGGCCACTCACCCACGTCGGCAAGTATCAGGGCGAGGTGGTCGCCGCGAACATCCTCGGCGACCCCCGAAGGGCCAACTACGAGGCGGTTCCGCGCGTCACCTACACGGACCCGCAAGCGGCGGCCGTGGGCGCTTCAGCGGGCCGTTTCAGCGCAATGGTGCCGGTGTCGGGGGTGGCGAAGACCGCTACCTACACGCGCGCGCACGCCGACCAGAACGGGTTCCTCACGCTCCTCAGCGACGGCGAGCGGCTGACGGGCGCCTACGCGCTCGGCCCAGAGGCGGGAGAGTGGCTGCAGCAGGCGACGCTCGCGATCCGCGCCCACATCCAGCTCGACGTCCTGAGCGACACGATCCAGCCTTTCCCGACGTTTTCGGAGATATACGTCGACGCGCTGAAGACGCTCCGCGGCGAGATCGCGGCAGCGTCCACGGCAGTCGGTGCGGGACCGCCGATGCCGAGCTGACGCATGCGACCGAAGGCAGGAGGGAGCTGCCGGCCGGACCGCTCGAGCCGCCCGCGCCGGGCACTACGCTGATCTGCTGCTCAGCCCAGTGGGGAGCTCACGCTCGATCTGTAGCGATCCCGAGAGGAGAAGCAAGATGGAGTTCCTGGTCGAGTTCGACATCAACATCCCGGAGGGAACTGCTCGCTCCGAGATCGAGGAGCGAGAGGGCGGCGAGGCCGCCGCGACCGCCAAGTTGGCGGAAGAAGGGCACCTGCTCCGGGTCTGGAAGCCGCCGGTGGCAGCCGACGAGACGAAGGCCCTCGGGCTGTACCTGGCGGACAGCCAGACGGAGCTCGAGGGTCTCCTCGGCGCTCTTCCTCTTGACGACTGGATGCGCGTCACCGTCACCCAGCTCGAGCCCCACCCGAACGACCCGGCGAACGGCCGGCCGAGCACCTTTCAGCTCCCCGCCCCTCGTCTGACCCCGGTCTACCGCCTGGAGGCCACGCTGGGCGAGCCCCGTGACCTGGGGGAGGTCCCACAGGGCCACCGACGGATCGTTCCCCTGACCGGCGGAACCTTCACCGGTTCGGAGATCAGCGGGACACTCGTCCCGGGCGCCAGCGCAGACTGGCAGATCATCCTGCCAGACGGCACGGCGCTCGGCGACATCCGCTACACGCTCCAGACGACCAACGGCGACCTACTCTACGTCCAGTCACGAAGCGTTCGTCACGGCACCTCCGAGGTGCTCGCCCGTCTCGCCAGGGGCGAGGACGTCGCCGCGAGCGAGTACATCTTCCGGGCCGCCACCGAGATCGAGGCCGCCGCGCCCGATCTCGACTGGCTGAACAAAGGGGTCTTCATCAGCGTGGGAGGCCGGCGTCCGGAAGGCGTGGTCTACGAGACCTATCTGGTCGGATGAGCGCCTGGGATCGCGGAGCTCAGGCGTGACGCGACCGCTCAGCGCTCCTTCCGCTCCAAGGAGTCGTCAGCTGGGCAGCCGCTGTCCAGCGGGCATCAGTCGGGGTATTCGTCCTTGCGCCAGGCCCGGGGCTCCTCGGGTTCCGGCTTGGGCGTTCGCTCGAGCAGGAACGAGTGGTAGGGGGCCACGAACCGATCGGGTGCCATCACCGTGTAGGTGTGGTAGACGGTCCCGTCCTCGCGCGCGAACGCGATCCAGCTCGGCCCCTCGCGCAGGCCGTCCGCGAGCGTGGCTCCGACCCGCCGCCCCCATTCCTCCAGCCACTCGGGAGGGTCTTCGATCATGGCCTTGACCTCGGGGATCTCCTGCGCCTGCTCGGGCGTGAGCGCGATGCCGAAGTCGAACGGAAAATCGGTCCCGTAGGTCGAGACGTATGGGAACTGCCAGCCCATCCGCTCCTTGTAGGCGATCAGCCGGTCAATCGGCGCGCGCGAAAAGCAGATCAGCGTCACGTCGCGGTGGTTCAGGTGCACGCGCGTGCCGTCAAGCTCATCCCCCAGGTTCGAACACCCGGGGCAGGCGCCGAGCTCGTAGTCGGGCCCGAACATGATGTTGTAGGCCAGCAGTTGCGAGCGCCCGTCGAACAGCTCGGCGAGCGTCTTCTTCCCCTCCTCCGTGTCGAACCGGTACTCCTTCTCCACCGGAACCCAGGGAAGCCGGCGCCGCTGCTCGGTCACCGTCCGGCCGAGCGTGGTGTGCTCGGCCTCGAGCTTCGCAAGCTCATCCCGAGCCGCCTGCCATTCCTCGCGGGTTCCAATCTTGTAGTCGCTCATCGCTATCTCCTTGACGTTCGTTAGGCCGGCGTGGACCGCAGTGTGGATCGTGCGGGGGCCCAGCCGCCGACGACCCGTAGGTTAGGACCGCGGTGCCGCGCAGGACTCATCGCAACGTCGCCCGGTCTAGGCTTTTCAACGCGGGCACCAACGCTTCGGCGGGAACGACGTCCCTAGGCGTACACGCCGTCGAGCCATGCCTTCAGCGCGGCCTCGCGCGTCCCAGCGTCGACGCCGTCCACGAACAGGTGCGCGCTCATCCCCACGACGCTGCCGTAGTGGTTTCGCCCGAAGAACCGGTACAGGCCCTCGGCCGTGCGGACGCCCAGGAACTCCGGGGTCAGGTAGTCGATCACTCCCTCGAGTGTGCCGGCCTCGCCGAGCGAGGCGTGGACCGCATCTCCGACATGCGCGTCCGGGGCGACGCCCAGGGCAGCGCGGAGCGCTTCCATCGCGTCCGGCGTTCCCGCGGTCGCGGGCCCGTTGATGCCGTCCGAGGGCTGGCCCACGTAGGTGACCGGACGGCCGTTGAAGTGCTCGAGGTACTGCCCCAGGGTGTGGAGGTAGAAGTCCGTGTGGCCGTCGATCGCGTCGTACTGGTCCTCCCAGCCGTCCGCGAGGATCCCGCTGTGGACGTAGCGAAGGTGCGCCGTGCCGCCCTCGCGCGTCTCGATCGCGTAGTCGAGGGCGTTGAAGGTCCCGTCGGGAGACTCCATGCGAATCACGAGGCGGTGCG
>JAWVFG010000140.1:0-3130 GCA_033856335.1 Solirubrobacterales bacterium
GACCAGCAGGGAGCGCTGTCCCCTGCGCTCCACGTCGACCGCGATCCCGAGGTTGACGCCGCCCGCCTCGATCACGGTGGGCTTTCCGTCCCGCTCCTCGAAGGAGCGACCCATCACGGGCCACTCCCGGGCGGCCTTGACGATCGCCCAGGCGATCAGGTGGGTGAAGCTGACCTTCATCCCCCGCTCCTTGAGGACCTCGTTGAGCGCCTTGCGCTTCGCGTCGAGCGTGTCTACGGCAAGCTCCCTGAAGGAGGTCGCCGTCGGGATCGAACGGCTTGCCTCCATCGCCTTGGCCAGCGACGCCGCCGGTCCGCGGAGCGGCTTGGCCTCGCCCGGCAGCGCCGTGCCGGCCGACGCGGCGCCGTCGCCGTCGCTCGAAAGCACGTCCGACTTGGTGATCTTGCCTCCGGGCCCCGTGCCCTTGACGCCCGTCAGGTCCACGCCGTTCGCCTGAGCCGCACGGCGGGCGACGGGGGTCGCGCTGACGGCTTCGCCATCAACCGCGGGCGCGGGCGCCTCCGGCTTGGCAGCCCTGGTCGTTTCGGCCCCATCGCCGCTCGGCCCGGCGCCCTTGGTCATCTCCGCGAGCGGCTTGCCCACCTCGATCGTCTCGTCGGGGCCGACCAGGATCTTGTTGATGGTGCCCGAAGCCGGTGCGGGGACCTCAGCGTCGACCTTGTCGGTGGAGACCTCGACGACGGTGTCGCCCTCCTCAACCGAGTCGCCCTCGGACACGTGCCACTCGAGGACCGTTCCCTCGGTGACCGACTCGCCCATCTCTGGCATCACGATCTCGAGGCCGCCGCCTTCCAGGGACTTGCCGGCGGACACCGACGCATCGTCTGTCGTCGCCTTTTCCCCCGCCTCTACGGGAGCTTCGTCCGGGGTCGCTGCGCCCGCTCCATTCGAGCCGTCCGTTCCAGACGGCGTCTCCGGCTTCTCACCCTCGTCCGACCGGTCGGCCGCGGGCGCGGCGCCGTTCGTATCGATCTCCGCCAGCGGCTTGCCGACCTCGATGGTGTCGTCGACGTCGACCAGGATCTTGGTGACGGTGCCCGTGGCAGGAGCGGGGACCTCGGCATCGACCTTGTCGGTCGAGACCTCGACGATCGTCTGGCCCTCCTCGACCGAATCCCCCTCCGAGACATGCCATTCGAGCACGGTTCCCTCGGTCACCGACTCGCCCATCTCGGGCATCAAGAGTTGCACCTGTTGCCTAGTTGCCATTCCCCTTCTAACTGTATGACGTTGACTAAATCTGCCCTGCACGAAACGGGTTGCTATGACCTCAGCCCAGCCGCGCGATCAGATCGACCGCGGGCCAGCCCTGGGAGCGGATGAACTCCCGCACCGGCGCGGACGTCTCGCAGAAGGCGCAGGCGATCACGTCCGAGAAGCCGACGGGACCGGAGAGGGCGATCGGCACGTCGCACTCCGGGCAGGCGAGCGATCGCATTCCCAGCCAGGCCGCTCTCTCGGCCGGCCGCAGCTCGACCCGGGCCGCCGCGGCGCGCAGCATCTCGTCGCGCTCGGGGTCTGGCGTGCTCGCTGGATCGAAGAACATCCCCACGACTTGATTATTGCGCTGCCACGGTGTGGGCCGAGCGGCTGGAGGCGCGGTCGGTGTAAGTTCCGGAAAGCCATCCCCGGACGCGAAGCAGAGGAGACGGCGGAATGACGAATTGGAGGAGGGGTCGACTGAGATGAGCTATTTCGTCACGGGCGCCACGGGCTTCATCGGGCGCAACCTGGTCGAGCGCCTGCTCGAGCGCGAGGGGACGATCTACGTGCTGGTTCGCGAGGGATCCCGGGGCCGCCTCGAGGAGCTCCGGAGCCGCTGGGGCGCCGACGAGGACCGGATCGTGCCCGTGATCGGCGACCTCTCCCAGGAGCGCCTCGGCTGCGGGGATCAGATCGACGATCTGAAAGGGAAGGTCGACCACTTCTTCCACCTCGCCGCGATCTACGACATGACCGCCGACGCGGAGAGCCAGCGCGTCGCCAACGTCGAGGGCACGCGGGAGGCAGTGAAGCTCGCCGAGGCCCTCGATGCGAAGCACTTCCACATGGTCAGCTCGATCGCGGCGGCGGGCCTCTACAAGGGCACCTTCACCGAGGACATGTTCGACGAGGCCGAGAAGGTCGACAACCACCCCTACTTCCAGACCAAGCACGAGTCCGAGGCGGTCGTTCGGGAGGAGTCCGAGGTGCCGTGGCGGGTCTACCGGCCCGGGATCGTCGTCGGGCACTCCGAGACGGGCGAGATGGACAAGATCGATGGGCCCTACTACTTCTTCAAGCTCCTCCAGCGCGCCCGCAATGCCGTTCCGCAGTGGTTCCCCGGTGTCGGGATCGAGGGGCGCAGGATCAACATCGTCCCCGTCGACTTCGTCGCCAAGGCGATGGACCACATCGCCCACATCGAGGGCCTGGACGGCCAGGCCTTCCACCTGACCGACCCCAACCCTCTCTCAGCGGGGCAGGTGATCAACACCTTCGCCAGGGCGGCGCACGCACCCGAGGCGGTGATGCGGATCGACTCCAAGATGTTCGAGTTCATCCCGAAGCAGGTGCGGATGGGCCTGACGATGCTGCCCCCGGTGAAGCGGATCTCCGACCAGGTGTTGGCCGACCTCGGCATCCCGCGCTCCGTCCTCGTCTACATCAACTACCCCACCGACTTCGACTCCACGAAGACGCAGGAGGCGCTGGAGGGCACCGGCATCTCGGTGCCTCCGTTGCCCAGCTACGCCGACAAGCTCTGGGACTACTGGGAGCGCAACCTCGACCCAGATCTCTTCAAGGACCGCTCCCTCTCCGGGGCGATCGGGGGGAAGGTCGTGCTGATCACGGGGGCCTCGTCTGGGATCGGCAAGGCGGCCGCACTCAAGAGCGCCGCCGCGGGCGCGGAGGTGCTGCTGGTTGCCCGCACGCCCGAGAAGCTCGAGGAGACCAAGGCGGAGATCGAGGAGACGGGCGGAACCGCCCACATCCACAAATGCGATCTCTCCGACATCGACGACGTGGAGCGGATGGCCGCCGAGGTGCTGGAGGAGCACGGCCGCGTCGACGTGCTGGTCAACAATGCGGGGCGCTCGATCCGCCGCTCGGTCGAGCTCTCCTACGA
>JAWVFG010000141.1:0-40829 GCA_033856335.1 Solirubrobacterales bacterium
GGCGCGGCAAAGCCGCGGGCGCTGGCGCTCACCGGACGCCTGGCCGACGGCTGGGTCGCGCCGATGATGGTCTACATGCCGCCGGCGCAGGTCCCCGCGGCGCAGGAGCTGATCGACGCCGCTGCCCGCGAAGCCGGCCGCGACCCGGAGGCGATCCGGCGCATCTACATCGTGTCCGGCGAGTTCGTCCCGGAGGCGCCCGCCCCGGCGCGCGACACAGATCAGGGGATCGTGGGCCCGCCCGGCCATTGGGTCGAGGTGCTCACGCACCTGGCGCTCGACCTCGGCTTCAGCGCTTTCGTCCTTGCCACACCGCCGGATCCCGACACACTCCGGACCTTCATCGAAGACGTAGCCCCACAGGTTCGCCAGCGGGTCGCCGCGGCAAGAGGATGACGAACCTCGAGGCGAAGCCCGAGACCGCCCGCGGCCGGACGATCTACGAGCTCCTGCTCGCCGTCCATTCCAAGATCCGCCGGGACCTGGAGCGGGTCGAACGGCTGGCGGAGCATGCGCGCGACGGTCTCTCCGCGGAGGAGATTCGCCGGGAGCTGCATGAGCTCAAGCGGGACAGCATGCTCTGGCGATTGCAGGTCGACTGCCTGCGCTACTGCCGCTTCGTGCATATGCACCACAACGCCGAGGACCGCGAGTTCTTCCCTGAGCTACGTGAGACGAACCCGGCGATCAACCCGGTCATCGATCGGCTGCAGGGCGATCACCGGCGTGTCTCCAGCGACCTCGACGCCGTCGAGGCCGCCGCGAATGCCCTGGTTGATGACGACGGCGAGCAGGCTCGGAAGGCTCTTGTCGACGCCCTTCAGGCACTCGGCGAGAACCTGCTCGAGCACCTTGACTACGAAGAGCTCAGCATCGAACCCACCGTCCTGCGCCTCCGTGAATCGCAAGGACTCGGAGCGCGCTGAACAGCGGCCGCTAGCGGGAGCGCCCGTGGTGGCGCGTCACTTCTTGCACCACGGGTTCTTCGGCACCTTCTTGCACGGGTGCGGCATCTTCTTCAGCTGATCGTTCGGCAGCGGGTGCATGATGACCTGCTGACGCCGCGGGTAGCTGTCAGACGGGCTGCACGGTGTGCCGAGCAGCATCGAGTCGCACGCGACCTCGTTCAACAGTGGCGGATTCGGATTCGCGACGCCGGTCTGGCCGCAGGTCCCGTTGGTCTGCTGCAGTGTCGAGGGGGAGCTGCCGTCCGGCGCGGAGTTGCCCGAGTAACAGTTGATGGGATGGCCGCTGGTGAGGGTGATCTCCCCGAAGTCGCTGTTGGTCGGATTTCCGAAGAAGCCGTTCTGCGAGAACGTGTTGTTCAGCAGAGAGTTGCCCCAATCGTCGTAGAGGCACCCCAGCGGCCCGCCCGTCTGAACGCCGCCCTCGCAATGCGCGACCGGTGGAGGCGTGTCGGTGTCTGGGAAGGGCACGAAGAGGACACCCCAGGCGCCGTTGTGAACAAACCGGTTGTTGATGATCGTGTCGTTGCGCCCACCGGCGACGGAGAGCCCGGTGCCCACCGGTCCGGCGGCGGCAGTACCCGCACCCGGCACGTCCGGGTTGTTGTTGTCGTGGACGTAGTTGTCCATGAACACCCAGCACGAATGGGTGTGGGTGATCGGGCTGATGCCGTTGTTCGGACACGCCCCGTCCTGCGGTGACGGAGCGTCGTCGTTGTTCTGGCTGTTCGTGTCGAAGCCGTCCTGGTTGTTGTCGAACTCCGAGTTCTGGACCACCAGCGGTCCGCCGGAGTTCGTTCCCGAATAGCCGAGGGCGCTGTACTCGGACCAGGCGTGGTCCATCACCTGGTTGCAGACCTGGGCGCAGGCGCCGATGTAGTAGCCGGAGTCGTTGAAGTTGCTCGCGTAGGTCTGGTACCAGTTGCCGGGCCCGTCGGTGTTGCTCGAGAAGATCCCGTACTGGGCCGCGGTCGTCTCGCCCGCGTAGTAGGTGGATGTGGCCGACAGGTACGAGCCCTTGAACGAGCCCATCCCGATCTTGCCGGAGCCGTCACCGCCGTTCCACCAGATCTCGTTGCCGCTGCTCCCGCTTCCAGCGAGGAAGTTGCAGACAGTGAGGTTGTCGATCCGGGTGTTGTCCGCCTTGAACACGACGATCCCGTTACGGCCCTGGGGCGTGCCGTCCGTTCCGTTGACCCCGAAGTCCTGAACCGCCGGCGAGGAGCTGCATGCCGGGCCCTTGTGGCGCAGGGTGCCGTCCACCACGACCTTCTTCCGATTCATTCCGCGGAGATGCACGCCGGGCGTCGTGATCAAGACGCCGGCGGCTGGGGGGCCGCCCTTGGCGGCGGGACCCGTCGAGTGATCGTCACGCTCGTGGTAGACGCCGGGGCCGACGAGCACCCAGTCCCCCGGCCTGGCCTTGTTGACCGCCGCCTGGATCGTCTTGAACTTGCCCTTGATCCCATGGAACTTCCCCACCCGAAGAACCCGGTGCCGGTGATGGCGCTTATGAGCGGCAGCAGACCCCTGGGGGGCCGCCGCCAGGAGCAGCGGGAACAAGAGCGCGAGCGCAGGCAGATAGCGAAGAACTCGGCGCTCTGGCACCAAAGCTGATTTCACCCTGCTCCTCATCGAGACGCGGCAGCTTATCCCTCGCGCCTAAACGATGTCGTCGGCGATATACCACTGGGCAGGGATGAGGGCTCTGCGGCTTCACATCGACGACCCCGGGCTGTTCTCTCTGAAGCATGCCGCTCGGGCCGCGATCGTCATGCCCGCCGTCTTCGCCTTTGCCGACAAGGTCATTCAGAACCAGCAGACGACGTTCCTCGCGGCCTTCGGTTCAGTCGCGTTCCTGGTGTTCGCCGACTTCGGCGGCCCGTGGCGAGCTCGCCTCACCGCCTATGTGGCCCTCGCTGCGGCCGGCGCCGCGCTGATACCTCTGGGAACCATGTGCTCGCAAACGCCCTGGCTCGCGGTCTTCGCCATGGCGGTGGTCGGCTTGCTGATCCTCCTCTCGGGAGTGATCAACGGCTACTTCGCCGCGGCCCGGATCCCAGCCCTGCTGACCTTCATTCTTCCGGTCGGCATTCCCGCACCGCCGTCCGCGATACCTGCACGGCTCGAGGGCTGGGCCCTGGCGGCTTCGGTTTGCATCCCGGCGGTCATGCTGCTCTGGCGCTCCCAGCCCCGGGACGCGTTCCGAGCGGGCGCGGCCCGCGCCACCCGTGCGCTGGCGGGCCTCGTCGATGCCGAGCTTTCCGGCGATTCGCCGGCCGTCGCCGAAAGCTCCGCAGCCGCGAACGCCGCGGTGGGCGAGTTCCGGCGCAGCTTCGTCGCCACGCCGTACCGCCCGACCGGGCCGACCGGGTCCTCGGAGGCGCTCGCCTTTCTGGTCGACGAGCTCGACTGGTTGCTCTCGTTCGCCTCTCCGGCCCCCGGTGGGATCGAAGCGCAGTTGGAACCGTGTCGTGATGAAAACCGCGAGGTGATGGCCGCCGCGGCTGACGTCCTGCACGCGAGTGCGGCGAACCTCTCCGGTGAGCGCCGGCGACCGGACCTCGATCGCCTGGACCGCGCACGGGAGGCGGTGTCGGGGACGCTGGCCCAGCGAGTGGCCGGCCGGCAAGGCCAGCAGCGGGATGTTTCGCTGCCGGCGATGCTCGGGCCCTCGTTCCGGATCCGTGAGCTGTCCTTCGCTGCCCGCGAGGTCGGCGTCAATGCGCTGCTCGCATCCGGCGCCGCGACGCCGGAGACGGAGCGGGCCCCTCGGGCACACTCCTCGGCGCTTCGGGCCGCGGGAAGGCTCGTGGTCGCGCACGTCAGCACGCGGTCGGCCTCATTTCGGAACAGCCTCCGTGGATCCGCGGGCCTGGCCGCCGCTGTCCTGATCACCCAGACTGCCAGCCTCCAGCACTCGTTCTGGGTGGTCCTCGCGGTTCTCTCTGTCCTTCGTTCCAATGCGCTGGGCACCGGCTCGACCATCCTCCAGGCGCTCGTCGGGACCGCCGCCGGGATAGCGGTCGGCGGGGCGCTGATCGTCGCCATCGGCAGCGACGAAACGATTCTGTGGGTGCTGCTCCCACCGGCGATCCTGCTCGCTGCCTACGCTCCACGGGCGATCTCGTTCGCTGCCGGGCAGGCCGGCTTCACCATCGTCCTGCTGATCCTCTTCAACATCATTCAGCCAACCGGCTGGAGCGTGGGGCTGGTCCGCGTCGAGGATGTGGCGATCGGCTTTGCGGTCAGCATCGCGGTCGGTGTGCTCTTCTGGCCTCGCGGAGTCAGCGCGTTGCTGCGTCAGAGCCTGAGCGTGGCCTACGCGCGGAGCGCCGACTACGTGGCCATCGCAGCCCGTCACCTCGTCTCCGCCAATGGAACGGGCGGGACGGAGTCCGCCACCCAGCCCGCCCGGGAGACCGCCAGGGGCGCCGCCAACCGGCTCGACGACTCCTTTCGCGAGTATCTGGCCGAGTCGTCCGCTCAGCGCGCCAATCAGGAGATCGTCGGGGCCCTGGTCGCAGGCTCCACGCGGCTGCGGCTGGCGGCGTACTCGTTGTCGACGCTCACCCCTGGGCCCCCCGGCGGACCGCGCCTGGACCGCTGCGCCGAGGCCCTTGCCTCGGACGTCGACGCGCTCCACTCGTGGTACCTCAGCCTCGCCGACGCCCTCGCCGAGCGGACGGCGATCCCACCTGCGCCGTCTCGCGATGACGCCGGCGACGGAACGGTGGCGCGGTGCGTACGCCAGACCCTCGTGGCCGGTGACGATTCAACCGTCGGCCCCGCCATCAGCCTGCTGTGGGCGAGCGAGCATGTCGACAACCTCCGGCGGCTCGGAGCCCAGCTGGTCAAGGCCGCCTCAGAGCTGTCGGTCAAAGGCTGAGTGGTTCTCGGAAGTGGTTCGCAATCTCAGGACGCTGCGCCCGGCGATGCCACCGCGATCACCGCGGCGACATCCTCGTCGGCATGGCCGTCGGCCATCGCCTGCTTCCAGCGTCGCGCGATCGCTTCGGTGATCGGTAGCTCCAGGTTCCGATCACGAGCGGCATCGAGCGCCAGGCCGACGTCCTTATAGGCGAGTCGCAGGGCGAAGCCGGGGTCCAGCTTGCCGGCGAGCGCCAGGCGTGCCTTTGTCTCGGCGTAGGGCGATCCCAGCGGTCCGTCGTCGATCGCCTCGATGAAGACCTGGGGGTCAAGCCCGAGGGCCTCGGTCAGAGCCATGGTTTCGGCCATTCCCTCGGTCAGCGAGGCGAGCCAGTCGTTGAGGACGAGCTTCAGCCGTGTCCCGTTCCCGGCCGGCCCCACCCAGAGAGTCTTGCGGCCGAGCACATCGAAGATGGGCTCCATCCGCACCTGAACCTTCTCTGGGCCGGAGGCCAGGACAACCAGCTGAGCCTCACGTGCCGGGCCATCGCTGCCGGAGACCGGAGCGTCGACGAATTCGACGTTGTGCTCGCCGGCAAGCGTCGCGAGCCGCTCGGTCCACGCGTCGCCGACCGTCGCCATCTGGATCCACACCGACTCTGGCCGCAGCGCCTCGAGAGCGCCCTGGGGCCCGCTCATGGCATCCGAGACCGCATCCCCGTCCGCCAGCATCGTCAGCACCACGTCAGCACCCTCAGCCGCCTCGGCCGGTGAGGATCCGAGCCGGGCGCCATCGGCTGCGAGGGGCGCCGCCCTCTCCGCAGTGCGGTTCCACGCCGACACCTGGAACCCGGCCGCAAGCAGGTTATGGGCGATCGGAGCGCCCATCCTGCCTGTCCCCAGCACAGCGATGGCCTGTTGGGTCGGGTCTGGTGTCGACGGACTTGGCATCCCTTCCTCCTAGCTCACGTTGGTTTCGTCGAAGACGCTCGTCTCGGTGCTGAGGCGGCCCAACTCGGGAAACGGGCCTACGACAGACACCGAGTCGGCCATGATGCGATCGATCTGCTCGAGTTGCACGTCGCTCAGGCGGACCTCTGCGGCGGCGATGCTCTCCTGGATGTGGCCGGGGCTTCGCGCGCCGACGATGGCGACGTGAACGGCCGGGTTGGCCAATGTCCAGGCGACCGCAAGCTGGGCGACCGTGATGCCGAGCTCATCGGAGGCAAAGCCCTCCAATTCCTTGACCGTCCCCAGGTTGCGCCGGAAGGCCTCGCCTTCGAACACGGAGCTCTGCGTCCGCCAGTCGCCGGCGGGGAAGGATGTGTGCTCGTTCATGCTGCCGGTCAAGAGGCCGTGGGCCAGCGGTCCGTACACGAGCACCCCGATGTCGTGCTCGCGGGCGTAAGGGAGCACCTCCGCCTCGATCTCGCGGCGGAACAGGTGGTACGGCGGCTGCAGTGTCTCCACCGGCCGGACGCGGGCGAACTCGGCCATCTGGGCGGCGTCGTAGTTGGAGACGCCGACATGCCGGATCTTTCCCTCCTGGACGAGCTCGTCGAGTGCTTCGGCGGTCTCCGCGAAGGGAACGTTGGGGTCGGGCCAGTGCACCTGGTAGATGTCGACGTAATCGACCCCGAGCGAGCGCAGGCTGTTCTCGACGCCGCCACGAAGAAAGTCAGGGCTCGCGTCGCGAACGACTCCGTCGTCGGTCCCACGCAGCCCGCCCTTGGTCGCGACCACGACCTCGTCACGGCGCTTATCGAGATCGTCGCGCAAGGCCTGTCCGAGCAGCTCCTCGGAGGCGCCGAAGCCATAGCCATGGGCCGTGTCGAAGAGGTTGACCCCCAGCTCGCGCGCATGACGGATCGCGGCGACCGCTTCCCGCTCGTCGAACTCCCCCCATTCGCCTCCGAGCTGCCAGGTGCCGAAGGCGATCGGAGATACCTCCAAGCCGGTCATTCCGAGCCGGACGGTGTTCATGACGTCCTCCCTCCGAGTCGTGAAGGGCAAGCTTCCCACGATTCGGTCCTGGCCAGGGCAATTCTTGAGCTCAGGCCAGCTATCTCCTCTTCTATGTTCCGGGGATATGACGATTCAGCGGATGGACAACGTTCTCATCGTCGTCGACGACCTCGAGGCTGCCAAAGCGTTCTTCGCCGAACTGGGTATGGAGCTGGAAGGCGAGACGCAGGTCGAGGGGCCTTGGGTGGGCAGCGTCATCGGGCTCGACGACGTCCGTGCCGACATCGCCATGATGCGGACCCCGGACGGGCACGGCCGAGTTGAGCTGACGAGATTTCACACGCCGCCGGCGGTCAGAGCCGAGCCGGAAAGCGCGCCGGCGAACGCGCTGGGCATACGCCGCATCATGTTCGCTGTCGACGACATCGACGACGTCGTTGCCCGCCTGCGCAGCCACGGTGGCGAACTCGTCGGCGAGATCGCGCAGTACGAAGACAGCTACCGGCTCTGCTTCCTGCGTGGCCCCGAGGGCATCATCATCGGACTGGCCCAGCAGCTCGGCTGAAACCTCCATGGGTGCGACCGGGGGCGGCCCTCGTGCGTTGGGATTCTCAGACGGTCCGCAAAGCCTCGGTCGGTGAGACGTTCGCGGCACGCATGGCGGGCAACAACCCGGCGATGCCGCCGATCGCGATCGCGGCGGCGATCCCGCCCGCCCATGCCTCGGCGGGGATGACCGTCGACCAGCCTCTGCTCGAGGAATAGATCAGCGTTGCCAACGCGCCCGTCAGTACTCCGGCTGTTCCGCCGAGCAGCGCCAGGGTGATTGCCTCGGAGAGGAACTGGGTGCGGATCTGGGTCCTGGTCGCCCCGAGAGCCCGACGAAGCCCGATCTCGGAGCGACGCTCCAGAACCGAGATGACCATGATGTTCGCGACACCGACCGCCCCCACGAGCAGTGCCACTGCCCCCAGGCCGAGGAACAGGCCGTTAAGAGCGCTCTTGGCCGCGGCCCGCGCAGTGAGCGCGTCCGAGGGCTGGCTGACCGCAGCCTCGTTAGGCGATTCCGGGTTCGCGGTCTGGGCGAGGAGCGATTGGACGGATTCGACCTGGTCGGTCTGCGCCCGGACGTAGATCGTGCTCGGCGGCCCGAGCGTTGAAGTCCCTTGGTAGACGCCGGTGTAATTGAGATAGCGCCGGGCGGCGGGGTATCCGACCAGGACGCTGGTGTCGATCTCGTCGGCCAGCGTGCACGGCTCGAGAATCCCGGCGAGGTAAAACCACTGCCCGCCCAGCCAGATCCGCGCACCCTGTCGGATTCGGTCGATCCCCAGCCGTTCGGCTGCAACGGCGCCGAGAACGGCAACCGGTTCCCTCGCCGTCGCGGCATTCAGGTAGCGGCCCTGAGCGACCTGGGTGCCGATTGCCGGCAGCAGATTGAGGCTGGCGGCCTGGACCTGAAGCCCGTTGGTCTCGGCGCTGGGGATCAACGGGCTGCGGTAGACCTTGGCGTCCTGGACGAGGCCTGTGCCGGCCTCCCGCTCGACTCCCGGAATGCGCTCGATCATCGACGGCGCCGTGACCGGGAGCTCGGCCGCGGCGCCCGTGAACGTCTGACCCTTGCTGACAGTGAGCAGGTTCGTCCCGAGCCGATCGATCTCGCGGAGCAACCCGGCCTGAGAGGAGGAGGAGAGGCCAAGCACGGCGACGATCGAGGCGACCCCGATCGCGATCCCGAGCGCCGAGAGGCCGGCGCGGAGCCGCCGCGTGCGAAGTCCGACGCTCGCCACTCTGGCGAGGTCGCCAAACCCGAGCCGCGCGGGAACGAGTGCCATCTCGACGCGGTCCGGCGCTCCTACGGGCAGGGTGCTCACGCGCCGAGCTCCGGCGCGGCGCTGTCGGCAACGATCCGGCCGTCGAGCACCTCGACCTGGCGCGGCAGGTGGGCGGCCAAGTCGCGATCGTGGGTGATGACCACAATCGTGGCGCCCTCGCCGTTGAGCCTCTCGAGCAACTCGAGGATCGCCGCCCCGGAGGCGCTGTCGAGATTCCCCGTCGGCTCGTCCGCGAGCACGATCGCCGGCTCACCCACGAGAGCCCGAGCGATCGCCACTCGTTGGCGCTCACCCCCCGAGAGCTTGCTCGGCCGAAAGGTCTCACGATCTGCGAGGCCAACCGAGGCGAGAGCGGCGGAGGCGAGTGCTCGACGCTCCTCGACCGGCACCCCCGCGTACAGCAACCCATCGGCGACGTTGTCCTGCGCACTCTGGTGGTCAGCCAGAAAGAACTGCTGGAAGACGAACCCGATCCTGCGGGCGCGGAGGGCCGCCAGCTGGGGATCGTCCAACGCGGCGATGTCGGCTCCGTCAACGCGGACCTCGCCTGCGGTGGGGCGGTCCAGCGTGCCCATGATCTGCAAGAGGGTCGTCTTGCCCGATCCCGAGGGACCGACGATGGCGACGAGCTCGCCATGCCCGATCTCGAGGTTGACACCGCGGAGTGCCGCGACGGGCGGCTGCTCGCCGTAGGTCTTCGTCACGTCGTCGAGCTCCAGGACGGGCTCCGTCATGACGCCGGCACCACCACGCGCTGACCGGCACTCAAACCCGGGCCGCTCACCTGTACGAGTCCGTTCGCATGGTCGAATGCGCCCAGATCGACCGTCACCAGATGCCGTTGGCCGCCGGCATCGACGGTCTCCACCGCGTAGCCGCCGGGGCGGGCCAGGAGAGCGGTCACCGGGACGCTGAGCGCATCCTTGACCCTGCCGGTGATGATCGAGACTTGAACCGGTGCCTCCTCGATGCCCCTGACGTCGCCGAGGCGCCTCAGCGTGATGAAGACGGCGATCGTCGGGGTACTCGACCCAGAGCCTCCGCCGGAGCCAGAGCCCGAACCGGAGCCCGAACCGGAGGCGGAGCCCGAACCGGAGCCGGAGCCGCTGCCGACCGCGACAGCGCCGATGCGCCGGACGACCCCGGGGGTGGTCCGGTTGTTCGGCAGGGTGATCGAGGCACGGTCCCCGACCTTGACTCCCTCGGCCTGGGAAGGCTCGAGGTCGACCTCCACTCGCCGCGTGGTCGAGGTGGCCTGGGCGATCGGCGCGCCCGGCTGGGCCGGGGAGCCGAGGGTGGCGGAGACGCTGCTGATCCGAAGCGGTCCGGGGAGGACGACGGCCTGCACGGGATCGATGGACCCCGTCCTGGCGAGGCCGAGATCACCCTTGAGCTCCTTCAGCGCGAAGCGCGTCTCAGAGCCGAAGTAGCCGGAGGGGTCGAGCTCCGCGCTGTCGGCATAGCCGAGGTCCGCAAGGTTGCGGTTCAGCTCGTTTACGTCCCAGCCCTTCATGCCCTGGGAGAGGCTTCTGTACAGCGGCGTGTTGCCGCATAGAAGTGCAACCGGATGACCCTCGACGCGGTAGAGGGCCCGACCGCACTTGATCACGTCGCCGACCCTCGGCAACGCGGTCAGCACGCCGGTGGCCTGATTGACGACCGCATAGGGGGAGCCGTCAGCCTGGGCTCCATAGGTGAGAGTCCCAGTCGCCGAGACCTGCAAGGCGAGCCTGCCGCGCTCGACCGTCGCCGTCGCCGGGGGATCGCCACTCGCCGGGTTGCTCGACCCGCCGGCAGACGAGTGAACGACGATCGCGAGGACGGCCAGGATCGTTGCAGTGAGAGCCGCGCCGGCCGGCACCCATGGCTTTCGATTCACTGACCCTGTATCCCCAGCTGCTCTGAGTAGGAGCCGCACTTCTGCATCGCGGCGTTGAGGATGCTCATGCCACGGCTCGTCGCCGCGGATGGGATCCGATTCGTGTCGACGAGCGGCTGCCCATTGGCGGGGTCCGGAAAGTCCGGCACGCCGTTGTCGCGTATGCACTGGGCGAACTTGAGGGCCGCGTCCTGCTCACCGGAGCTCCGCGGGCCGCCGCCCGTGAACCCCGGTGGCTGCAGGCCCTTACACGCGGCGATGGCCTGCTGCCACTCCGGGCTGTTCGGATCCAGCGACGAGCCATTCAGCACCCCATCGATCGTCAGATGGCCTGACGCGTCCGGGTCCGGGAATTGGCTGACGCCGTTCTCCCGCATGCATTCGGCGAACTTCACCGCCTTCTCCTGATTGGCGGCGGTCGTGTTTCCCCCACCGCTGCCGCCGCTGCCGCCACAGCCCGCGCCGATCAGGGCGACCATGGCAAGGGCGGCCAGCGGCCATGATTTTCTACTCATGTCTTCTCCCCTCGTGGGTCGATTGCGTTGACAGCGGTCCTGGTCCGGGCCTGCTGATTGGGGCTGCATCCTTGGATCGTGTGTCGGGGAGGCGTCCTGCCGGTGAGGGCGGCGACCCCGCCCGTGAGGGCGCCGAGCCCGGCGAGCCCGGCAACCCGGTCGGTGAGGGCGGCGACCCCGCCGAGGACGGGGACGCGGTCTTGTCCTGATCGGTGGCGCGCTTGTTGCTGACGGTGCCGGTGCTGCTGGCGGCGCCGGTGTTGCTGGCCACGCCCGTGTTGCTGACGGTGCCGGTGTTGCCGGCGGCGCCGGTTTCGGAGGCTGCGTTCGAGCCACAGCCCGCGCTGATCACACCGATCAGCGCGACCATCGCAAAGGCGGCCAGCGGCCGCAGTGTTCTACTCATGGTTGCTCCTTGGTCTGTGGAAATTGGGTTGACACGGGCTCTCTGTCGAAGCGCGCATCACGGCTGCATCCTTGGATCGTGCGTAGGGTCGGCGTACATGGCAGGGCAGCCGTGATCGACGGCTTCGGGGCGCAGCTCGTAGTGCCAGGGCTCGTTGGCGTAGATCTGGCAGAGCCCGTACCGCGCGCCGTGCTCGGACAGCCATGTCGCGGCACTGGAGGGCCCGATGTCGACCGCGTCCCCCGATACGTGAGGAGATGTTTCGGGGGTGGCAACCCAGCGGGCGGCCTCCGCTTCTGAGCCGTACTTCGAGACCGCCTCCTGGAGCAGTTGCTCCTGGTAGGCGCGGGAACGCCAGCCACTGTCGACGAGGAACTCGACCCCGTCGCCCGCGGCATCGGTTGCCGCTTCGCGCAGGGCACCGAGGAGGGCCGGGTCGAGGTTGCCTACGCCCGGAACGTCGTCATCGAAGACCGTCGTGCCGTCGGGGACGGCGCCGTCAGCCTCGCCAAGGGCACCACCCTCGGGGAGCGCACTGCGCTCGCCAGGCGCACCCGGGTGCTCACTGCGAGGACCAGGGTGCTCACCGCGAGGGACGTCGACCGGTGTCACGTCCGTTGAGGACATGGACACCGGCGACTGATAGGCGAGAGCTGCGGCGATCGCCGCGATGACGACTAGCGGGCCGGCGAGAAGGATCCTGGGAATCCGAGGGGCCGCTGTTCGTGCTGGTTCGCTGTAGGTCATGCCTCCATTCAAGGCAGCGCGGTGTTGCCAGCACGTATGCGATTTTCGATATGCCGGCGATATGTGCCGGCTCTAGCATCGGGGCATGCGTGTGTTGGTCGTCGAGGACGAGCCCTATATGGCGGAAGCCATCCGCGATGGCCTGCGCCTGGAAGCGATCGCGGCGGACATCGCAGGTGACGGCGACACCGCTCTGCAGCTGCTGACCGTCAACGCCTACGACATCGCCGTCCTCGACCGAGACATTCCCGGACCTACCGGTGACGAGATCGCCAAAGGCATCGTCGACTCCGGTAGCGGCATGCCGATCCTCATGCTCACCGCCGCCGACCGTCTCGACGACAAGGCCACCGGGTTCGAGCTCGGCGCCGACGACTACCTCACGAAGCCGTTCGAGCTCCAAGAGCTCGTGCTGAGGCTCAGAGCGCTAGACCGCAGGCGGGCCCACAACAGGCCACCCGTGCGAGAGATCGCAGGCCTGCGGCTCGATCCGTTCCGCCGCGAGGTCCACCGCGACGGCCGCCACGTCGCGCGGACGAGGAAGCAGTTCGCGGTGCTCGAGGTTCTCGTCGCCGCCGAAGGCGGTGTCGTCAGCGCCGAAGAGCTACTGGAACGGGCGTGGGATGAGAACGCAGACCCATTCACCAACGCCGTGCGCATCACGGTCTCGGGACTGCGCAAACGCCTCGGCGAACCCGGGATCATCGCCACCGTGGCCGGCGCCGGGTACCGCGTCGACACGCAGTCAGATGCCGCGCGCGAGGAAGGGGACCGTGGATAGAGCTCCCGGCCTGAGGATGCCCCGCCTCCCGCTCGCCACGCTCACCCCGCGTCGGCTGCTCCACCTGCCGTCACGGACCGTCCGCCTGCGCCTGACGCTGCTCTACGGCGGCCTGTTCCTCGTCTCGGGGGTGGCGCTGCTCACGATCATGTACCTGATCTTCCGCCAGACCAGCGGGGTCGACCTGATCGTCCCGACCGGGGCTCCGCATGGGTCATCCACGGACACCGCCACCCAACTTAGATTCACCCAACTCGTCAGCCGTTCCCGCGAGGATCTCCACCACGGGCTTCTCCAGGCTGGGATCGCACTGGCGATCATGACGGTGGTCTCGGGCGCGCTCGGCTGGCTGGTCGCGGGCCGGGTCCTGCGCCCGCTGCGGGCGATGACGGCGAGCACCCGGCAGATCTCCGAACGCAACCTGCACGAACGCCTCGCGCTCGCGGGGCCCCGCGACGAGCTGAAGGATCTCGCCGACACCATCGACGGCCTCCTCGCGCGGCTCGAAGCACACGTCGGCGAGCAGCAGAGATTCGCAGCCAACGCCTCCCACGAACTGCGCACCCCGCTGGCGGTCACGCAGACGCTTCTCGACGTCGCCCGCAGCGATCCGAACCACGACAAGGGCGAACTCGTCGACCGCCTCCACGCCGGCAACATCCGAGCGATCGACCTCACCGAAGCACTGCTCCTGCTCAGCCGCGCCGACCAGCGGTCCTTCGCCCCGGAACACGTCGACCTCTCCCTGATCGCGGAGGAAGCCAGCGAAACGCTCCTCCCCCTCGCAGAAAAACATGGCGCCACCATCGAGACCTCCGGCGAGACGACCCCCACCGTCGGCTCACCCGCCCTCCTGCTGCAGATGACCACGAACCTCGTGCACAACGCGATCGTCCACAACCTGCCCGAAGGGGGCACCGTGTGGGTCACGACCAGCGTTCACCCCGAGGGGGCGGTGTTCACCGTCGAGAACACCGGTGAGAAGCTCACCCCGCAGCTGGTCTCCACGCTCGGCGAACCCTTTCGGCGCGGCTCGAGCCGCATACGCACCGGCCACGCGGGTGTCGGGCTCGGCCTGGCAGTCGTGAAGAGCATCACCAAAGCACACGAAGGAACCCTCACCCTCACCCCCCGGGCCGCTGGGGGGCTCGCCGTCACGGTGCGACTACCCGCCGCTGCACCCCACACGGACAGGTGACGATCAGGGGGATTGCAGCAGGGGTTTTAGTCGGGGCGACTGGATTTGAACCAGCGACCTTTCGGCCCCCAGCCGAATGCGCTACCAGACTGCGCCACGCCCCGATGTGGGATCAATCCTAGACCCAAGCGGGCGACCGGACTCGAACCGGCTCCGGGAGCTTGGAAGGCTCCAATGCAACCAATTACACCTCGCCCGCGCAAGGCTGATTATAGATTCGCGCGTCGGGCCGATCGCGGTCGGGACGCCGCGTCTTTTGCGAAACTCATCGCTCGCCGGACGGTTCTAGGGGCAGGATCGCCCGCCGCTTCTCCGACTTCACCTGCGCATGCAGCCGCTCTCCAGGTCACGACTGATGCACGCCCGCGCGTGGGCCATCCTCGCCGCGGCGGTCGCGCTGCTCGCGATCGTCGGGGCAGCGCTCGCCGCCCGTGAGGCGCGGGGGGCCTCCTCCCAGAAGAACGTTGTCTTCATCCTCACCGACGACATGACGACCAGCGAGCTGTCGGCGATGCCGAACGTTCAGTCGCTGCTCGCGGCTCAGGGGACGACCTTCAACGAGGCCTACATCTCGTTCCCCCTCTGCTGCCCCTCCCGCGCGACGATGATGAGCGGCCAGTACATGCACAACCACGGCGTGCGGGGAAACTTCCCGCCGAACGGGAGCTGGCTGAAGTTCCGCTCCCACGAGTCGAATGACCTGGCCGTCTGGCTCCACAACAACGGCTACTACAACGTCCATATCGGCAAGTACATGAATGGCTACGGGACCCTCGACGGCACGCTCCCCGTGCCGCAGGGCTGGGACGAGTGGTACGGGAAGGTCTCCGAGGACGCGCTCTACTTCGACTACCAGCTGATCGAGAAGACCGGGCCGCTCGCCACCCCGCACCTCACCTTCTACGGAGACCAGCCGAGCGACTACCAGACCGATGTCTTCACCGACCGGGCGGTCAACTTCCTCAACGACACCGCCGTCTCGAAGCAGCCTTTCTGGCTCAACCTCTGGTTCAACTCACCGCACGGCCCCTTCGACCCGGCCCCCCGGGACCTCTACAAGTTCGCCGGGACCCCCCTGCCCAGGCTGCCGGCCTACAACGAGAAGGACATCAGCGACAAGCCGAAGTGGTTCCGCCGTCAGGCCAAGAAGCGGATCAGCAAGAAGCAGGCGAACCTGATCGACAACGAGCGCCGGCGGCAGGAGGAGCAGCTGATCTCGGTGGATCAGGCGGTCGGACAGCTCGTCCAGTCATTGAAGGACAAGGGGATCCTCAATGACACCTACATCGTCTTCTCCTCGGACAACGGCTTCTTCCGGGGCGAGCACCGGATCGTCAGCGGCAAGTACCTGCCCTATGACCCGGCGTCCCGGGTGCCGCTGATCATCCGCGGCCCGGGCATTCCGGCGGGCGGCGTCAGCAATGAGCTCGTCTGGAATGGGGACATCCCGCAGACGATCCTCCAGATCGCATCTGGGTCGCAGAACAACGCGGTGGATGGTCGCTCGTTCCTGCCCTACGCGGAGAACCCGGCGCTGCGCTCGACGCGCCCGATCCTCCTCGAGGGCGACACCGGTCCGGGCGGAACCGGTGCCGAGTCCGCCCAGTCGAGCGCCGCGCGCGCCCGCGAGGCGCGCGTCGGGGTCGCCGGCAAGCGAGGGGTCAACAACCTCGAGCAGGAGCCGGACGCGATCAAGTCCGCGACCAATACCGACACCGCCCCGGCCTATCGCTCGATTCGAACCGACCGCTACGAGTACACGATCTACGCCAACGGCCAGACCGAGCTCTACGACATGAAGCGGGACCCCGCCCAGCTCCATTCGCTCGTCCTCGATCCCCGCTACCGCAACGTGCGGAAGTGGCTCTACACCCAGCTGATCCCGCTATCGAGTTGCGCCGGCCCGTCCTGCCGTGTCGAGCTCGGCCCCGACCCCGCGCCTCTGCCGAAGAGCGCCCTCCGGCCGAAGCGGAAGAAGAAGGGGCAGGGGACGAAGCAGCCGGCGCCGAAGCGCACGGGGTAAGAGGCCCCCGGGTTACGATTCCCCCGCGAGGGGCACTGGCCAAATTGGATAAGGCACCGGCCTCCAAAGTCGGCGACTCCAGGTTCGAGTCCTGGGTGCCCCGTTTGTAGCCCGCCGAGAGCGGGCTTTCTAATCGCCGCGGCGGCTTGCGACGGCGATTCGAGTCGCGTCGCGCAGCTCCTGGATGGGAGTGCCCTTCTCCACGTAGGCATCGGCGCCCCGCTCCAGGACCTTGCCGCCCATGCGGTCGGCCGAGAAACCGGAGAGAACGATGATCGCGACCTCCGGATCGCCCTCACGGATCTGCGGGATCACCTGAAACCCATCCATGTCCGGCATCGAGAGGTCGAGCAGCACCGCCTCGGGATGGGTCTTGGCGATTCCCTCGAGCGCGGTCATGCCGTCTCCGGCCTCCCCCACGATCTCGAAGCCGGGGTCCTCCTCCAACCCGAGCCTGATCAGCTCACGCAGCTCGGGCACGTCGTCGACGAGGTAAACCGAGATGGGCGCCGTCTCGGTCACGCAGCCCCCATGCCCTTCAGGCTCAGGTACCGCCATCGCCCTCAGCCCAGAAGGCGAAACCGATCACTGCGGTGGCGGCCCAGATTGTCCAGGTCATCCGGACCTCTCTCGAGTCGATGGAGTTGGTGCTGCTGTCCCGGATGGGGGCGCCATTCTTCCAGAGGCGCCCCGTGTCGCACATCCGTAATACACCGACACCGAAACTAGAATCGGAGGCCTGCGGGCGTGCCGGAACTGGTAGACGGTCCAGGTTTAGGTCCTGGTGCTCGAAAGAGCGTGGGGGTTCGAGTCCCTCCGCCCGCATCGGTCCAGTGGACCGGTTGGGTGTAGCGCGCATCCAGTCGAGTCCATAGACTTGCTGGCCATGGAAGCGGGAGCGATCCGTCCCGGATACGAGCTCTGGCGGCCGAACAGGGAGAAACCCGAGGCGAACAGCGCTCGGGTCCTCGTCGTCTTCCTGTTGCTGGTCTCCGCCGGGCTCGCCCTCGTCATCACCCTCGGCGGCTGGACGCGGCTCGAGGGCGGAAAGATCTTCGCTCTCCTCTACGTCGCCATCTACGTCCTCTTCGCCTATCTGGTCGCGCGCTGGAACCGCGGCGTCCTGCCGGTGGCGTCGGCGCTGGCGATCATCCTGGCGATCTTCGCCGGGATCGCGGCCCCGGCGTGGTTCGACCGGGCCAAGGACGGGTTTTCCGATCCGGCGCTGCCCCCGGATCTGCTCGGGCTGATCACGCTCATACTCGTGCCCGTTCAGGTCATCCTGATCGCGGTCGCGATGGTCGCCTTCAACCAGGAGTGGCACGTCGAGGAGGAACGACCTATCGGCGATGAGCTCCCGCCCGTGGAGCCTCCGAAGGGCCGCGGGCCGATCCAGCGCCGTGGCACCGGTCGTCGCAACGCGGCGGCTCGCACCGGCGGCACCAAGCGCCGCACAGCGGCGTCGCGCCGGCCTAAAAAAGCCTGAGCGGCGGCTCGATCAGCGCCGGGCCGTCCTGCCGGACGTCGTTGACGGCGTCCGAGACCTCGGTGAGCGCCAGATCGTCGGTGGGGACCAGCAGCGCCTTCAACGCCTCCTCCCCGCTCCCGGGATCGAGCCAGTCCGACTCGTCGCCCTCCTCCAGGATGACCGGCATCCGGTCGTGGATGGGCGCGACCACCTCCCCAGGCTCACAGGTGACGATCGCGCAAGAGTGGACCGTCGACCCATCCGCCCGGCGGGCCTCCGCCCATAGCCCCGCAAAGGCGAAGGGCTCTCGCAATGGCCGTGTGATCCAGACCGGCTTCTTGCCCGTCTCCTCCGCCCGCCACTCGTAGAAGCCGTCCGCGACGATCAGGCAGCGATTGGATCGGAAGGCGTCGCGGAACGCCGGCGCCTCAGCCACCGTCTCGGCGCGCGCGTTGATCAGGAGCCGGTCGAACTTGTCGGGATCGCTGTGGTGCGGGATCAGCCCCCAGCGCAGGATCCCCGGCTCCCGCCCACCTTCGCGATTCAGCCTGACGGCCAGAACCGGGTCGGTAGGCGCGACGTTGTAGCCGGGCGCCTGGTCGATCTCGACCGACTCGACGAGCCCGAACCGAAACCGCATGAGCCGCGGATCGGGATCGGTGAGCGTGTAGCGCCCGCACATGTCTGAAGCCTAGGAGGCAGCTCGGCGCACGGAGAGGCGGCTTAGGACTCTCGCGAGGATGGCCTGCACCTCGTCCGGCTCGAAGTAGACCTGGGCGTGCGTGAATCGGAGTGTTGTGAGACCAGCCGCCGTATGTGCCTGATCTCGTCGCCGGTCTCGCGCCTGTTGGGCCGGCGTCCGGTGGTACCGGAGCCCGTCGGTCTCGACGATGAGCCCGAGGTCCGGCCAATGAAAGTCGACCCGGAACCCATTCACGAGCTTTCGCGTTTCGGGCCTGGGAAGGCGGGCCGATCGGATCAGGCCAAGGAAACGCCGCTCGAGCTCGGAGTCGGTGAGCCGGAACGTGCGGCGGTCGAGAAGCCGGCGCAGCAGCCGCACCCCGTCCTGACCCCTCATCTCTTCGAGCGCCGCGCGCAGCAAGTCAGGCCGGATCAGATCCAGCTTGTCGGCCTGGTTTATCGCGGCTTCCAACTCGGGCGCCCAAAGGCGCGTGGCCAAGTCCGTCAGCGTCCTGGCAGGACCGGTGACGGGGATCCCGTGCCGCAGAGTCGAATCGGTCTCAGTGAAGACACGGCGGCGATGAACGCGAACCTCACGAATCCGGGGCTTTCGCTCGATCGGCACAGAGCCCTCGATGCGACTGCCTCGAGGGCTCCGAATACCCCAGAGCTCCGCGGCGCTCTGGTGGCTGAGGGCGGCGTTTGTCCCGCAGGCGAGAACCGCCGCCATCCAGCGGCCGAGCTGACTCACATCGGGGGTACCCACACTGAAAACCCCGCGATGAATGCGGTGCAAGCGGCCGATTTGGGTGCGGTGTGAGATCCCAGCTCGCGTCACTCCCCGCTCGACGAGCTGCGCGCGAGTGACGACGCCGTGCTGTCTCCTCGCGAGCGCCCAAACGGACGCTCCAGGCGGTTTGTGGTCGGTTTGGCTCGCCATAGCGAGCAAAAGGGACCACAACTTCTGATTCGCCCCCTTTTCCCCAGCCCGGTTTTCGTCGGTGCGATGCCGGAGGTGGGAGTCGAACCCACACGTCCCGAAGGACACGGCATTTTGAGTGCCGCGCGTCTGCCATTCCGCCACTCCGGCCGGGATGCGAATCAACGATAACCCGGCCCCCGGAGGCGGGCTGAACGCGATAATCCGCGGCCGATGGATTCCGCGGGCCGCAGCGAGCTGATTCGCGAGCTCTGCTCCTTCAAGGAGCGGGGGCCCGGGACCGACGCCGAGCGGCGTGCGGCCAACATGCTCGCCGGCCGTCTTCGCCGCATCGGCCGCAGCGCACAGATCGAGCCCTTCTTCGCGCATCCCGAGTACGCGATCGTCCACCTGATCCATGCGGCGATGGGGGTCGCCGGCAGCTTGATCGCGACGGTCCAGCCCGCCGTCGGATTCAGCCTGGTGTTCCTCGCCGCGATCTCCACCTACCTCGACCTCAACACGCGCTTCTATCTGGTGCGCTCGCTCCTCTTCCGCCGCGTCTCGCAGAACATCGTCTCCCCCGGCAATCGCCCCGACGCCCCGGCCCGCCTCATCCTCATGGCCCACTACGACGCCGCCCGAACGGGATACGTCTTCTCCAAGGCGTCCAACCGGATCCGGCGGCTGCCCGAGCGAGTACGCCTCGGTCTCGGGCCCTTCCGCCTCTTCTTCTGGCTCGGCCTCGCGCCGCTGCTGCCGATCCTCGGCGCACGGATGGCCGGGCTGGACCCGACCTGGCTCAACGCCGTTCAGGCCATCCCGACGATCGTCCTGATCATCGCCGGCTTCCTGCTCGTCGACATCGCTCTCTCGGAGATCGTCCCCGGCGCCTACGACAACGCCTCGGGCGTGGCCGCGGTCCTCTCGGCGGCAGACGAGCTCACCACGAATCCGCCGGACAACCTCGACGTCTGGGTGGTGCTGGCCGGCTCGGAGGAGTCATTTTGCGAGGGCAGCCGCGCCTTCGTCCGCGCGCGCAGAAAGGAGTTCGACCGCGCGACCACCGCCTTCGTCAACGTCGACTCGGTCTCCTATGGCCAGCTCGCCTACGAGACCAGCCAGGGCCCAGTGATCAGTCTTCCCCACGACGCCCAGCTGATCGAGCTCTGCCAAGCCCTCGCCACCTCCGGCGTCGCCGAGGGCGCCCATCCGATCCGCCACCCGCTCCTCGACGACGCGATGCCCGCCCGTATTCGCCGTATGCGCGCGATCACCATCCGCACCACCGACCCCAACGGCAACCTGGCGCCCTGGTACCACACCCATGACGACGTCCCAGAGCGAGTCGACTCGGAAGCGCTGACACGTGCGAGCGACTTCGTCGTCGCGCTCGCCCGCCTGATCGACCGGGATGCCGGGCGCGGTACGCCCGCCGTGCCCCCCGCCGAGCCGCCGGCCGCCACCGCCGAGCGCGTGTAAAGATCGGGCTGTGGAGAAGAGCACGGTGGAGGCGGAGGTCCTCTGGGCGCCCACGCCAGAGATGGTCGAGCGATCCCAGCTCACCCGGTATCTGCATTGGCTTGCGGAGAACCGCGACCTCCACTTCGACGACTACCACGCCCTCTGGCGATGGTCCGTCACGGAGATCGAGGAGTTCTGGGGCACCCTCTGGGAGTACTTCGACGTCATCGCGGACCAGTCCAATGAGCAGGTACTCGCCGAACGCGTGATGCCCGGCGCTCGCTGGTTCGAGGGCGCCCAGCTCAACTACGCCGAGCACATCTTCCGCGGCAAGGACGAGCATGAGGTCGCGGTCGTCTACGCATCCGAGCTGCGCGACGTGAGCGAGCTCCGCTGGGGGGAGCTGCGCGAGCAGGTCGCCGCCGTCCGCGAGGGCCTCCAGGCCCTTGGCGTCTCTCAGGGGGACCGCGTGGTCGCCTACCTGCCGAACGGTCCCGAGGCCCTGATCGCCTTCCTCGCCTCCGCCAGCCTCGGCGCGATCTGGTCGAGCTGCTCACCCGACTTCGGCCCGGGCAGCGTCGTCGATCGATTCGCGCAGATCGAGCCGAAGGTGATGTTCACGGTGGACGGCTACCGCTATGGCGGCAAGGACTTCGACCGGCTCGGCGTCATCGCAGAAGTCGCCGCGCAGATCCCCAGCCTCGAGCGGATAGTCGTCGTCCCATACCTGAGCGCGTCTCCCGAGCTGTCCGTGCTGGAGGAGCATCCGAAGGTGGCGGCCCCTATGACCTGGGGACAGCTGCTCGACCTCGGCTCAGGCGTGGAGCTGTCCTTCGCCCGCGTCCCGTTCGACCACCCGCTCTGGGTCCTCTACTCATCTGGCACCACCGGGCTCCCCAAGGCGATCGTCCACGGACACGGCGGGATCCTGCTCGAGCAGCTCAAGAAGGGCCACCTCCACCTCGACGCCCAGCCCGGCGACCGCCTCTTCTGGTTCACGACCACCGGCTGGATGATGTGGAACTTCCTGATCGGCGGGCTGCTCACGCCGGCGTCGATCGTCCTCTACGACGGAAATCCCGGACATCCCGACATGGGGGTGCTCTGGGAGCTCGCCGAGCGCACCGGAATGACCTGCTTCGGCACCAGCGCCGCGTACATCGCCGCCTGCATGAAGGACGGCGTCGAGCCCGGCAAGGATCGCGACCTCTCTGAGCTGCGGTCGGTCGGCTCCACCGGCTCTCCCCTCTCCCCGGAGGGATTCGACTGGGTCTACGAGCACGTCGGCAATGACACCTGGCTCTTCTCCACGAGCGGGGGCACCGACGTCTGCACCGCCTTCGTCGGCGGCGTCCCGATCCTCCCCGTCTACAAGGGCGAGCTCCAGGGCCGCGCCCTCGGCGCCAAGGTGGAGGCCTTCGACGAGGACGGCAACTCGGTGATCGACGAGGTAGGCGAGCTCGTCATCACCGAGCCGATGCCCTCCATGCCCGTTTTTCTCTGGGGGGACGACGACGGCTCCCGCTACCGCGCCAGCTACTTCGAGATGTATCCGGGCATCTGGCGTCACGGCGATTGGATCGAGATCACCTCGCGCGGCACGGCGATCATCTACGGCCGCTCCGACTCGACGATCAATCGCGGCGGCATCCGCATGGGAACCAGCGAGATCTACCGAGCGGTCGCCGACGTGCCGGAGGTCCTGGACTCGCTCGTCGTCGACATCGCGAAGCCCGGGACCGAGGGATGGATGCCGCTCTTCGTGGTGCTTCGGGATGACGCCGAGTTGGACGATGACCTGAAGGGCGAGATCAAGCGCCGCATCCGCGAGCAGTGCTCACCTCGCCACGTCCCGAACGACATCTTCCAGATCGCCGAGGTCCCGCGAACGCTGAGCGGCAAGGTGCTCGAGGTCCCGGTGAAGAGGATCCTGATGGGCGAGGCGCCCGAGCGGGCCGCCAGCCGCGACTCGCTCGCGAACCCCGCCTCGCTCGACTACTTCACGGAGCTGGCGGCGACGCTCTGAGCTGCTCGCAGCAGTGACTTGCGATCAAGCCCGCCCGGGCTAGGCGGGTGTGACCGGGTTGCGCCGGTCCGCGAAGCGTCGGTCCTTGCTCGCGGCAAGTGCATAGCGCTGCACGAGCTCGGCGCGCAGCCGATCGGGCTCGATCACCGCATCGACGACGAGCTCCGAGGCGAGATGGAGGATGTCGATGTCATCGGCGTACTCCTCGCGCTTCTCTTTGACGAAGCGCTCGCGCTCTGACAGGTCCTCAATCTCCTGGATCTGGTTGAAGAACACAGCATTGATGGCCGCTTCGGGGCCCATGACGGCGATCTGGGCTTGCGGGAAGGCGAGGCATGCATCCGGCTCGAACGCCGGGCCGGCCATCGCGTAGAGGCCGGCCCCATATGCCTTGCGAACGATGACCGAGAGCTTCGGCACGGTCGCCTCGGAGACCGCGCTGATCATCTTTGCCCCGTGCCGGATGATCCCCTGTCGCTCGACGTCCTTGCCGATCATGAAGCCCGGGACGTCGGCCAGGAAGAGTAGGGGTACGTTGAAGGCGTTGCAGGTCATGATGAATCGGGCTGCCTTGTCGGCCGAGTCCACAAAGAGCACCCCGCCCTTCACCTTCGGCTGATTCGCCACTATCCCGATCGCCCGGCCGTCGAGCCGCGCGTAGCCGACCACGATCTCCTTGGCCCAGCGGGCGTGCACCTCGAGGAAGGAGTCCGCGTCGACGAACGCCCTGATCAGGTCCTTGACGTCGAATGGATCCTTCTCGTTGACCGGGACGATCTCGGAGACGCTCGGACTCTGCTCCGGGTCAGCGGGCGGAGCGGCCGGCGGGTCCTCCCGCCAGTTCTCCGGCATGTACGAGAGGTATCGGCGCGCGAGGTCGATCGCGCCCTCGTCCGAGTCCACCAGGAAATGGCCACAGCCGGACACCGACGTGTGCATCCGCGCTCCCCCCATCTCCTCCAGGGTCACCTTCTCCCCGATCACCATCTCGGCCATGCGGGGTGAGCCGAGGTACATCGACGCGTTGCCGTCGCGCATGATCACGACGTCGCAGAACGCCGGGATATAGGCGCCTCCGGCGGCGCTTGGACCGAGAAGCAGGCACACCTGTGGCACCTGGCCGGACAGGCGAACCTGCGTGTGGAATATGTGGCCGGCCCCGCGGCGACCCGGAAACATGCGCACCTGGTCGGTGATGCGCGCGCCCGCCGAATCGACCAGATAGACGATCGGGACCTGGTGTGCCAGTGCCCGCTCCTGGATCCGGAGGATCTTCTCGACCGTCTTGGGCCCCCATGATCCGGCCTTGACCGCCGGGTCATTGGCCATCAGCGCGATCGGACGGCCTCCCACGGTCCCCATGCCGGTGACGACGCCGTCGGCGCCGAGCCCCTCCTGCTCCCAGTTGGCGAGCAGTCCCTCCTCGGCAAACGAGCCCGCATCGAGGAGGCTGGCGACCCGCTCGCGCACGGGCAGCTTCTCCTGCTCGGCGACCTTCTTGCGGTGGCGCTCGGGGCCGCCCTCCAGCGCGGCATCGAGGGCCGCCTTGACGTCGCTCACCGCAGCCTCAGGTTCTCAGGTCCGAGCTTGCTGCTCGGGCCCGGCGTCGACGATCTGGGTCGCCTCTGAAGTGTCCACGTCTTCCTCGTCCTCATCCTCGAACTCGCCATCGGGGCCCGCGTCGTCACGGGCGAGCGGATCGAGCTCGTCGGGCCTGGCGAAGGCATCGGCACCCTGCTCGGGCCGGTGCTCGGAGACGGCCCCGGTGAGCTTCGCGGTCAGCTCCTCGGTGCCGGCCAGCACGTCGTCGCGACGGCGAACCAGATCGGCGATCACGGCCTCGACGTCCTCGCGGCGCTGTGTGCCCTCCTCGACGATCCGCCTGGCCTGTGCCTGGGCGGTGGCGATGGTCTCGCGAGCCTCCTGCTCGGCCTCCTCCCGCGTGGAGGCGACTTCCTGCTCGGCCTCCTGGCGGGCCTGCTGGGCGTATGAATCGGCGGAGGTGCGCGTCTGGGTCGAGTACTGCTCCGCCTGCGTGCGCGTCTCCTCGGCCTGCATGTTCGCGGTGTTGATCGTGCCGCGAGCCTCCTCCTCGGCCTCGGCGCGAATCTGCTGGGCGCTCTCCTCGGCCTGGGCGAGAATCGCCCCCGTTCGCTGGCCCACGCGCTCGAGCTCGCGCTTGACCGTGTCCGAGCGCGACTCGTCGCCCGCGCCGGTCTCGAGCCAGTCGGCCAGGCGGGCCAGGAACTTCTCGACCTCGTGTTTGTCGTAACCGCGCTTGGCGGCCGGGAAGGTTGCGTTCCGGATGCGGTCGAGACTGGTTTGGTCGACTGGCATGTGTTCCTGGTCCTCCTTGGGCTGGCCTTAGTCCCCGGCGTCCACCGGTACGGGCTCGTCGCCGGAGTAATCGTAGAACCCCTTGCCCGACTTGCGCCCAAAGTCCCCTGCATCCACCATCTTCCGCAGGGTCTCCGGGGCTGCGAACCGCTCCTCGCCGTAGGCGTCGACCATCACGTCGGCGATCGCCGCCAGGGTGTCCAGCCCGACGAAGTCGGCAAGCGTCAACGGCCCCATCGGATGGCTCGCCCCGGCCATCATGCTGGTGTCGATGTCCACGATCGAGCCCACCCCCTGCTCGTTGGCGCGGATCGCGTCGAGCATGTAGGGGACCAGCAGCCGATTGACGATGAAGCCGCGGTTGTCGCCAGCCGCGACCGTGGTCTTTCCCAGCTTCTCTCCGACCTCGAAGCCGAGGGCGACTGCCTCGTCGCTGGACTTCTCGGCCCGGACGACCTCGAGCAGGGGCATCACCTGGGGAGGGTTGAAGAAGTGGAGGCCGATCATGCGTTCGGGCCGCTTCGTGGCGTCGGCCTGGGTGGCCACCGAGAGCGAGGAGGTGTTGGTGGCGAGGTAGGCGTCGTCCTTGACCAGCCCGTCGACCTCAGCCCACATCTCGAGCTTGCGGTCCAGGTCCTCTGTGATCGCCTCGATCACAAGGTCGCATTCGGCCAGGTCCGAGTACTCAAGGGTCGGGGTGATCCGGCCTCGGACCGCATCGGCCTCGGACTGCTCCATCCTGCCCTTCTCCACGCCTCGCGCGAGCTGCTTCTCGATCTTGCCCAAGCCCTTGTCCAGCTGCGCCTGGTCTATTTCGCGCACGACGACGTCCCAGCCCACCTGGGCGCAGATCTGTGAGATCCCGTGGCCCATGAGCCCGCAGCCCAGGACGCCGACCTTGCTGATCGCCATATGTATTTCGCTCCCTTTTATGCGAGGGCACGCAAAAGCGCGACCCGTCTGGTGAAGTTTGGCGGCGCAGAGCATACGGGCCCAGCGCAACCACCTGAGGTGTCGCGGGTTTCAGTTCAGGATGCTCCCCGGGAGAACACAGCGAGCAGGGCTCTCGCTGGCCGTGCTCTGCGTGGCCGCGCTCGCCTGGGCCGCGCCGATGTCTCAAGCCTCGGCGAAGTGCACCACGGGGTGCCAGGCCAAGCGGGACCACGCGGCCCAGCTGCGTCGCCAGAACGCGCAGCAGAAGCGGCCGAACGTGGTCGTCATCGACACGGACGACATGAACGTCACCGACCTGTTCGTGATGCGCAACACCCTCAGCATGCTCGGGGCTCACGGCACCACCTTCAGCAACAGCTACGTGTCCTATCCGCTCTGCTGCCCCTCGCGGGCGTCCTTCCTGACTGGGCAATACGCCCACAACCACGGCGTGACCACCGATCAGCAGTACGGCCAGCTCGACAACACGAACACGCTCGCGGTCTGGCTGCGACGCGCGAAGTACCGGACCGCCATGGTCGGGAAATACCTGAACGGCTACGGGGTGGTCAACCCCAGAGAGATCCCGCCCGGATGGACCCAGTGGTACGGGCTCACGGACGGGACCGAGCAGCACCGATACGGCTTCAAGCTCAACGAGAACGGCAAGGTCCGCCACTACGCCAGGAAGCCGAGCAACTACATCGACTACGTCCTGAATTCGAAGGTCGACGGCGTGCTCAAGAAATGGGCCCCCAGCCCCAAGCCGTTCTTCCTCTACTACAACCCGAACAATCCCCATGGCGAGTCGGGCACCCCCTCGTGGTCCACCCGCGACCCCGAGCCGGCCCCCCAGTACCTCGGCACCTTCGGCGACATCACCGCCCCGCATCCGCCGAACTTCGACGAGGCGAACGTCTCGGACAAGCCCGAGCAGATCCAGCAGATCCCCCGCCTCTCCAGCGAGCAGCTCGCCGACATCGACCGGCGCTATCGGGGGCGGCTCGAGAGCCTGCTCTCCGTCGACGACGAGGTGAAGCGGATAGTCAGGCTGGTCAGGAAGTACGGCGACAAGCGGAAGACGTTCTTCATGTTCACCTCCGACAACGGGCTCGAGATGGGCGCCCACCGGATCGAATTCAAGGACTACCTCTATGAGGAGGGCGAGCGGGTCCCGCTGATCATCCGCGGTCCCAACTTCCCGCAGGGCACGACGCGGAACCAGCTGGTCGCGAACATCGACCTGGCCCCGACGATCACCGCGCTGACCGGCGCTCGGCCCGGGCGGACGATGGACGGGATTCCTCTCCTCCCATTGGCGACGGACCCCTCCGCCCAGACGAACCGCAGCCTGCTCTTCGAGAGCTTCGACATCGGCACCTTCGGTGTCAGGCAGGGACCGTGGGTCTACAACCTGTGGAACAACGGGAGCGAGGAGCTCTACAACCTCGAGAGCGACCCTTACGAGCTCACGAACCTGCTCTACGGCCCTGGGGCCGTCAACTACACCGCCATTCGGGCCCAGCTAGCGGCTCGGTTGGCGCAGCTGCGCACCTGCTCCGGCGCCAGCTGTCACTAGGCCGGTAGATCCGGCGGCGATGTTTGTGGCCGCCGTTTAAGGCGAAGCCGTCTCAAGCTTCCGCTTCATTGCTTCCGCCAGCGCATGCATGCCGCTCATGGGGCGAACGTAGACCGCCATGTCGTTGATCCTGCCCTCCTCGTCGAAGTGCAGGAGGTCGATGCCGTCCAGCTCCCGGTCCCCGACGCGGGCGCTGAAGGCGAGCGCGGCGGCGTCACCGGTCTCGATCTGGTCGGTGTAGCGGAAGTCCTCGAAGACCTGTGCGACCGCGTTGAGCAGCATCGCGACCGCGTCACGGCCCTCGTACTGCTTGAAGACCACCGGGCTCCGGAAGGCCACGTCCTCGGCGAAGAGATCGTCGATCGCCGAGAAGTCCTTCGACTCGGCGGCTGCGCGGAAGCGATCGCTCTGCATACCCGCATTAAACGGGTTCCTCCTCGGCTTTGCCTCGGAGGACCCTCGCATCTACCTGTGCCAGTCGACCGGGCCGGCGGTGAGCAGGTGCGCCCCAAGCGGGCGCCCGAGCACCCTCTGTGCCTCCGTGGAGGCCGAGATCAGCTTCGCCAGGTCCACCCCGGTCCCCACACCCATCTCCTCGAGCATCGAGACGAGGTCCTCGGTCGAGATGTTCCCCGTCGAGCCTGGCGGCACCGGACAGCCACCGAGCTCTCCGAAGGAGCTCTCCAGTGAGTCGATGCCCTGCTCCAGCGCGGCAAGCACGTTCGCCAGTCCCTGGCCGCGGGTGTTGTGGAAATGGGCTGTGAGCTCCGTGTCGGCGAGGCGGTCTCGCGCGGCCGCGAAGAACTCCCCCACCTGCCGGGGGTTGGCCATGCCGGTGGTGTCGCCGAAGGCGACCTCCTCGCAACCGAAGCCGGCCAGCTTCTCGGCTATCTCGAAGACCCGCTCCTGCGGGACCTCGCCCTCGTAGGGACATCCGAAGCTCGTCGAGATCACGCCTTCGCAGCGGAGGCCGGCGTCGTGCCCCGCCCCGATCGTGCCCTCCAGGTCGGCGAGCGACTCGGCGATCGAGCGATTCACGTTCTTCTGGTTGTGCGTCTCGGACGCGGAGAGGAAGAAGTTCGCCTCCTGAAAACGGTCGCGGAGCTTGAGCGCGTTCTCGAGGCCCTTGCGGTTCGGGATCAGCACCGAGTAGTCGACGCCCTCTCGCGGCTCGAACCGCGTCAGGACCTCGGCACCATCTGCGAGCTGCGGGATCACGTCGGGGCGAACGAAGGAGGTGACCTCGATCCGCTTCAATCCGGCGTCGGCGAGCAGGCCGATCAGGCGCACCTTCTCCTCGGTAGGAACGACCTCGGGCTCGTTCTGGAAGCCGTCACGAGGCCCGACCTCGCGGATGCGGACGCTCTTGGGAAGCCGCTCGGCCATCGCTTTCAGCCTAACCGGCGGCGATCAGCGGCCTGGCAGGAATTTGCTCGGCTACGAGCCGGTGACCGAGCCGACCTCGATCACGCGGCGTTCGTGCGTGCCGACGCCGATGGTGCGCTCGCTCTCCTTGACCTCGACGTCGAAGCGCAGCTTGCGGCCGTCGACCACCTCTCGCAGCTTGGCGTGGGCGGTGCAGGTCTGGCCCTCGGCGGCGGCGGCCACGTGCTTGATGCAGACCTCGAAACCGACGGTCGCCTTGCCGTCCTCGAGGTACTCGAGGGAGAGAACCGCGGCGGTGCGCTCCATCATCCCGATCATTCCCGGGGTCGAGAGGACGCTGGCCCCGATCGTTCCGCCGACGTCGGTCATCAGCCGGCCCTCCACGGTGAACTCGTCGGTGCGCTCGACTCCGGGCTCGATCGCCATCAGACCATCCCCAGGCCGCCGGAGACACCGAGGGTCTCGCCGGTGACATAGGACGCGTCGTCCGAGGCGAGGAAGGCGACCGCGGCGGCCACCTCCTCGGGCTGCCCCAGGCGGCGCAGCTGTGTCCCGGCCTTCATCGTCTCGATAATCTTCTCGCCGACCTCGCCGAACTCCTTTGCCCGCATCAGCAGGGGCGTCTCGATCGGGCCCGGGGCGATCGAGTTGGCGGTGATCCCGAAGCGGGCGCCCTCGCGCGCCATCACCTTGGTGAAGGCGATCACCCCGCCCTTGGCCGCCGAGTAGACGGCCGAGCCCTTGGACCCGACCCGCCCCGCTTCCGAGGCGATGTTGACCATGCGCCCGTAGCCGGCCTCCTGCATCCCGGGCAGGGCCGCGAAGGTGCAATTCAAAACCCCCCGCAGATTCACCCCGATCACCTTCTCCCACTGCTCCGGGGTGGTCTGCGCGAAGAAGCCGAACTCGTCGGTGCCGGCGTTGTTGACGAGGATGTCGAGCGGGCCGCCCGCGCTTTCGACTGCGGCCTGTGCGGAGCCCAGGTCCGTGACGTCGAGCTCGATCGCGAGTCCAGAGACCTCTCCGGCGACCTCCGCCGCGCCCTCCAGGTTGAGGTCCCCGATGGTCACGTCTGCGCCCTCTGCGGCCAGCCGCCTGGCGATCGCAGCGCCGATGCCACTGGCGCCGCCGGTGACGAGTGCCTTTTTGCCCTCGAGCCTCATGGCTGCCAGCAGCCTATTCAGGGCGACCTGTAGCTTGCTCGCCGGGTGGCAGATTCAATCCCGATCATCGGCGGCACCGGCGCCCTGGGCTATGGCCTGGCGGTGCGACTCGCCCGCGCCGGCCAGACGATCGTGATCGGCTCGCGGAAACCCGAGCGAGCCGAGGAGGCCGCCGAACGGCTCCGTGAAGCCGTGCCAGGGGCCGAGGTCGAGGGCGTCGGGAACGGCGAGGCCGCGCAGCGCGGGCCCGTGGTCTTCCTCACCGTGCCCTTCCGGGCTCATTCGGAGACGCTGACCAACCTCAAGGAGGCGCTTGCGGATGGTCAGGTTCTCGTCGACTGCACCGTCCCGCTCGCCGCTGCGATCTCAGGCAAGGCGACTCGCACCGTCGGCGTCTGGCAGGGTTCGGCGGCCCAGCAGGCACAGGAGATGGTGCCCGACGGCGTCACGGTGGTCTCGGCGCTTCACACGGTGAGCGCGGCGACACTCGCAGGCGGCGGACCCCTCGACGAGGACGTGCTGGTCTGCGGCGATCGCAAGGCCGACCGCAAGCGTGTCGCCGAGCTGATCCAGCTGATCGAAGGCCTGCGCTCCGTGGATGCGGGACCCCTGGAGCAGGCCAGGATCGTCGAGCCCCTGACCGCGATGCTGATCGGGATCAACAGCCGCTACAAGGCCCACGCCGGCATCAGGATCACCGGCCTCCCCGAAAACGACCACTGGTCGTAGGCCGCTGGTGGCTGTGAGCGGAATCGGTCGCTGCGCCGTACTCGCAGGGGGCACCGGCGGGGCAAAGCTCGCCGCGGGCATGCAGGACCTGCTCGGGAGCGGCCTCTCCGTCATCGCCAACACCGCAGACGACATCGACATCGCCGGGGTCGACGTCTCCCCCGACCCCGACCTGATCACGTACTGGCTGAGCGGCGAGATCGACGAGGAGCGCGGCTGGGGCATCAAGGACGATTCCTTCACCGTCTTCGATCGCCTGGTCCAGCTGGGCACGCCCGACTGGTTCAAGCTCTCCGACCGCGACCTCGCCACCTGCCTGTACCGGCGCGAGTTCGTGGGCGAGGGCGGCCGGCGCACCGACGCTCAGGCCCAGATCGCGCGGGCGCTCGGCGTCCAAGCTGCCGTGCTGCCGATGTGCGAGGAGCCCACCCGCACGCGAGTCAGGACCGCAGAGGGGTGGCGGAGCCTTCAGCAGTATCTGGTCGCCGAGCACGCTCAGGCTGAGGTCGAGGAGATCGAGGTCGAGGGCATCGGCGAGGCGAAGCCGACCCCGGAGGTTCTCGCGGCGATCGAGGGCGCCGACGCGATCGTGATCGGGCCATCGAACCCGGTGATCTCGATCGGGCCGATCCTCTCCATGCCTGCCGTGCGCGAGGCGATGGCTGCGTCCCCCGCCCCGGTGATCGCTGTCAGCCCCTACGTGGCCGGCCAGGTGGTCAAGGGGCCGACGGACATCTTCATGCGCGCCGTCGGCCGCCCGTCGACCGCGGCCGGTGCCGCGTCGCTCTATCAGGGACTGATCGGCGGCATGGTCTGCGACCCGGAGGACCCCGATCCGGCACCCGATCAGGTCCTCGTGATGAGCTGCCCCACGCTGATGGAGGGCCGCGACGGCCGGCGGGAACTGGCCGAGCGCACCCTCGAGTTCGCCTCGACACTCATCGATCGCGCATAAAACGGCAGCAACCGGGGTATGAACGGCGCCTCAACCGCTAGCCTGGCAATCCGTGGGGTCGGACTCGAACAACTTGCATACGACCGCGATCGTTCCGGTGAAGGGGCTTTCGGTCGCCAATGGGCGGCTCGACGGCACGCTGTCCGCGGACGAGCGCAACAACTTGGCGGAAGCCCTCTTCCTCGACCTGATCGTGAAGCTGCCCCGCAGCCGTTGCATCGACGACGTCATGGTCGTCACGGCCGACAAGTCCATCGCGCGGCAGACGCGCTGGTTCGGCCACAAGGTCCTCCTGCAGGACGCGGACGAGGGGCACTCCGAGGCCGCCGCCGCCGGCGCCCGCGCCGCTATGGCCGAGGGCGCCCAACGGGTGGCGATGCTGCCCGTGGACTGCCCGACGCTCGACACCGAGGAGCTCGACGCGCGCATCGGCCGCTCCCCCCGCACCGTCCTGATCGTCCCCGATCGGCACGGGACCGGCACCAACGCCCTCGTGCTCGCGCCCCCCGACATCTTTCTCCCGGTCTTCGGCCCCGAGAGCTGCGCTCGCCACGTAAGCAGGGCTCGGGCGGCTGGGATCAGCTTCGCCCTCGAGAAGGTCGATTCGATGGCGATGGATCTCGACACCCCAGAGGACTTCTCGCTGCTCCGCGACCGCCTGCTGCTCGATCCCCAGCCCGCACCTCGGACGGCCAAGGTGCTGTGGGAGCTCGGCGATCGCACGCAGCCGGCCGCCGCGTAGGTTCGTCAGGCGGCGGGGTTCGTGGCCGCCGTTGATGGGGGTACGCGCGAGCTGCGGATCAGGCCGCTCAGCGGCCTGCCCGAGCTGAAGGACGGCGACGAGCTTGGCCGCCTGATCGCCGAGGCCGCTGTCCCCATGGCGGACGACGTCGTGGTGATCTCGCAAAAGGCCGTTTCGAAGGTCGAGGGTCGGGTGCGGGCGCTGGCTGACGCGAAGCCCGGGGATCGCGCGAAAGAGCTGGCCGCCGAGCTCGACAACGATCCCGCCGTCATCGAACTCGTCCTCGGGGAGAGCAGGCGGATCGTGCGGGCCGAACGCGGCGTCCTCATCACCGAGACACACGCGGGGTGGGTGTGCGCGAACGCCGGGATCGACTCGTCCAACCTCGCCGAGGGCCTGGTTTCGCTGCTCCCCGTCGACGGCGATCTCTCCGCTCGGCGCATCCGAGCCGAGATCCGCGGGGCCTCAGGAGCATCCCCGGCGGTCGTGATCGCCGACAGCTTCGGCCGCCCCTGGCGGATGGGTCAGGCCGACGTCGCGATCGGCTGCGCTGGCATCGCCCCGCTGGCCGATTGGCGTGGCAGGCACGACCAGCATGGCGGCGAGCTCTCGGCCACGCTGATCGCAATCGCCGACGAGCTCGCCTCGGCCGCAGACCTCATCCGCGACAAGGATTCCGGCGTCCCAGGGGCGATCGTCTCCGGGATGGGCGATCTGATCACCGCGGAGGACGGGCCGGGTTCGGGTCCGCTGCGGCGCCCGGCAGCCGAGGACCTGTTTCGGTAGCGGGAGCTGCCTACGCCGGCGAGGCGTTCTTCGACCCGATCTCCGAGAGGGGCGGCGGCTTGGCGCCCTCGTAGGAGAACTCCGGGGGGTCGTAGACCTTGCCCGGCGTCGCGCCCATGGCGAGGATGCGCGCGGGCTGATCGCCGGTGATCAGCTTGCGCTTCTCGGCGGCCCCAACCCGTGCGAAGACCCCCGGCTCGAGCTCGTGGTCCTCGCCGCCGACCCGCAGCGTGACCCGACCGGAGATCGGCGTATAGACCTCCTCCTGGTCGTCATGGGTCTGGTCGTGCTCGGGGAAGTGGGTGAAGTTCGCCGGCAGGTCGATCACGGCGAGGCCGAAGGAGCTGACGCCCAGGCCTGCTCTCGCCCGTCGAAACCCCCCACCGAAGATCGCCTCGAAGTCCTCCACGCGCTTCACGGTCACATCTGGCATTTGCTCTGCTCTTTCCTCTCCCCTTGACGCGAGGGCGCGCCGCAGGCGCGACCCGTTTGATGCTTGGAGGCTTATCCGCCGACTGAGAGTACGGCGGTCCCACGAACCCTACCGTGACGTACGTCATCCAATGCCGCGTTGGCATCAGACAGGGGATACACCTGGATCTCGGTCCGGACGGGCACCTCGGGGGCAAGAGAGATGAACTCCTCGCCGTCCAGCCGAGTCAGGTTGGCGACCGAGCGGACCGAGTGCTCGTGCCAGAGCACCTCGTACGGAAACGACGGGATGTCGCTCATGTGGATGCCGGCGCAGACCACGGTGCCCCCCGGCGCGAGCGCCCGCAGCGCCTCGGGCACCAGCTCTCCGGCCGCCGCGAAGATGATCGCCGCGTCCAGGTCCCTGGCCTCGGGGTCTCCCACGGCTCCGGCCCAGACCGCGCCCAGCGATCGCGCCTGCTCCTGCTTCTCCGTGTCTCCCTCGCGGGTGAGGGCGTAGACCTTCCAACCGCGGTACACCGCCACCTGGCAGATCAGGTGAGCCGATGATCCGAACCCGTACATCCCGATGCGCTCCCCCTCTCCCGCGAGGCGCAGGGAGCGATACCCGATCAGCCCTGAGCAGAGCAGCGGCGCGGCGTGCTCGTCCGGATAGACCTCCGGGATCGGGAAGCAGAAGCGCTCGTCGGCGACTGTGCGCTCGGCGTATCCGCCGTCGAAGTCGTAGCCGGTGAATTTCCCCTGCACGCAGAGGTTCTCGCGGCCAGATCGGCAGTAGCGGCAGGTGCCATCGGTCCAGCCCAGCCAGGGGACACCGACTCGATCTCCCTCCGCGAAGCGGCTGGCGCCCTCGCCCGCGCCGATCACCCTGCCGACGATCATGTGCCCGGGGACGAGCGGCAGCTTGGGCTCGGTGAGCTCGCCGTCGTAGATGTGCAGGTCCGTCCTGCAGACCGCGCACGCCGACACCTCGAGTAGGACCTGGCCCTCCGCGGGCACCGGATCCGGCAGCTCCCGCTCTGTCAGAGGCCGCCCCGGTTGGTCCATCACCATCGCGCGCATCGGCCCGGCTCAGTAGGTCTCGACGATCTCGTAGAGCGTCGTCCGCTGGGCCGGAGTCCGTCCGGCCCGGCGGGCGGCGTCGATCAGTTGGTCGGGCTCGAGCTTGACGCCGTGGTGCGAGCCGGCCATCCGGGAGATGTTCTCCTCCATCAGCGTCCCGCCCAGGTCGTTGACGCCCCAGTGCAGGCTCTCGGTCGCCGCGTCGAGTCCCATCTTCACCCAGCTCGCCTGCAGGTTGGGGATCGTCTTGCCGAGGGCCAGCCGGAACGCGGCCGTGTGCTTGAGGTTGTCCTCTCGTGAGATCTCCTCGACGCCGTGCGTGCGGCCCAGCAGCGTGTTGAACGGGATGAAGCTGAGGGGAACGAACTCGGTGATCCCGCCAGTGCGCTCCTGTAGCTCTCGCACGATCCGCATGTGGCGCGCCAACTCGCGTGGCTCCTCGATGTGACCGAACATCACCGTCGAGGTGGAGTGCAGCCCGGCGCGATGGGAGGCCTCGATGATCTCGACCCAGCGCGCCACCGGAAGCTTGTTCGGCGAGATTCGCTGACGGACCCCGTCGTCGAGGACCTCGGCCGCCGTTCCGGGCGTGGACCCGAGCCCGCAATCGATCAGGTACTCGAACACGGCGTCGGCCGATCGTCCCGAGCGCTCGCACATGTAGTGGATCTCCATCGGCGAGTACGCGTGCAGGTGGATCTCCGGCGCGCATTCCTTCGCAAACCGCAGCCAGCGTCCGTAGTCCTCGAGCGTGTAGTCGGGATGGATCCCGCCCTGCATGCAGATCTCGGTTGCGCCGAAATCGATTGCCTCCTCGACCCGTGCAGCGAAGTCGTCCTCGCTGACCAGATAGGCGTCCGGGGAGCGCTTGCCCTGCCCGAATCCGCAGAACGCGCAGCCGACCACGCAGACGTTGGTGAAGTTGATGTTCCGGTTGACCACGAAGGTGGCGGTATCCCCGGCCAGCTCCGCTCGGAGCCCGTCCGCGGCCACTCGCATCTCCTCGATCACCTCGGGACGAGTCTCGGAGAAGAGCGCCGTGAGCTCCTCCTCCGTCAGCTCCTCCCCACGCCGCCCCTTCTCGATCGCGCGGGGCGCGATCTCCGGCGCCGGCGGTGACTCCTGGCGCCGTCCGGACCCGCGCCGGGGGATGAAGCTCCAGTACTTGAGCTTGACCACGTCGAGGACGCCCTGCTCCATCCACTCGGGATCGAGGTATTGCGGATAGGCGCAGAGCCGCTCGGTGAGAGCGAATCCCCTCGGAGCCAGCTCCTTGCGCACCTGATGCGGGCTCGGAAACGGCTCCTCGGGCGAGATGTGGTCGCCGTTGCTGGAGAGACCCCCGAGGTCGGTCGCACCGGCGTCAACGAGCTCCGGCCACCAGTCGGCCAGGTTCGGGGGGACCTGCACACCAACATCAGGCATCAAGCGCCGGCACTCCGCAATCAGATGCTTCATCTCGTCGACGCTGACCGGCGTCGCCCACTCCGGCTGCGGCAGCTCGGATGGGGCGCTCCCCGTCCCGGCCCACCGCTTGCGGGAGGACTCATCCGCGATGTCGGCCACCTCTGCGCCGTAGTAGCGCGGGTGGGGAACGAAGTTCTGGAGGATCACCTCCTGAACGTGGCCGAACTCGCCGTGCACCGCCGCGATCGCCTCGAGGGCGGCGACCCGCTCTGACGGGGTCTCTCCGATCCCGACCAGGATTCCGGTGGTGAACGGGATGCGCAGCTCGCCTGCGAGCCGAATGGTCTCGAGGCGGCGCTCTGGATGCTTGGTCGGCGAACCCTGGTGGACCACCAGGTCCGGGTTGACGGATTCGAGCATCAGCCCCTGAGATGCCGTCACCTCGCGCACGCGCTCCAGGTCTTCGCGCGCGAGGACCCCGAGGTTCGTGTGGGGAAGCAGGCCGCGCTCCAGTCCGCGCTGGCAGGCCCAGACCACGTACGAGGTGAAGTCTTCGTGACCCCACTCGCGCAGCCGGCCCGCCACCTCGGGATTGACCTCGGGGCGCTCCCCCGTGAGCACCAGGAGCTCCTTGCTGTTCCGCCGCACCGCCTCATCGAGGCGGCGCTCGACCTCATCCGGGTCGTGGATGTGCGCCTGGTGCGTCGCGAAGGCGCAGTACTTGCAGTAGCACTGGCACGTCCTCGAGAGCGAGAGCGTGTAGTTGCGCGAAAAGGTCACCCTGCGCATGGCAGGGAGAACCTAGCGAACGGTTGTCATCGGCTACGGCGGCCCCGCAAGCGAAGCCGAGGACCGGCCGCCCTGATCAGGTTCCGGCGATGCCGCCCGGAGGCGGTGCCGGCGGAGGACCGCCGGACGACTGCCGCAGCGGAGGTGCCTCACCCGCGGGCGGAGCGGGGCCGCGCGGCGCGACGGTGTCCGCAAGCTCCTGCACCGGGCCGCTGTTGGGCTCGATGATGAACTTGTAAACGCCCGCGGCGAGCAGGCCGCCGACGATCGGGCCGACGATGTAGGCCCATGCGTCGGTGAAGTGGTTGCTGACGAGCGCGGGACCGAACCAGCGGGCGGGGTTGAAAGAGCCTCCGCTCAGAGGTCCGAGGACCATCACGGCCATGCCCAGTGCACCGCCGATGGAGATCGCGGCCCAACGCCGCGTCTCCGGGTTGAGCGCGACCGCGAGGACGGTGAGCACGAGGATGAAAGCGCCGATGCCCTCGATCAGAGCTCCCTGGAAGGCGCCGCCGATCAGCGGGCTTATCGTCGGCGTTCCGTAGTGGGAAGCTCGGCCCTCGTCCACGATGAATGCCTTGGTGAGCAGCGCGCCGAGCACGCCACCAGAGAGCTGGGCGAGGATGTAGACGAGGCCATCGATCGGGTCGATCCGCCGGATCGCGATGAAGGCTGCGGTCACGGCCGGGTTGAAGTGCCCGCCGCTCGCCACGCCGATGCTGATGATCAGCGCGAAGAGCAGGAGGAAGTGGGTCAGCCCGACGACGGCCCAGTCGGACCCGAATTGCGGGTTCTGGCCGGTGGCCACATAGAGCGAGACGACGCTGGTGACGAAGAAGACCAGGAGCAGAGTCCCGATCAGCTCAGCGATATACGCGGCGAGACCTCGATCTTGCACTTTGAAGTGACCTCCTCGTTGCTGGAATAGTCCACCGGCCGACGGACGGCGCGCAGTCTAACCGGATTTCCAGCCGGGCCGAGACCGCCTCGGAAACCTTTATTCGACCCTTAGGGATAGGGTCAGCCGCGAATGAGACGGGTCGCCGCGCTGCTGGCGGCCGCCCTCCTCGGCGCCGGCCTCTTTGGCTGCGGAGGTGGCGGCGCTGAACCGGGCGCGCCGCAAGGCGCGACCCTGGTCCTCGACTTCCAGCCCAACGCGGTCCACGCCGGGATCTACGCCGCGCAGGCGAACGGCTACTTCAAGGACGCGGGAGTCGACCTCACCATCCAGGAGCCCTCCAGCACCGCCGACAGCGCCAAGCTGCTCGAGGCGGGCCGCGCCGACTTCGCGGTCATGGACATCAGCGACTTCGGCATCGCCCGCGAGCGGGGCCTCGACCTGGTCGCGATCGCCGCCATCGTCCAGCGACCGCTCGCCGCGGTGATCGCCCGCGACCGCAACGCGATCAGGACACCGGCCGACCTCGCCGGCAAGACGATCGGCGTCACCGGCGTCCCGTCCGACGATGCCGTCCTCGACACGGTGCTGCGATCCGGCGGCGCGGATCCTTCATCGGTGCACCCGGTGACCATCGGCTTCAACGCCGTCGCCGACCTGGCGGCCGGGAAGGTCGACGCCGCGACCGCCTTCTGGAACGCGGAGGGCGTGCAGCTCCAGCGACAGGGCATCCCGATCCGAGAGTTCAGGGTCGATCAGTTCGGCGCGCCGCGCTACCCCGAGCTGCTCCTGGTTGCAAAGGCCGGAAACGAGCAGCTTGGGGCGCAGGTGAGCGCGGCTCTCGGCCGTGGCTACAGGGTTCTCGGACAGCAGCCGCAGAAGGCCCTCGACGACCTGCTCGCGCAGGTTCCGGGCCTCGATCGCTCCGCTCAGCTCGCCGAGCTCCAGTCGCTGACCTCGAGTCACGCGTTCTCGCTTGGAGGCGTGACCGCAACCCCAGACCTCCGGCGAGGGTCAATCGAGAGCTGGCGCGCCTGGGCGCTCCGGTCGGGCCTGCTCGGTGGCGGCTAGCCGAGTGCCTGGTCGACCAGCTCGGGCAGCTCCCTGACCATCCGGCTCCGCGGGATCGCCACCGCCAGGCCGGCCGCTTCCGCGCGCGCCTTGGTGTCGACGTCGGTGTGCTGGTAGAAGCCGACCACGGGCACGCCGAGCTCGACCAGCCGCTCGGGCGGCACCGCGTCCAGGTCGGCGACCACCAGATCGATGCCATCGAGCTCGTCAGGGAGCTCCGCGTCCTGCTCGACCTCGTGTCCGCTCGCCTCGAGGGACGTGCGCACGCGGCTGGCGAGCATCAGGTCCTGCACCAGGGCGGCGATCCGAGCCATCAGCTCAAGGTCTCGGGTTGCGCCCGGATCATGCGTCCAGGCCGCTCATTTGACCAAAAAAGGGGGATGTTGCGCTGGACATACGTTCCGATGCTCGCTGCGTGGGGCTAATGGCCCATCCGTGGAGCTCGCATCGAAGGCTGGTGCCTTGGGCAGCCGTCGGATTCTCCCTGCTCTGGGGGGGCCTCTTCGGGCTGGCGGTCACGAGAAGCGATTCGGGGCTGGAGGCCTTCAGCGCGGTGGGGATGCTGCTCACCCTAGTCCTCACCGGTGTGCTCTACCGCCAGCAGACTCAGCTGCGTGACCTGGCCGAGACCGACACGCTCACGGGGCTGATGAACCACCGCGGGTTCCAGCAGGTGCTGCGCCGTGAGCTGCAGAGAGCTGCGGTCCAGCACGACTCGGTTGCGCTCGTCGCGCTCGACCTCGATGACTTCAAGGCAATCAACGAGCGGCACGGTCATCCCTTCGGTGACGGGGTCCTGCAGGGCGTCGGGGCCCTGCTGCGCGGCTCGGTCCGCCGAGGCGACGCCGCCGCTCGCACGGGCGGCGAGGAATTTGCCCTGATCCTCCCCAGCACCGATGCGGACGCCGCTCAGGAGATTGCCGAGCGCATGCGGACCGCGGTGGCGGGTCTCTCCCCCGCCGAATCCGATCTCACCTGCTCCGCGGGCGTCGCCGTCTATCCGGTCGATGCCGACAATGCCGGCGCCCTCCTCCAGCTCGCCGAAGGAGCGCTCTACTGGGCGAAGCGGTCGGGCAAGTCGAGGACGCGCCGCTTTGACCCCGATCACGTCCGGCTCAGTGGGGACGCCCCGCAGCGCTCCGAGATCGAGCGCATCCTGATGGACCGTGCGATCGAGCCTCTCTTCCAGCCCGTCGCCTCGCTGACCACCGGCCGGCTGATCGGCTACGAGGGGCTCGCCCGCTTTCCCGACGCCCCAGGGCGGCCGCCCTCGACCTGGTTCGCACAGGCCAACGCATGCGGCCTCGGGCCCGAGTTGGAGGCCGCGGCGATCAGGGCCGCGCTCGAGCCAATCGGCCGGCCGCCCGGAACCCACCTCGCGGTCAACGTCAGCCCGTCGGCGCTGTCCACCGACGCCGTCAGGAGCGTTCTACCTGCGGATCTCTCCGACCTGATCATCGAGCTGACCGAGCACGAGGTCTATGTAGGCGACAGCCTGCTGGCGAACTCGCTGGCCGACCTGCGCGAGCGTGGGGCAAGGATCGCAATCGACGACGCCGGGGCCGGGTACGCCGGGCTCAAGCAGGTCATGTGGGTGCGGCCGGACATCGTCAAGCTCGACCTCGAGCTCACCCGCGCGATCCACTCCGACCCGGTGCGCATGGCCCTGGTCGAGTCACTCGTCCGCTTCGCCCGCCGGGTGGGCGCAACGGTATGCGCGGAGGGCATCGAGAACCACGACGACATCGAGGTCCTCGCCAACCTCGACGTCCCCTGGGGGCAGGGCTATGCGATCGGGCGCCCCGCTCCTCCCTGGAG
>JAWVFG010000142.1:0-4661 GCA_033856335.1 Solirubrobacterales bacterium
GATCCAGCGCGCCCTCGAGCTCGGCATCAACTTCCTCGACACGGCCCAGCTCTACGGCCCGCTCACCAACGAGCAGCTGGTCGGGGAAGAAGGCGACCCCGGCAGCCAGGACCAAGAGAAACACGCCGGTCCCCCAGGTCGCGAGCTGCACCCGCGGCAGGAGCTTCTCGACCGCGATCACGGCGGCGATCACCACCATCCAGGTGGTGCTCATGACGCCGAGCGCGAAGAGCGCCGCCATCAGCGCCCACGATGTGCCGATGCAATAGGCGCCCTGATCGAGGCCCATCCTGAGCGCGCCGCTTGTGCCCGCGCGCCAGTCGGCGACGAGCAGCCGCCGGTCGCGGCAGTGGCGAAGGCAACCAGCCTTCACCGGCGTGAACTCGTAGAGAGCGGCAGCCGCGATCACGCCCGCGGCGACGTAGCGGCCGCCGTTGTCCCAGCGCAGGAAGGACGGATCGACGTCGCGAACGACCCGGAACAGCATCCACGCGACGACGCCCGCGCTGGCCCAGAGCAACATGTAACCGACCACGAGCAGGGTGGTCCCGACCACCGGATTGGCTCCCTCGCGGGGGCGACCGCTGACCTCGCGCGCGTAGGTCCCCGCCATCGGCACCAGCGACGGGAGCATCATCGCCGCCATCATCGCGGCCCAGACGCCGGCGAACCATCCGAGGCCGCCGAGATCCGTCCCAGGGCCCATGTCCATGCCCGCCATCCGATTCGCGGTCACCACCCAGGCGAGGGCAGCAAAGCACAGCAGCAGCGCTCCGGTCAGTCGTAGTTCAGCTGTTCGTCCCAATTGGGCCTCCTTCGATGCTCATGCCGCCAGTGCGCGCTCCAGGTTGTCGATGCAAGCCAGCCACCCTTCGTACTGCTGGTCGCGCCGCTCCTCCTGGGAGATGTTGCTGTTCACGAACAGCACATAGGTGGCGCCGTCTCGCTCGGTGAACTCCAGCTCGATCAGCTGCTGATTCGACGGGTCGTCTTCGAACGTCCAGGTGAACGCGAGCCGGTTGGGGCGGTCGATCTCCGTGTACTCCCCGCTCGCCTCGACCGCGGCGCCTGAAGGGGCCCGCATGACCACTCGGATCGTCCCGCCGACGCGCAGGTCGACCTCGGCGCTCGGCTTCTTCCAATCAGGGCCCGGGCGGAACCAGCGCTCGATGACCTCCGGGCTGGTCCACGCGTCGAAGACGTGCTCGGCCGGAGCGTCGAAGGTCCGCTCGATCCGAACCACCTGTGTCGAGTCCTCCGTCACCCTCGCTCCTTTCGCTCGTCGAGGTACTCGCCGACGACGTCGAAGAGTCGCTCCCAGCGAGCCCGCTGGTCGTCTATCCAATCCGAGGCGTCGGCAAGCGTCTCGGGCCGGAGGCTGAGGCGATGGGTGCGCCCGTCGATCACGCGGGTCACCACGCCGGCCTCCTCGAGCATCTTCAGGTGACGCGAGATGGTGGGCTTGGACAGATCGAAGTCCCGGCTCACCTCGCCGACGGTCGCGGTCCCCCCGCTGAGTCGCTCGACGATGTCGCGGCGGATCGGATGGGCGAGGGCCTTGAAAGGATCATTAGCCATTGTGCTAACTATATAGCCTGGATGACGTTGACCGAAGCGACAGGAGGAATGCGATGACGGAGCACAGAGTCGGAACCCCGGAGGAGTGGCAAGCGGAGCGAGACAAGCTGCTCGCCGAGGAGAAGGAGCTCACCCGCCGGGGTGACGAGCTCACCAAGAAGCGGCAGGAGCTCCCCTGGGTGCCAGTCGAGAAGGAGTACGCCTTCGAGACCGAGGAAGGGACGAAGACCCTCGCGGACCTCTTCGACGGGCGTTCCCAGCTGCTCATCTACCACTTCATGTTCGGCCCCACCTACGAGGCCGGATGCCCCGTTTGCTCCTCGATCGCGGACAGCATCGCTCCACAGGTCCCACACCTGGAGGCCCGCGACGTGACGGCGATGTTCGTCTCTCGCGGTCCGCTCGAGAAGCTCCAGAGCTACAGACAGCGCATGGGATGGGACATTGGCTGGGCCTCGACCGTCGGCAGCGACTTCAATCGCGACATCGGCTTTCTCCACACCGAGGAGGAACTGAAGCCATTCCTCGAGAGCGGCGAGATCCCCCTGACCGTCACGCAGAACGCTGAGATGTGCGATACGGACGCCGCCGGGTACGTCGCCGAGGGCCCCGGGCTCAGCGTGTACGCGATGTCGGACGGCACCGTCTACAGGACGTACGTGACCACGGCGCGCGGCCTGGAGCAGCCTGCGATGTCCTTCTACGGCCTGCTGGACCGGACGCCGGTCGGGCGCAACGAGCCTCCCGACGAGCCGCTTTGGATTCGCCGCCACGACGAGTACCAGGAGGCCGCCCGATGACCGAGCACAGGGTCGCGACGCGCGAGGACTGGCTCACGGCTCGCAAGGAGCTGCTGAAGCGAGAGAAGGAGCACGCCCGGCAGAGCGATGAGATCGCCCGCCGTCGCCAGGAGCTGCCCTGGGTGCCGATCGAAAAGGAGTACGTCTTCGAAGCCAACGACGGGAAGAAGACGCTCGCCGAGCTCTTCGACGGCCGCTCGCAGCTGCTCGTCTACCACTTCATGTTCGGCTTCGGCTTGCGGGTCGACCAGCAGAACCCCGGCTGCACGGGCTGCTCCTTCGCCGCCGACCACTTCGACGGGGTGATCCCGCACCTGAACGGCCGTGACGTGACCCTGGTCAGTGAGTCGATAGCCCCGCTCGAGGAGCTGCGGCCGTACAAGGAGCGGTTGGGATGGAAGTTCCCGTGGGTCTCATCCCTCGGCAGCGACTTCAAGTTCGACTTCGGAGCCGCGTTCACCGAGGAACAGCGGGAGAACGGCGCCGAGTTCAATTTCAGGCACGTCGACCATCCCGCGCCGCAGCGCGAGGGAATGAGCGCATTCGCCATCGAGGACGGCGTGGTCCACCACACCTACTCGACCTATGACCGAGGCGTCGAGGCCCTGATGGGCACCTTCGGGTTCCTCGACCGGGCTCCCGCCGGGCGCAATGACGGCGCGGAAACCTGGTGGCGCCGCCACGACGAGTACGGAATGCCCTAGCCGGCGAGACCGCCTCGGTACCTTGGGCTCAGGCTGACAACAAGGAGGCGGAGATGGCGACTCGCAACGGCAGCGCTGAGTGGAATGGCGATCTAAAGGGGGGATCCGGTCGATTGACCGTCGGCGACGACGTCTGGAGCGGCGACTACTCGTTCAAGTCGCGGTTCGAGGAAGGCGACGGGACCAATCCCGAGGAGCTGATCGCCGCCGCCCACGCAGCCTGTTTCACGATGGCCCTCAGCGCTCAGCTCGGCGAATCCGGGCACGCACCCACCTCGGTCAAGACCACTGCGCAGGTGCGGCTCCGAAACGTGGACGGCCTTCCCACCATCGACGAGATCAAGCTCGAGACCGAGGGGGAAGTGCCTGGCATCGACCAGGCCACCTTCGAGGAGCAGGCCGAAGCGGCCAGAGCCGGCTGCGTCGTCTCGCGCGCTCTGGCCGGAGTGAAGACGATCGAGCTGACCGCGAAGCTCGCGGGCTGACGCCGGCCTAGGCGCCGGGCGCGGCGGCGCGGTCGGCCAGGATCAGCGAGTCCCCACCGGGATCGACCCGGCCGGCCGGGATCGACGGGTCGCGGGCGAGCAGCTTCTGGAGCGCGTCGACCTTCTCCTCCCCGGTGATGACCCAGAGGAGGTTCCGGGTGCGGTGCAGCTCCGGGTAGGTCAGCGTCATCCGGCGCACGCCCTGGTATTTACCTGCGGTCACCGCGACGCGCTTGTCGGTGACCTCGAGCACCGGATCGCCGGGCACGAGCGAGGCGGTGTGGCCGTCGGGCCCGATGCCGAGGTGCGCGAGATCCAGGGCCTCCGGAAGGGATGCGGCATAGCGGTCGGCGGCGGCCTCCAGGTCGTCGTCGGTGACCGGCATCGGCCGGATGCTGCCCTGGGCGCCGATTGAGAGGCTCTCGATCAGGTGCGTCAGGTTGCGCTGCTCGTCGCCGGCCGGGGCGACCCTCTCATCGACCTGGAAGATCTCGGTCTCCGTCCAGTCCATGTCGAGGTCCTCGAGCTGGGAGAACATCGGCCAGGGATCGCGGCCGCCGCTGACGGCCAGCCCGCAATGGCCGCGCTCGGAGACGGCCGCCCGGGCGGCCTCCGCGATCAGCTCCGCGCCGCGGCGGTGGACGGCATCGGGGTCGTCGAGGACCTCGATCCGGTGGTCCGTCACTTCGGCTTTTCCTGATGCCCGCCGAACTGCTTGCGCATCGCCGAGAGGACGCGATCGGCGAAATCGTCGAGGTCCCTTGACGCGAACCGCTCGTACAGCGCGGTGGTGAGGACGCCGGCGGGCACGCCCTCCTCGATCGCGGCGATCGAGGTCCAGCGGCCCTCGCCGGAGTCGGAGACTCTGCCCTCGAAGTCGGAGAGATCCGGCGACTCCATCAGGGACGCAGCCGTCAGATCGAGCAACCAGGAGCCGACCACGCTGCCCCGACGCCAGACCTCCGCAATCTCCGGGATGTCGAGGTCGTACTGGTAGTACTCGGGGTGCTCGAGCGGCGCGGTCTCGGCATCGGCCTCGCGCTTCACCTTGCCCGCGTTGGCGTTCTTGAGGATGTTGAGGCCCTCGGCGTAGG
>JAWVFG010000143.1:0-8321 GCA_033856335.1 Solirubrobacterales bacterium
GTCGCGGTCGCGGAGAGTCTCGATCGGGATCAGCTTGATGTTGCCGCGCGGCGTCGTCCTGGCCCCCGGGCCGAACAGCGCGCTGCCCAGGCGGTTCGCCAGCAGCTCCCGGCGATGTCGCTCCTCCGCCGGCCCGAGCGGTCCGAGCGAGCGCCTGCCTTCGAAGGCCAGCCTTCCGCTCGTCAGCCAGCCGGCGAGCTCGCGCCGGAGCGAGCCCTCGGTGGCGTGGCCGGCGTGGCTTCCGCCGGAGACGTACAGGGTCCCCTCCGATGGCGTCCATCCTCCCTGTTCCCGAAGCCCGATCCGCTCGGTGACATCGCGGACCGCGGCGGCACCGGGCACTTTCCCCGAGGCGTCCGAGGCCCAGTCCACGGCCGGTGCATCGGCTCCGTTGTAGCCGTTGTGGGAGCTGGCCCGGGCATCGACCCCGCCGTCCGGATTGATCCGCACCTGGTAGCCCTCCCAGTCATCCCGGTGGTACCCGGCGGCACCCAGGATCGGGGTCCCTCGCGAGGTGGCCGAGTCGCCGTAGTAGGTCCAGTACTGGACGTAGACGCGCCCGGCGCTCTCCCCCGAGCAGTCGTAGCCGCGGCCGAGGGCCTGCGCCGGGTTGCGGCAGTCGATCACGTGAGTGAACAACGCAACCGGTCGTCCGGCGAGGGAGCGCGTCACCCGCCCCGTCTCCGGGCCGTCCGAGCAGGCCGGGGAACGGCAGCTTCGGAAGTCGATCGGAAGGGCCGTCATGCCCCGTTCGTAGATGATCCGCGGAGCGTTGTCGCGAACCCGAGCGGCCAGCTCACCGTAGGGCCCGGCGAGCTGCGGGTCGCTGCGGCACCCGTAGCTGAGCTTGACCGCGCAGATCATCCGCTCGCCGATCTCGTAGGCCAGCGCCATGCCCGGGAGCCGCAGGCCGATCAGCCAGGCGAGAGCCCCGAGCGCCATCGAGACGAGCGCGATCAGCGCGATCCACTCGACGGTCCCCTGGCCCGATCTGTTTCGGCCACACGCGGGTGAAGCTAGTCAGCCACCTGCGACCGGATGCACCGCGCGAGTGACGAGAGGGCCTCGAATCAGTGTCGAGGGCCGTGCTAGGGTCGCGCCGTGGTCGATGAGCTGCCGACGACGCCCAGGAAGCAGTGGGGTGCGCGCTTCTACATCACGATCGCAGCGGTCGTAATCGCCGCCGTCTTCATCCTCCAGAACTCCCAGCACGTGGACGTGAAGTTCTTCTTCTCGACCACCAACATCCCGCTGATCTTTGCGCTGCTCCTGGCCGCGGTGCTCGGCTTCGTCATCGGGCTGGCGCTGCCCCGCTTTCGCCACCACGACGACTAGGAAGTCACTGAACGGGTCGCGCCGGCGCGCGCCCTCGAATCACAGCTCCTCGACCTGCGCCGCGATGTCGGAGGCCGCGCCCTTCGCGTCGCTGAACAGCATCGACGTCTTGTCCTCGTAGAAGAGGTCGTTGTCGATCCCCGCGAACCCCGGGCTGAGGCTGCGCTTGATGACGATGACCTCCTTGGCCTGGTCGACCTCGATGATCGGCATGCCGGCGATCGGCGAGTTGGGATCGTCCTTGGCGGCTGGGTTGGTGACGTCGTTCGCCCCGATCACCACGGCCACATCCATTTGCGGCATCTCGGGATTGATCTCGTCCATCTCCTTGAGCTGCTCGTAGGGGACGTCGGCCTCGGCCAGCAGCACGTTCATGTGGCCCGGCATCCGCCCGGCGACGGGATGGATGGCATAGCTGACGTTGACCCCCCGCTTCTCGAGCACGTTGGCGAGCTCCTTGACGGCGTGCTGGGCCTGCGCGACCGCCATCCCGTAGCCGGGGACGAAGACGACGGAATCGGCGTAGCCGAGCTTGATCGCGGCATCCTCGGGGCCGATCGAGTGGACAGGGCGCTCCTCCCTCTCCCCCGCTGACGCGCTCACGGCTCCGAAGCCGGAGAAGAGAAGGTTGGAGATCGAGCGGTTCATCGCCCGGCTCATCTCGAGGGTGAGGATGGTTCCCGAGGACCCGACCAGCGTGCCGGCGACGATCAGGACGACGTTGTCGAGCGCAAACCCGGCGGCGGCCGCGGCCAGCCCGGTGAAGGCGTTGAGCAGCGAGATCACCACGGGCATGTCGGCGCCGCCGATCGGCAGGACGAAGAGATTGCCGAGGACCGCCGCCCCGATCAGCACGCCGATGTAGAGGCCCTGCGAGGGCGAGTCGTGGTCGATGCCGAGGACGATGCAGCCGGCGAGGATCGCGGCGAGGAGGAGCCCGTTGAAGATGTGCTGGCCCGGGAACTGGACCGGCCGGCTCGGGATGATCGCCTGGAGCTTGCCGAAGGCGATATTCGAACCCCAGAAGGAGACCGAGCCGATCACCGTGGAGAAGAGGATCGGCACGAAGATGTCGAGCGGGATGCTCGAGCCCCCGGCCGAGACGTGCCGGAACTCCGACCAGGAGATCAGCGCCGCGGCGCCGCCGCCAACGCCGTTGTAGAGGGCGACCATCTGCGGCATGTCCGTCATCTGCACGCGGGTGGAGGCGACCACTCCCACGGCGGTCCCGATCAGGATCCCGATCAGGATCAAGACGCCGTTGCCGATCACGTCCGTGGAGAGCGTGATCGCGACCGCAACGAGCATCCCGGCGGCAGCGATCAGGTTGCCTCGGCGCGCGGTGCGCGGATGCGTCCCCTGCCCGATCCCAAAGATGAACAGGGAGAAGGCGACGATGTAACAGGCTGTGACGAAGTCGCTGTTGGGCGACAGCGCAGCGAGAGGTGTCACTGACCGGACTCCCCGGGGGCCTCGGCCTCAGGCTCCTTCTCTGGCTTCCGCTTCCTGCCGCTGAACATGCCGAGCATGCGGTCGGTGACCATGAATCCGCCGACGATGTTGATCGTGCCGAACGCGATCGCGATCACGCCGATCACCTTCCCCAGCGTGTCGTCGGCCGAGCCGATCACGATCAGCCCGCCGAGCATGACGATGCCGTGGATCGCGTTGGTCTGCGACATCAGCGGCGTGTGCAGGGTGGTCGGCACCTTCGAGATCACCTCGAAGCCGACGAAGGCGGCCAGGACGAAGATCGTGATTTCCGTGATCAAGCTCATGACCCAGCTGCCTCCTTGGCTCTCTCGTTGACGATCTCGCCGTCCTTTGTCAGGCAGGCACCGGCGATGATCTCGTCCTCGGTGTCGATCTTGAGGTTGCCCTCGTCGTCGATGAGGAGCTCGACCAGGTTCTGCAGGTTCTTGGCGTAGAGGGCCGAGGCATTGCCCGCCATCTGGCTGGGCAGGTTGGCCGGGCCGATGATCTTGACCCCGTCCTGCTCGACCGTCTCGCCCGGCCTCGAGCCCTCGACGTTGCCGCCCGACTCGGCGGCGAGGTCGATGATCACGGAGCCCGGAGCCATGCTCCTGACGGCGTCGGCGGTGATCAGGCGTGGCGCTGGGCGGCCTGGGATCTGGGCGGTGGTGATGATCACGTCCTGGCGCTTGGCGGCCTCGCCGAGCTCACGCCGAAGTTGCTCGTTCTCCTCGTCTGTGAGCGGCCGCGCGTAGCCGCCCTCCCCCTCGGCGTCCTTGACGGCCTCCACCTCGAGGAACCGCCCGCCGAGGGATTGCACCTGCTCCTTGACCACCGAGCGGACGTCGAAGCCGGTCACGACCCCGCCGAGCCGCTTGGCCGTCGCGATCGCCTGCAGGCCCGCGACGCCGGCGCCCAGGACCAGGACCTTGGCGGGCGGGATGGTCCCCGCCGCCGTGGTCATCATCGGGAAGAGCCTGCCGGACTCGCGCGCGGCGATCAGCACGGACATGTACCCGCCCAGGTTCGCCTGTGAGGACAGCGCGTCCATCGACTGGGCGCGCGTGATCCGCGGAATGGCCTCCATCGCGAAGCTGGTCACGCCCGACTGAGCGAGCGACCTGGCCAGAGCCGGGTTGGTCAGCGGCTCGAGGAAGCCGATCACGACCTGGCCCTGACTCAGGCGCCCGACCTCGTCCTCGCTCGGCGGGGTGACCTTGAGGACGATGTCCGAGCTCCAGACGTCGTCCCCGACCTTCGCACCGGCGTCGGTGAACTCGGAGTCGGGATGCGAGGAGCCCTCGCCTGCGCCGGGCTCGACGGCGACCTCGATCCCCTTGGCGGTTAGGGCCTTGACCACGTCAGGGACCAGCGCCACACGGCGCTCTCCCTCTGCGGTTTCCTTTGGGACTCCGATCTTCATGCGGACGAATCACCACCCCCGACATATACGGCGGCCACAAACACCGCCGCCGCATCACGGACGCGGCAATCTATTCGGTTTGGGCTCCGGACCACTCCGGCAGGGACGCCGCTTCGAGCGCTTCTGAGCGGTTCGCGAAGAAGCCGGCCGCGCTTGCTATGCCGGGGAGCCGGCGCCGACCATGTCGGCGAGCTTCTCGAGCGTGCGGGTGTTCTCCTCGGCGTTGCCGTGCATGGGAGAGACGATCATGCGGTCGACGCCGGCGTCAGCGAAGCGCTTGACCCGCTCGGCGACCTCGTCCTCCGTGCCGATCATCGCGGTGGCGTCGACCAGCTCGTCCGGAATGGCGGCATACGCCTCCTCGCGCTTGCCGTCGAGGTAGAGAGACTGGACCTCGTCCGCGACCTCGGCGAAGCCGAAGCGCCGCGTCAGGTCGGCGTAGAAGTTCGTCTTCTTCGAGCCCATGCCGCCCAGGTAGAGCAGCAGCCCCGCCTTGACCAGGCCGCGGGCGGCGTCGAGATCGCCATCGATCGCCACCTGCACCGAGGGCGAGACGGCGAAGTCCTCACGCGTGCGGCCGCCCTTGCTGAGGCCGGCCTCGATGTGCTCCCCCCACGCGTCCTCCCACTTGTCGACGGAGAAGAAGATCGGGATCCAGCCGTCGGCGATCTCGGCCGCCAGCTCGACCGACTTGCGCCCGATCGCTCCCAGGTAGACCGGGATCTCGTTGCGGAGCGGGTGGACGTTGAGCTTCAGCGCCTTGCCCTGGCCCGTGACGCCCTCGCCCTCGCTCAGCGGGAGCTTGAAGTGCTTGCCCTCGTACTCCAGCCTGCCCTCGCGGGCGACGATCTGCTTGACGATCTCCACGTACTCGCGCGTCCGGCCCCAGGGCTTCTCGTAGGGCACGCCGTACCAGCCCTCGGAGACCTGCGGGCCCGACGGGCCGAAGCCGAAGATGAAGCGGCCGCCCGAGAGCGCGTCGATCGTGACTCCGGCCATCGCCGCGGCGGCCGGCTGGCGGGCGGGGACCTGGAGGATCGCGGCACCGAGCTGGATGGTCTCGGTCTTGGCGGCCAGGTAGGCGAGAACGCTGACTGCGTCCGAGCCGTAGGACTCGGCCGACCAGACCGAGTCGAAGCCCGCCCGCTCCGCGGCCAGCACGATGTCCGTCGCCTCGTCGCCCTGGGGGCCAATTCCCCAGTAGCCGAGGTTGAGTCCAAGCTTCAAACCCATGTCCCGCTCACCCTAGTGATTCATCACCTTTTCTGGGGTGAAGTCGACGGCCACTGAGGCCGAAATAGGGAACATGACGTCGGAACAGATGATCTACCGCGCGCAGCAAGCGGAGAACCTGCTGGAGCGCTACACGGAGCTGGAGCGCGAGAGCGAGACCGCCGGCTTCTACGAGGAGGCCCTGGAGGCGCGGCGACTGCGCCTGGAGCAGGAAGCCTCCGTGGTCTACTGGCGCTCCCGGGCCTCCGAAGCTGCGTAGATAAGAGTTCCCCCCGCCGGTTGACATTGCGGCCGTCCCGCTTCGCTAACAATGCGGCGGTGAGCGATCAGCGTCATCCCGGCGGACTGTCGAGCAAGGAGGCCGCCAAGCGGCTCCGTCAGCTCGGGCCGATCGAGGATCGGAGCAGCCGCTCGGTCGCAAGCATCGTCGCGGGCAACGTCTTCACGCTGTTCAACCTGATCATCGGCTTCTTCTTCGTGGTCATGCTCGCGCTCGGGCTGTTCGCCGACGCCCTGTTCGGCTTCATCGCGGTGATCAACAGCTACATCGGGATCAGGCAGGAGCTCAAGGCGAAGGAGACCCTCGAGGGCCTGGCGCTGCTGGTGGCCCCGAAGGGCAGTGCTGTGCGCGACGGCGAACTGATCGAGCTGCGCTCGGAGGAGATCGTTCCCGGCGATTGGATCCGGGTCGAGCCCGGCGACCAGCTGGTGGCCGACGGCGAGGTGACCGAGAGCCGTGGCCTGACCTTGGACGAGTCGATGCTCACCGGCGAGGCCGATGGGGTTCGCAAGCGAGTCGGCCAGCGCGCGCTGTCGGGGTCCTTCTGCATCACCGGCTCGGGCTACTACGAGGTCGACGCGGTCCGGGAGGACAGCTACGCCGAGAAGGTCGCGGGTGAGGCGCGCACCTTCCGCCACCCTCCTTCCCCCCTCCAGGACGAGGTGAACCAGGTCCTGAAGGCGAGCACCTGGCTGATGATCCCACTCGCCGTCGTGCTGATCTTCGCCCTCCAGGCCCGCAGCACCCCCCTCCACGACGCGGCCCAGACCGCCACCGCCGGCCTCATCACCCTGATCCCCGAGGGGCTCGTCCTGTTGATGAGCGTCACGCTTGCGGTCGCCGCGGTCCGGCTCGCCCGTCTCGACACCCTGGTGCAGCAGATGAGCGCGACCGAGGCTCTCGCGGCGGTCGACACGATCTGCGTCGACAAGACCGGCACGCTGACAAGCGGCGAGCTCGAGCTCGTCTCGGTGGACGTCACCGATCCCTCGGAGGCCAGCATGGCCGAGCGGTCGCTGGCCAGGTTCGCGGCCAGCTCGGGGGAGCGCAACCGTACGTTGGAGGCGATTGCCGAGAACTATCCGGCGAGCGGGGAGCGGGTCAGGGCGGAGGTGCCATTCTCGTCGGAGTGGAAATGGAGCGGGCTCAGCTTCGGAAGGGGCGAGACCTACGTCCTCGGCGCGCCGGACGTGCTCATGGCCCGCGGCTCGCTGGCCCTGCCCGTCCCGCTGCAGCGGAGCCTCGAGCAGAACACCAGGGCGGGGCGCAGGGTGGTGGCCTTCGGCCGCGCGTCGGGTGGGCTTCCCGACAATCCGTATTCCGACCCCCCGCCGGCGGTCACGCCGATCGCCCTGGTGGTGCTCGAGGAGACGCTCCGTCCGGACGCCCGCGAGACGATCCGGTATATGCGAGACCAGGAGATGGACCTGAAGCTGATCTCCGGCGACGCGCCCCAGACGGTCACCGCGGTCGCCGCGGCGGTCGGCATCCCGGCGGGGGCCGGGGTCATCAGCGGAGACGATCTGCCCGAGGAACGCGCCTCACTCGGCCGCATCGCCGAGGAGAACACGATCTTCTGCCGCATTCGCCCCGAGCAGAAGAAGGCTTTGGTCTCGGCGCTGTCCGATCGTGGACGGTTCGTTGCGATGATCGGTGACGGCGTGAACGACGTACCGGCACTGAAGAGCGCAAGGATGGCTGTGGCGATGGGATCCGGAAGCCAGATCACCAAGGGGATCGCGGACATCGTGCTCCTCAAGGACCAGTTCTCCCGACTGCCGAGGGCGGTCGCCGAGGGCCGGCGAATCGCGCGCAACATCCATCGCCTCGGCCGGCTCTACGTGACGAAGACGGTCTACGCGGCAGCGCTGATCGTGCTCGTGGCCGTACCCGGCTGGGCCTTCCCGTTCCTCCCCCGGCAGCTCACGGTGGCCGCCTTCCTGACCATCGGGATTCCGTCCTTCGTGCTCGCCCTGGCACCCAGCGACGGGCCCCTCTACAGGGGCCGCTTGCTGCGAGCCCTGGCGGCGTTCGCGGTGCCCGCCGGCCTGGCGATCGCAGCGGCCTCGCTGGCGAGCTTCTTCCTCGTCGACACGGTCTTCGGCGGCTCGCTGGAGGCGGGCCGCACCGCGGCGACCACGACGCTGGTCGTCCTGGGGCTCTGTTTCATCCTGCTTCTGGAGCGCGGCCCGGGACGAGAGCACATCGCAATCCAGAGCTACATGCTGGCCCTGGTGGCGGCGCTGGGCGCGCTCTATGCGCTCATCCTCGCGGTGCAGCCCATCCGCACCTTCTTCGACCTGACCAGGATGGGCGGCGGCCAGCTCTTCCTGGCGCTGCTCTCGGCGGCTGCCGGGCTGGTGCTGGCGAGCGTCGTCTGGCGCATACCGATGATCGAGCAGCTCGAGGACAGGCCACCACCACCGGATGACGCGCCAACCGGTCCCGTGACCGCCCCGATGCCGGTCGCTCCAGCCCCGGTCCCTCGCACCGGAACGTCGGGACACTGATGCCATCCTCAGACCCAAGCGGAGCGCCCTCGCATCAACCCCTGCATATCGCCCGCCGCACCAAGAT
>JAWVFG010000144.1:0-3401 GCA_033856335.1 Solirubrobacterales bacterium
TCGAGTACCTGCGACCTCCTGGTCGTGGGCGGCGGACCGAGCGGCCTGTCGGCGGCGGTCTATGGCGCGTCGGAGGGACTCGCAACTGTGCTGGCCGAGGACACCGCGTTTGGCGGTCAAGCGGGCACCTCATCGCTCATCGAGAACTACCTTGGCTTTCCGGCCGGCTTGTCCGGCGAGGAGATCGCCGCCCGAGCGGTTCTGCAGGCCGAGAAATTCGGGGTACGGATGAAGCTGGCGGCGAAGGCGATTGCGTTGTCGGAAGGCGCCGGCTTGCATCGCGTCACGTTCGAAGATGGTGAAGTCGTCGCTGCGAGGGCGTTGATCATCGCGACCGGGGCCCGGTACAACCGCCTGCCGGTCCACCGGCTCGCGGAATTCGAGGGAGTCGGTGTCTATTACGCGGCTACCCAGATGGAAGCCCAGGCGTGCGCGGCTGATCCTGTGGCCATCGTCGGGGGCGGCAACGCTGCGGGCCAGGCGGCCCTGTTCCTGAGCCGGACGAGTCCGCGGGTCTACATCCTCATCCGGGGTGATTCGTTAGAGGCATCGATGTCGCGCTACCTCATCGATCAGATCGAACGCGACCCTCGCATCGAGGTTCGGCCCCACACCGAGGTCAGCGGACTCCTCGGGAAGGACGTGTTCGAGGGCGTGAACCTGGTGGAGAGCGTTTCGCATCAGACGTCGAGGCTTGCCATCGGGGGGCTCTTCGTCTTCATCGGCGCCAGACCCGGTACCCAGTGGCTGGACGGCCAGCTCGCTGTCGATGACGATGGGTTCCTTCTGACCGGACCGGACATCCCACGGTCGCAGCGGGTTTCCGGCGGTCGGACCCCGCTGTTCCTCGAAACCAGTCGGCCGGGGATCTTTGCCGTCGGGGACGTGCGCCGCGGGTCCATCAAGCGCGTCGCCACGGCGATCGGCGAAGGGTCGATGGCGGTACGGCTCGTGTTTGACCGGCTCAGCTGACCTCGCCTCACCATAACGGCTATCCATGGTCTGCGGGCTGTCGAGCCCTGGATCCCGCTTGTCAGCGCCTGATAGGGGAGGATGGTGACGATGGCCGCGACGACCGAGGCTCAAACGACGAAGCGGAGCGTCGCCGTTTCGTTCACCTTGAATGTCGGCCAGACGCTGGCGCTTGCGGGCGCCGCTTGGGTGACGGGCTCCGTGGCGCTGCGAGCCCAGACCGCGGCGAACGCTGCGGACGTCGCGGTCGCGGCGTTCCTGCTCGTCGGGGTGCTCAGCAGCTCGCGCCCGCCGGACGAGGACCATCCCGTGGGGCATGGCCGGGAGAGCTTCTTCTGGTCGTTGTTCGCGGCGCTCGGGATCGGCATCGGCGGCGCCGGATTCGCTCTCAACAACGCCGTGAGCTCCCTGTTCAATCCATCGCACGTCGACTCGTACCCACTCGCCTATCTGGTCCTGGGCGTGACGATCGCCCTTGACGCTGTCGGCCTGGCGGTCGGCCTGCGACCGCTCCTTCGGCACGCCGCAGCACACGGAATCTCCCTGCGAACGGGGATCCAGCGAACCAGCGATGTCGCGGCTGTCGCCGTGGTCGTCGCAGGAGGTTGCGCGGTGATCGGTGGCATCACGGCGGCGGCCGGCCTGGTCCTGGGCCAGGTGACAGGCAGCCCGTTGCCGGACACGGCCGCGAGCGCACTCATCGGGTTGCTGCTCCTGGTCGCCTCGGGCCTGCTGCTGCGAGCGAACCGGGATCTGCTCACCGGTCGGGGCATCGCGCCTCCCATGCTCGCCGAGATGCGCCGCCTGATCGCAGCGCAGCCCGGGGTGCTCGACGTGCCTGATCTGTTCGCCGTCGTCGTCGGACCAGCGAGCTTGATCGTCAACGGCGACGTCACCTTCGCCGATGACATGAACGTTCCCGCGGTGGAACAGGTCATCTCGGATTCCAGTGCTGCGCTTCGCGGACGTTGGCCGGCGGTCATGTATGTCAACCTGACGCCGGTGCCGCGGGCCCGCCCGCGCCGCGACAAACGAGCAGCATGAGCGCCCCAGGCCTATCGGGACTACCTCGCGGGTTGAGGCCTTGAGCTCGGACATTGCGGCTGAGACGTAGTTAGGCGACCGTCAAGTCCATGTTCGGCGGCGCCACAGTGGCCACCAGTCGGCCGATCGCCTCGCGGATGACGTCCTGCACCATGACGCGTGATGCCTCCGCGAGGTCCTCGAGCACACTGGCCCACGCGCGAGGAATGAACAGGGACACCTTTGGCCCGATGAGGAGCCCGTCCGCGGGCGAGGCCGCCGCGTGCAGTCGACGGACCGTTTCGAAGCTGGCGAAGTTGACGTAGCGGCGGACCATGTCGAGCGTCGTGTGACCCAGGATCTGCTGGAGGCTGAACACATCGCCACCGTTGACGAGGTAGCCGCGGGCGAACGTGTGGCGGAAGGTGTGGGGGCTGCAGCGGGTGCCGACCGCCGCCCGTCGCCCGAGGCGGGCGATCGCCAGCTGGATCCCGCGTGCCGTGAGGCCTGGCCCCCAGCGCCCACAGAAGAGGGGGTCGCCGGCGGCGACGGACGACCGGGTCGCGAGATAACGGACGAGCGCCCGCCGGGCGCTGGCGCCGATCGGCACGATCCGCTCCTTGGCGCCCTTGCCCATGACGTGGAGCGTCCCGTCGGGGCGAACGTCTCCGATCCGCAATGAGGCGAGCTCGGACAGGCGGAGTCCGGTGTCGAGCAGGACGAGGGCAAGCGCCCGCTCTCGCTCGTCGGCCAGGGCGAGAAGGCTCCGCAGCTCCGAATCGGAGAAGGGGGCGATGAGTCGACGCGGCACCTTCGGTCGGCGCAGCCCTCGGAATCCACCAGCCGCGGCGACCTCCTCGGCCGCGCACCAGTTGCCGAAGGCCTTGAGACCCCGGACGTAGCCGGCGATCGACTCCGGCGCGAGGGAAGCTCGAAGCTCGAGCAGCCAGGCCCGCAGCTCGGGTGCCGGAATCGCGTCGACTGGTCGCGCCTCGCCGAACCGGCGGACGGCCCGTATGAGGATCATCCGATACCACTCGACCGTCCGGGGCGACGCGCCCTCGGCCGCCTTGGCGGCGCAGAACAGGTCGGTGGCGGCGCCCAATCCGATCGGGATCGGACCCAAAGAATCAAGCGAACCGCCGGATGGGCCCAAAGAGTCAGGCGAACAAACCGGGGTAGAGTAAGGCGAACTACGCATAGCTGAGTCTCCTCGGCGCGACCGCCGATCGAGCTCAGAACCGCAATATCTGGTGGTCTCGGAGTCCGGTGACCCTAGATGTTGTGGTTTGGCTGGCGAGGAAGGATTCGAACCTTCGATCTCCTGATCCAGAGTCAGGTACTCGATTCAGGCCGCGCCAACGCCGTTTTGAACGTGATCCGGCGGTCCACCGCCCTTGGTTTTC
>JAWVFG010000145.1:0-11864 GCA_033856335.1 Solirubrobacterales bacterium
GGAGAGCTCAAGCTCGGCAAGCTCGAGATCGGCACCACCCGTCGAGGGATCGGGCCCGCCTACTCCGACAAGGCCGCCCGGCTCGGGATCAGGGTGCAGGACCTGCTCGACGGGAAGATCCTCCGCAAGAAGATCATGACCGCGATGGAGCCCAAGCAGCAGATGCTGCGGCCCTTCGCGAAGGACCCCGAGCTCGACCTCCACACGATGGTCGAGACCTACCTCACCTACGGCCACCGCCTGGAGCCGTACATCGCCGACACGGCGAAGCTCTGCTGGGAGGCGCTCGACAACGACCGAACGGTGCTCTTCGAGGGCGCCCAGGGCACGATGCTCGACCTCGACCACGGGACCTATCCCTTCGTCACCTCGTCAAACCCGGTGGCGGGCGCAGCCTGCATCGGGGCCGGCGTCGGCCCACGCGACATCGACGAGGTCTGGGGAATCGCCAAGGCCTACGCGACGCGTGTGGGCGCGGGCCCGTTCCCGACTGAGCTCGACGACGACCTCGGCGACCTGCTCCGCGAACGCGGCGGGGAGATGGGGACCACCACCGGGCGGCCACGGCGCTGCGGCTGGCTCGACCTGGTGGCGCTGCGCTACGCGGTCAGGCTGAACACCATGACCGCCCTCGCCGTCACCAAGCTCGACGTGCTCTCCGGGATCGATCCCCTGCGCGTCTGCGTCCGCTACCGGCATCCTGAGGGCGCCGTCTTCGACGAGTTCCCATACCACCAGTCGATCATCCACACGGCCGAGCCCGAGTACGAGGAGCTACCCGGCTTCGAGGGCGACATCGGCGAGTGCCGCCGCGAGGAGGACCTGCCGGCTGAGGCCCGCGACTACCTCGCCGCGATCTCAGACCACATGGGGATTCCGGTCCGGCTCGTCGGGGTTGGCCCGGGCCGCGACCAGGTGATCTGGATGGGCAAGGAGGCCGAGCCGCGCCTCCGGGCCGCGGCTTAGCGGCTGCAAGGCCGCTGACTTCAGGAGCGGAGGGCAAAGCCCGTAGCGACTTAGGCGGGGCGGCCGCTGCAGCCGCGACCTGATGGCGAAGCCATTAACTCAACGCCCCCACAGATCTCATCCCATGATCGCCCAGGTTGGGGATCACTCCCTCCTGGACGCCCCTCACCTCTCCGCGGCGCAGCATCCGCAGGCCGAGGATCGTCGCCGCCAGGGTGGCGGTCACCCCAAGGCTGACCTGGACGCTGAGCAGTCCCTGCCGCGTCCAGTAGACGTCGCGCAGGTCGAGCAGCAGCGCAGCCTCGTCCATCGTCAGGCCCATGCCGACTCCGAATGGGAGGGAGAGCGCCGACTCCACCCGCTCGTTGCCGGTGGTAAGGGCCCCGACCCCCGATCCGAAGGCCAGCACGATCCCGGGGATGAAGTGGTGAATGTGGCGCCCGCTGATCTTGACATTGCCCGCCGGCCACCAGCCGTGCCGGATTCCCCAGGTCGACAGCCGGGCGACCGTGAACGCGCCCAGGAAGCCCTGCAGGATGTTGAAGAGCACGGTCTCGTGGTGAGGCGTCGCGATGATCCCGCGGCGGGCAACCGCGAGCGTGTCTCGGGTCGCGTAGCCGGCGGCGTCGACGAGATTCTCCGGCGTCTCGGCCTCCCTGCTCACGCGCCGGCGCCGGGCCATCCGCAGCAGTTCGCCGGCGACCAGGGTCCCGAGCGAGCCCGCCGTGAACACGGCCAGGCCGACGGTGATCCGCTCCGCTTTGCGCTCGCCCGCGCGCGCCGCCAGGCGCCGTCGCTTCCTTCTGCCGGTCGGCATCCTCATGGGCTGGCCATGCTAGCCGCGCGCGTTTGGCAGCCCGCAAATAGGGCAGATATTTGGCGCTGTGCAGCCAAATCCGTGGGAAGTACTGAGACGCCGGTCCGCCCCGCCCAATAAGATTTCTCCTATGCGCAGGTTGCTCTCCCCGGTCAACGTCGGTGTCAGCGCCGCCCGTCACGTGCTCTGGTATTTGAGCTACCACGCGGCGCCCCGCCAGCGCTAGCCGGCGACTCGCAAGCGAATCTCCCCCGCCAGGTAGGGTCCCGGCCGGATGGGAATCATCGCCTGGATCATCCTGGGACTGTTCGCCGGAACGATCGCGCGTGCGGTGATCCCCGGGCGGACCGAGCCGGGCGGCTGCATCGGGACCACCGCGATCGGCATCCTCGGCGCACTGATAGGCGGTTTCATCGCCAGCGCCATCGGGGTCGGCCACATCCACGACTTCTTCAACCTCGGGACCTGGCTGATCGCGATCGGCGGCTCGATCATCCTGCTGCTGATCATCCGCACGGTCGCTCGCTAGCGGGGGCTTATGGGCCGTGCAGGGATCGAACCTGCGACCTTGAGATTAAGAGTCTCCTGCTCTACCAGCTGAGCTAACGGCCCTGGTGGAGGGCGGCATTATAGGAAGGGTCGCGCGGCGCTAGAGGCCGCCGGTGCCGGCACCGCCCAGGCCGAGGCCTCCGAGCGGGTTGCCGCCACCCGGTGCACCACCGGGCGCACCGCCGGTCGCGCCCTGGGTCTTCCGCTGCTGCGTGATGAGCTGCTTGACCGCTGCCTGGAGCTGCTGGCCTAGCTGCTGGACCGACTTGAGCTGGTTGTCGATCGTCGCGGCGTCGGCTCCCTTGACCTGCTTGGCCTTCGCGGCTGCCTGGTTGCCGCCCTGCGTGTCGCCGGCCAGGTACAGATACTGGGCGAGCGTCGCGTAGGAGTTCGAGGTGGCCTTGTTCGGTTGTTTGTCGATCAGCACCTGTTGCGCCTGCGCGGCGGTCTTCCAATCGGTCACCGCCGAGTTGACGTCGGTGAGAGCCTCAGTGTTGCTGCTGTCGGTGCGGGCCTTCGAAAAGTCAAGGCGGGCCAGGAGGTCGAAGGTGTTGAGCGCGTAGACCGCAGCCGTCGGCTCGAGATTTCCCTTGGCCTGCTTCACGTACTTGTTCCAGGAATCGGCCGCCTCCCGGAACTGCTGCTCGCCGTCACTGGTGGGGACCCCGTTGCTGTCGGTGTTGGCGGTGCCCGCCGAGTAGTGGAGCTTCACGAGCAGCGCGAGCGTCGCGGTGTCGTGCGGGTTCGCCTGCAGCTTCTGCTCGGCGGCCTTGATGTCGCTGTCGAATGCGGTCGATGTGCTGCTGGTGCTGCCGCCCCCGAACAGGTCACTGAAGCTGAATCCGCCGCCGCCGGTGCCGACCCCGAGGAACACGAAGCTGATCGCGAAGACGATCGCCAGGCCGCCGAACACGACTCGGACCACGCGGCGGCGTCGGGGGGTCTGCAGGTCGAAGAGCACGGCGGAAGCCTAGATGAACCCTGATTCCGGGCTACGCCGCCCCGCTGGGCGGCGGCTCGGGCAGGGTGACGTCGCGGTCCACCGCCCCCTCGGGGGGCCGGCCGAACATCCTGGCCAGGATCACGCTGGCCTCGTAGAGCAGGAGGAGGGGCACCAGCTCGAGCAGCATGCTGACCGGGTCGGTGCCCGGCAGGAGCATCGCGACGACGGCGAGGATGACGACCGCGTATTTGCGGTTCTCCGAGAGTTGCTCTGGAGTGACGATTCCGAGCCTGGTCACCGCGAGAATCCCGATCGGCATCTGGAAGATCAATCCCATCACCCCGAGCGTCAGGGTGAAGAAGCTGTAGTAGTCCTTCGCCCTGACCTGGATGTTGAACTGGCTGTGGTTGAAGTTCAGGAGGAACTTGGTGGCGGCGGGCAGGACGAGGAAGTAGCCGAAGAGGACACCGGCGACGAACAGGAGGGGGACGCCCATCAGGAAGGGGACGATCACCCGCTTCTCCCTCGTGGTCAGCGCCGGCAGGATGAAGGCGTACGCCTGGTACAGGATCACCGGCAGGGAGATGACGAGGGCGGCGTAGGCCGTGATCGTCACCGTCGTGGTGAACGGCTCGGCGACGCCGAAGGTGATCGGCGTCTTGTTGCCGGGCAGCGGCGCGTTGGCGATGTCGAGCAGCCTGCTGTTCTGCCAGAAGCAGAGCGCGAAGGCCACACTGAACGCGACGACTGAGATGACGATTCGCGTACGAAGCTCGTCGAGGTGCTCGACGAGCGTAAGCCGGTCCTCGAAATCGACCGGCCGTAGCCGGGCCATTGACTAGGCCTTGTTCTCGGAGACGACCTCGCCCTCGACGGGCTCCGCGGGCTCGCTCTCGGCGACGCTGGGTGCGGGCTTGACCTCGGCGGCGCTCGGCGCGGCCTGGCTCGCCTCCAGCTCGCGACGCTTCTCCTCCGGGGAATCCTGCTCTTCCTTGCTATCCCCGGAAAGGGAGCTCTTGAACTCGCGGATACCACGCCCCATCGACTGGCCGAGCTCAGGAAGACGCTTCGGCCCGAAGATGATCAGGACGATGATGAGAACGACGGCTATCTCCAGCGGTCCCACGTTGGGCATCGAGCGGATGTTAGCGGCAGGGGGGAGATTCCCCGCCGGTCTTCCACCGGGGCTTAACGCCGGTCGAAGTTGAGGTAGAAGCGGCTGGCCGTGGGCTCCGCCTGCCCCTGGTACTTGCTGCCCGCCTCCTTGGCGCCGTAGGCGTGCTCGACGGGACCGTCCATCCGCATGAAGGAGATCTGCCCGATCGGCATGCCGTGGTAGATGGTGATCGGCAGGTTGGCGAGGTTGGAGAGCTCGAGGGTGAGGTTGCCCTCGAACCCGGGATCCACGAAGCCGGCGGTCGAATGGATCACGAGACCGAGCCGCCCGAGGGAGCTCTTCCCCTCCAGGCGAGCCACCAGGTCGCTCGGCAGGGCGACCCGCTCCAGGGTCTGGCCCAGGACGAACTCACCTGGGTGCAGGACGAACGGCTCCTCGTCCTCAACCGTCACCAGCTCCGTCAGGTTCTCCATGGGCTTCCGCACGTCGATGAACGGGTACCGCGAGTTGTTGAAGACGCGGAAGCTGCGGTCGACGCGCACGTCGACGCTGGAGGGCTGTACCAGCTCCTCGTCATAGGGGTCGAACACCAGCCTGCCGGCGGCTATCTCCTCCTTGATCGTGCGGTCGCTGAGAACCATCGAAATCAGTCTATTCCGGCCGCTGGCGGGCCAGAACAGCAGAAGGCGCTGGATGCGGGGTTATCCGCATTCATGGCGGGGATTCCCCGTAGGCAGGCAAGAACCTCACTTTTCGGCCTAAAGCTCACGCGCGCCGATCCCGATATGTCAAACACGATGGGAGTTCCGAAGCGGACAAAGATGCAGCCCCCGATGAGCGCACTGGGCACCAAGTCCACCGAGGGCATGCACGCCTGCCCCAGCTGCTCATCCGTCCTCGTCCAGCCGGTCAACTGGCACGAGCAGGGTGACGGGCACTGGCACGTCGAGCTCCGCTGCCCCGAATGCGACTGGTGGGGCCGCCAGACCTACTCTCAGCCCGAGGTCGACCAGTACGACGAGGAGCTCGATCGAGGCGGCCAGGAGCTGATCGAGGATCTTCGCGCTCTCACCCGGGCAAACATGGAGGACGAGGCCGATCGATTCGCCATGGCGCTGGCGAGCGACAGCATCCTCCCAGAGGACTTCTAGAAGGGCACTCCAAAGAGTCATCTCTCAGCAAACGGCGGCCCTCCGGGGCCGCCGTTTCTATGAGTAGCGCTCGACGACCCCGTCGGCGATCATCGCGAGCAGCCGGCGCTCCTCATCTGAGAAGTCCACGGAGGAGAGGATCCGCTTGGCGCGCTTGATGCCCTGCTTGGCGCGGTCGCGCACCTCATCGAGCGCCCCCGTCGCCGCGATCCGGTCGCAGGTCTCCTCAGCCCCCTCCTGATCGAGTCCGCGCAGCTCGGTGGACGCGAGGCCCGGGTCCAGCCTGCGGGCCAGGATCAGCGGCAGCGTCACGGTGCCGTCCAACAGGTCGGTCCCGCGCGCCTTCCCGGTCCTCTCCGGCGGCCCCGTCACGTCGAGCACGTCATCGAGCAGCTGGAAGGCAAGGCCGATCTCCCGCCCGAAGGAGGCGAGCTCCTCGGTCCCCGGCGCGCCCGACGCCAGGCGCCCAACCCGGCAGGCGGACTCGAAGAGCCGGGCCGTCTTCAGGGAGCAGCGCTCCAGATAGCGCTCCTCGGTGAGAGAGGTGTCGAAGGCATCGTGGCGCTGGGCGAGCTCCCCGAGGGCCAGGGCGACCGAGGCGGAGCTGAGCTCGGCGACCTCGGCCTCGCCTCCGTCCACGGCGAGCTCGGCGAATGCTCGCGAGAAGAGCAGGTCTCCCACCCCCACCGCGCGGTCGCGGCCTGACCGAGCGACGACCGTCGGGCGGCCGCGCCGGACCGGCGCCCCGTCGAGCACGTCGTCGTGGACGAGAGTCGCCATGTGAACGAGCTCGACGGCAGACGCCGTCCGGACCGCCCGGTCCCCCGCGCCCTCTCCGGCGGCCATCAGGACCAGCAGTGGGCGGAGGCGCTTGCCGCCGGCCGCCAGGGTCGCCTCGGCCTCCTCGCCGAGGCGGGGTCCGTAGCCGGCGGAGAGCGCGGCGAGACGCTCCTCGACCTCGGCCATGCGGGCCGGCAGCCAGGCGCTCGCGGCGTCCATCACGGCGGTCACGGGAGGCGGCACGGACGAGCGGGTCATGGGGACTTGCTGGCGCTGTGGATTGCGATGATCCCCCCGGCCAGGAGAAGCCAGCGGATCTCCGTGAAGCCGGCGCCGTCCATCATCGCCGCGAGGCGCTGGGGCTCTGGGAAGGTGCGGACCGAGTTGGGCAGATAGTTGTAGGCGTCGGAATCGCCGGCGAGCGAGCCGATCACGGGCACGACGCGGTCGAACCAGAGGGAGTAGAAGCTCGCCATCGGCCCGCGCTCGGGCCGCGTGATCTCGAGGATCACCACGCGACCTCCCGGCCGCAGCACCCGCGCCATCTCGGAGAGGCCCTTGCCGAGATCGGCGAGGTTCCTGGCGCCAAAGCCGATCGTCACCGCGTCGAAGCTCCCGTCCCCGTAGGGGAGGTCGAGCGCGTCCGCCCAGCCGAACTCGACCGGCAGGCCTTCGTCACCGCTCTTCCTTCGCGCCAGCTCCAGCATCGGCTCCGAGAAGTCGCTCCCCACCACACGGCCATCCGGCCCGATCCGCCTGCGCAGCTCGAGCGCCAGGTCGCCGGTTCCGCAGCACACATCGAGGGCGTCGGAGCCGGGGCCGACCTGCGCCCGCTCGACCGCCCGCTGGCGCCACTCGTGGTGGAGTCCCGCGGTCATCGCCGAGTTCATCAGGTCGTAGACGCCCGCGATCCGGTCGAACATGCCGCGAACCTCGGTCGCGAACTCCTCAGAGTCGCGCCGCGGGACGCCGCTGCCGGCCTCGGTGCCGGACGAGACACTCATGACGCCGAGGTTAGTCCCCAGGCTCAGTTGAGCGAGGCGATGTAAGCCGTCAGCGCCTGGAACTTCTGCGGCGACAGCCCCGAGTAGGACGGCATGATGCTCGGCCCGACCTGCAGCGAGCGCGCGATCGCGTTCCTGGGCAGGCGGGCGCCGATGTGCGTCAGCTCGGGCCCGGGACCGTTGTTGCCGTTGTCTCCCAGCCTGTGGCACGCGAGGCAGCCCGATTGGGCGACGACCTCCTTGCCCGGCTCGAGAGCCGCCGAGGTCTTCAGGTCGACCTGGCTCGGGGGCCCGGCTGTCGCGCCCAGGAAGGTCAGGTAGGCCATCGCGATGATCGCCAAGATGCCGGCGGTCGCTGCGATCGGCCGCCGCTCCGGCCTTCGCTCGGCGTTGCGGTCGTAGAAGGGCAACATCAGGAGCAGCACCATGGCGATGGTGGGGATCCCGACCGTCGCGATCGGGACGGCCCATGGCGGCTTGATCACCCGCAGCAGCTCGAAGAGGAAGAAGAAGTACCAGTCAGGGCGCGGCGTATAGGTCGTCGTGGTGGGATCGACCTTCGGACCTTGCTCCGCGCCCAGGAGGATCGACAGCGCCACGATCACGAGCGCGACGATCAGCATCATCGTCGTGTCCTTCAGGACCGCATAGGGGAAGAAAGGCTTGCCCTTCTTCTTCAGGGCCCCGTACTCGCGGAGATAGGCCTCCTTCTCCCGCCTGTTCACCCGACCTCCTCCTTGCGCAGCGATTTCGGCCTCTCGGCCTTGAGCCAGGGCGGCGCGGTGGTGCCGAGCTTGACGACGAGGTACAGGTGAGCCCCGATCAGGGCGATGATCAACCCGGGCACGAGGAGCATGTGAATGGCGTAGAACCGCGACAGGGTGGTCGCGCCGATCTCCGGGCCGCCGCGCAGGAAGTCGGCGAGGTACGGACCGAGGACGGGACCGGTGCCGGTGATGTTGGAGGCCACCTCAGTCGCCCAATAGGAGCGCTGGTCGAAGGGAAGGAGGTAGCCGGTCAGGCCCATCACCATGGTCAGGATCAGCAACACGACCCCGATCACCCAGTTGAGCTCCCGCGGGTACTTGTAGGCGCCGAAGAAGAAGGTGCGCCCCATGTGCAGGAAGATGCAGACGATCATCACCGAGGCGCCCCACTTGTGCATCCCGCGGACGAACTCGCCCATCCAGACGTCGTTGGTGAGGTGGGTGATCGAGCCGTAGGCCTGGGTCGGCGACGGCGTGTAGTACATCGCCAGGAAGACGCCGGTCAGGGCCTGGAAGGTGAAGGCGAACAGCGTGGCCGAGCCGAGCGTGTAGAACCAGTTGGTGCCCTTGGGGACCTTGCGGTAGAGCATGCCGGTGAGGAAGCCGGCGGCGCCGGTGCGCTCGTCGACCCAGCCGAGGACGTCGCCGCCCGCCTCCTTGGCGATCTCGGCGGGGCCGGCGCCGTTGCCATTGGCGCCGTGGGTGCGCTCTCCCGGCTTTGCGGGACGGCTCAGTGGTCCTGGCTTGGGAAGCTTGGGCACGCTCGACTCCTACGGCGGCGGCGGCACGGACGGCCGCGGCGGGTAGAGGTATTCCCAGACACCACCGGTGAACTCACCCGGGTCGCGGGCGCGGACTGGGTCGAGGCCGTTGGTGACGCTGTAGCGCGGGCCGAGTTCGACCTGGCCGTTCGTGATCCGGGTCTGGAAGCGATCGAGCGGGCGCACGGGCGGGCCGCCGATCCGCTCACCGACGAATCCGTAGACGCCGCCATGACACGGACAGATGAAGTTGCCGGCGGCGGCGACGAACCGGACGGGGCAGCCGAGGTGGGCGCAGCGGGTGGAGATCGCGATGTACTCGCTCGAGGATTCCGCCGGATACTTGGTCCCCTCGGTAATCGACGGGTTCCCCTGGCGGACGTAGGCGGTGGTCTTGCCCGTCTCGCCGATCCCCTGGACGGCGGTGATCACCACCGGCTTGTACGTGTCGGGGCTGAAGTCCGAGGTCGGGCCGACCGACTGCCAGGGCTCGTTCTCCTGCTCGAAGAGGGGGGCGGTCGCGAAGCCGATCGCGGGCAACACGATGGCCGCGCCGGCGATCCCGCCCAGCGCCTGGACACCGATCGTGAAGGCAGTCCGCCGATTCATGGACTCGCCCTCGAAGTAGCCCGCCGGCTCGGGCTTCGGCAGACCCTTCGGTGCCCCCTGCTTGTCGTTTCCCTGATCAGCCACGTTCCAGGACGTCCTCGGCGGCGAAGCCTATCGCCTCGGCTGCGGGAGCCAGGGCGTCGCCCATGCCCGATCGGCGGGCTGTTTCGGCGGCGCTGACGAGCAGCCGCTCGACCGCATCGGGCTCGTCGCGACGCACCGCCTCCTTGGCGCTCTGGTGCTCATCGGTGGGCCCGGCGCCGACTGTGACAGCCGCTGCGAGCCAAAGCGCAGCGGCCTGTACGAGGGTGCTCTGAGCGGAGCGAGGAGCACCCCGTTTGGTGCCGGCCGATCCGTCCCCGTTCTCGGCATGGACCTGGGCCGAGAGGCTGATCAGGTCGGCGAGCTCCCGGACCGCGTCGAGGTCGCCTCGCGCGGCGAGCCTCTCGAGGCCGAGGGCGTAGAGGTAGTCGCCGGCGAGCAACCGGAGGTCCTCATCGGCTCCCTCGATCAGCCTCGGCTGCTCGTAGTGCAGCAGGTAGCCCTCCCGAATCGCCTCAACGAGCAGGACGTACTCGTCGGGGGCCGCGGCGGCACGAGGGCCGGCGGCGGCCAGTGCCCCGAGCGCGGCCTCGTCATCGGAGTCGCGGACATACGGCGAGATCACGTTCTCGCCGTCGCGAAGGAGCGCTGCCAGGGCGGCGAGCGAGGTGCCGGTCGAGGCCATGCGGGAGCGAGATTAGCCCGGGCGTCAGGAAATAGCCCGCTGGAACGCCTCTCCAGCCGCCGCGATCGTCTGCTCGATCGACTCGTCGTCGTGGGCGAGGGAGGGGAACCACGCCTCGAACTGCGAGGCGGGCGGATAGACGCCGCGGTCGAGCATCGCCCGGCAGAAGCGGCCATAGGCCTTGGCGTCACAGGCCGCGGCGCCGGCGAAGTCGCGGACGGGATCGGCGCTGAAGAAGACCGTCACCAACCCCGGCACGCACGCGACCTGGACGGGGAGGTCCCCGGCCGCCTGCCGCAGACCGGTGGCGAGCCGTGTGGTCACTGAGTCAATCCCGACGTAGGCCGCGCCGTCGAGCTTGCGCAACGTGGCGAGCCCGGCGGCGACGGCGAGCGGATTGCCCGACAGGGTCCCCGCCTGGTAGACGTCGCCGGCGGGCGCAATTCGCTCCATCAGCTCCCGCGAGCCCCCGTACGCGGCGGCGGGGAGCCCTCCCCCCAGCACCTTGCCCATCACGGTCAGGTCAGCCTCCACCCCGAGCAGCTCCTGGGCGCCCCCCCGGGCGACACGGAAGCCGCTGATCACCTCGTCGAGGATCAGCAGCGCGCCAGCATCGGCGGTGGCGTGCCTGAGGTGTTCCAGGAACCCCGGTTTGGGCGGGACGACTCCCATATTTGCCGGGATCGGCTCGGCGATCACCGCCGCCGGTTGGCGCGTCGCGATCGCCTCCTCGACCGCGGCGGAGTCGTTCCAGGGCACGACCACGGTGTCGGAGGCCTGGGCCTCGGTGACGCCGGGACTGGCCGGGACGCCCGCCGTCGCCAGGCCCGAGCCGCCCTCGGCGAGCAGGCCGTCCACATGGCCGTGGTAGGCGCCGGCGAACTTGAGGATCGTGGTGCGCCCGGTGACGGCACGGGCCAGCCGCAGCGCCGACATGGTCGCCTCGGTGCCGGAGCTGGTCATGCGGATCATCTGCACGCTCGCGAAGCGATCGACCACCTCGGTCGCCAGGTCCACCTCACCGCGGGTTGGCGCTCCGTAGCTGGTGCCGCGTCCGGCGGCGGTGCGGACCGCATCGACAACGAGCGGGTCGGCGTGGCCCAGGATCAGCGGTCCCCAGGAGGAGACCCAGTCGACATAGCGAGTGCCGTCGACGTCCCAGATGTAGGGGCCCTCGCCGCGATCGATGAAGATGGGGTCACGGCCGATGGACCGCATCGCCCGCACCGGGGAGTTGACCCCGCCGGGCATCACCTGGAGCGCTCGCCGGTACAGCTCCTCGGACCGGCTTATGAGTGCTCAGCCTCCCAGCGGGCGTAGTCGTCGGTGAAGTAGTGGAGGCGGATCTTCTTGAACTCCGTCGAGGAGTAGAGGACGGCGCGATCATCGCCGTGGAGGTCGTGCTGTGTGGCGATCCCGTCGAGCACGGCGTCGCACTCCTCCTTCGAGCGGCCGTGGGCCATGGTGAAGACGCTGTAGGGCCAGTCCGCGTAGGTCGGGCGCTGATAGCAGTGGGAGATGCCGCGAACGGCCGCCATGCGCGCGCCCACCTCGAGGATGTCCTCCTCGGGGACGCGCCAGACACCCATCCCGTTGGCGGAGAACCCGGCGCGCCGGTGGAAGAGGATCGCGGCCACCCGGCGCAGCAGCTTGCGGTCGACCATCCCTCGCAG
>JAWVFG010000146.1:0-3342 GCA_033856335.1 Solirubrobacterales bacterium
TCGCAGTCGTGGATCTCACCCAGGATGTCCTGGAGGTCGCGCGCACGGCGGCGCGCGGTGTCGGCCGGGCGGCCGAAGCTGAAGCCGGTCACCTCGAGCACGTAGCGGAGCCGCTTCGCCGCGATCCGCATGTCGTGCTGGGACCTCGTCTTCCCCTCGAGCGCCCGCGGCGCGAAGCCCATCATCTCGTCGAGCCTCACCTGGATGATCCGGGCGGCGTTCTCCCCGAGCGAGCGAGAGGGATCGAGCTTCTTGACCTCGCGAGCCTTCACGCGGCTGCGCTCCCGGCCACCAGCTCGGCCATCCTCTCGCGCAGCGCCCTCAGGTTCTCGTCGGCGACCAGGGGCGCCAGCTCCCTGTTGGCCTCCTCCTGCTCGCCGCGGAGGCGCTCGATCAGCGAGCCGACGCCGCGGCGATCCGGAGCGGCCATCTGGTCGTTGAAGTTGTGGAGCGCGGCGATGGCCACGTCGCGGTCCCGCCGCTCGCCGAGGGCGTCCGCGAGCCGCTTCACCTCGGCGAGGGCCTCGCCGTAAGGCTTGGCGGGGAAGCACGGCTCGAAGATCTCAAGGGCGGCGCGCAGGCGGCGTGTCGCCACCCGCATGTCGTGGACGCGCTCGATGTCGCCGGTGTCCAGGACCCCCTGGGCCTGCTCGGCGAGCTCGGCGCCGCGAACCGAGACGATCTTCGCGGCGGCATCCGCATACGCGTCGTCGACGCTCAGATCGGGGATCGGCTTGGCCTTCGCCATCGGGCCACACAACCTACTGAGGCCCGGCTAGCGCCGGTGCTTCTTCTTGCACTTCTTCGCCGTGGTGGCGGCGCGCTTCTTGTGCTTCTTCTTGCACTTCTTCTTGTGTTTCGCGGGCGTGGCCGGCGAGGCCGGCGCCGAATACCCGCAGGTCGGGCTCGTGCCGATCGCACTCACCTCGGCAAGGGACAGCTGCCCGTTGAAGACGCGGATGCACGACACCGCGCCTGCAGAGTCCTCGTTGGGCGTGCCGCCGCCGCCGGAGGCGTCCTTGAAGAAGCGGAGGGTGTCGCCCATCAGTGGCAGGTACCCGGAGTAGTCAGTGGCAAAGACGCCGTTGACGAAGACGCGGGAATGCGCGGCGAAGACATCGCCGTTGATGAAGACCACGGTCGCGTAGGTGTTGTCGGCGAACACGCCGCTGGCGCTGTTGTGGTCCTGGCCGTCGCTCTCGACATAGATGTCGGCCTTTCCGTCGTTTGCGTAGAGGCCGCTGTCGCTGGAGTTGTTGCTGAGATCGAGGATCCTGTTGTACCCGGCAACGGTGGCAAGACGAAACGTGGTGACCACCGAGAAGCCGGCCGAGCCCAGTCCGGCCGGGCTCATCTGCAGGCCGTTGTGGGCGGGGAAGGACAGGACTTGACGCGAGGCTCCGTTGACCGTGTCGGCTTGGAACGCGTTGCCGGTGCCGATGTCGGTAAGGGCGGGCCCAACGCCCCCGCTGGATGCCAGGGTGCCCTGGAGCTGATACTCGCCGATCGGGGTCGCTGCACTGGCAATCTGAGCCGGCAGGATCGCGGCAACCGTCGCGGCGCAGAGAATCAAAACCAGTCGGGACGCCCTTCTCATCCGCGGCAGCCTACAGACGATGGGAGCGGCCCGAAACCCCTTTATTAGGCGGCCAGCTTCTGGGCGGAACCGTTCTCGTGCCCGTTCAGCAGGGTGAGGATGATCCCCTCCCGCAGGCCGCCCCGGCCGATCTGCAGCGGCATGCCGAGCATCTGGGAGAACTTCTCGAGCAGCAGGACGCCGGCGGGCAGCAGCTTGACCCGGCGAGAGTCGAGCTCGAAGCGCTTGGCGACGTCGGCGATCTCGTCGCTGGAGAGAACTCGCACCGCCCGCTCGAGCGTCTCGTACTCCAGCACCGCCCCCACGAGAGTCCGAAGCGAGGTCGCGCTACCGCCCACGGCGACGGCCTGGTCGGGCGGCTCGAGCTCGACCTTCTCGAAGAAGTCGGAGATGTGGTCGCGCAGGCCGCGGATCTCGCCGGCCGATGGAGGATCTGACTCCAGGTGGTCCTCGGTGAGGGAGCCCGATCCGATCTTGAATGACTTCACCTCGGTGACGCCGTCCGGCACGGTGCCGTAGATCACCTCCGAGGAGCCGCCACCGACGTCGACGACGGCGATCGTCCCCTCGACCGGGTGCCCGAGCGACTTGGTCGCCCCGATGAAGGCGAAGCGGCCCTCCTCCTCCTCGTCCAGAACGTCGACCTCGACCTGCGCGGCCTCCTCGATCTCCTTGACGACCTTGTCGCGGTTCTTGGATTCCCGGATCGCGGCCGTCGCCACGGTCTTCACGACCTCGGCCCCCATCTCATGGGCGAGCCGTACCTGCGTGGTGACGACTTCGGCCACCTCGGCGATCTTCTCGGCCGTGATCTTCCCGTTCTTGGAGGCGTCCTTGCCGATCCGGGTGTAGGCGCGCTGCTCCATCACCTTGCGGAGCTGGCCCTCCTCTGGCTCGGCAACAAGCAGTCGGGTCGTGTTCGAGCCGATGTCGATCGCGCCACAGAGCATCTAGATGACCGAGTACATGGCCGCGTGCAACTGAGAGCGGGCGTGGCCGAGCAGACCAAGGACGCAGGGCGAAGCCTTTGGTGGTGCCAAAGGCGAGCCCGAGGACACAGGGATGCGAAGCGCCACGCGCGCTCTCAGGTGTGCGGGGTCGTGGACTCGGTCATCTCACCCGCGGATTCTCTCAGGGGAATCGGACCAAGCCCGCCCCGGACCCGTCGCGCCTGCTGCTGGAGGTCCATCCGCCGAGATCTTCGGCGGCATACATGTTCGAGGCGGCCGTGGAGACCGTCGCGCCGCCGGCCGTCCCAGCGGTCGCCTAGCTCGAACCAGCTACTTGCCGGCCAGCGATCCCTGGCCCTGGCTCGCGTCGTCCGCGCCGCCGGCGCCCTGATCGCTGGTGATGCCCTTCAGGGCGAGCTTGCCGTCGGATGCGATGCCGACCGTCGCATAGACCGGCTCGGCCACGGAGAGCCTGCTCAGATCGAACCCGCTCGGGACGTCGAACTCGGAGAGGTCCCGGCCCGCCTCGCGGATGTCGTCGGCCGAGAGGACCAGCTTTGGGGACCCCCCTGGGCAGACCGCCTGCACGACCGCCTCGAGATCGGCAGCCTCCGCCGGTGGATTGACCGTGAGGGAGGTCTCGGTGAGGCTCGGGGTCGTCGCAGGGCCGGCCGGGGTCCCATGCTGCTCGTCGTAGGCCGGCGTACAGCTTGAATCGGTTGCCCAGCCCGCCGGGGTCACCGGCTGGAAGGCGGCCCCGATGTGCACGCCGATGGTGACGACGGCGCCCACGCT
>JAWVFG010000147.1:0-7438 GCA_033856335.1 Solirubrobacterales bacterium
CAGGGGTCGCTGGGACTCGACAGCAGCGTGACCTTCAACGGCCTACCGGATATCCCGATAGCCCACTTCCAGCTCGCCTTCCTGCCAGACCCCGGCATGCTGCTCGCGAACCGTGACCTCTGCGCGCCGCCCGCCCCCGTCTTCCACGCGGAGTTCCAGGGCTACAACGGCGCGAGCACGGCGGTCGACTCAACCGCGACCGTCGACGGCTGCGGCGCCGGCAACGGTGCGACGGCCGGCAAGTGCAAGAAGGCCAAGAAGAAGCATCGCAAGCACCGCGCGGCCGCGTCCAAGAAGCACAAGAAGCGCTCCTGCAAGAAGAAGAAGCACAAGAAGCACCGCAAGTAGTCCCGGCTACAGGCGCTTGCCCGAGGCGAAGAGGAGCACGCCGCCCGCCAGGGCGACCCCGCCGGTGATCCAGAAGACCAGGCTGCCCGAGTTGACCGCGGCGGCGACCAGGGCGATCCCGACCACGACGAGGGGCAGGCCGAAGGAGATCGGCACGCTGACGTTGAGGCCGGGGCCGAAGTCGGGGGCCTTGCGTTTCGGCCTCGCCTCGCGCGAGGGGTAGACCTCGCGCCGCCCGTCAGGAAGCCGGGTCACGGCTGCCCGCCAGGTCCGCGTAAATGCCTTCGGTCCTCTCGGCGACATCGCCCCAGTCGAAGCGGCTCAAGTGCTCGAATGCCTCGGCGGTGAGACGACGGCAGAGCTTGGCGTCGTCCAGGACCCGAACCGTCATCTCGGCCAGGGATTGCGGGTCGCGGGCGCGGAAGCGCAGACCGACCTCGTCGTGCGGCACCACCTCCCGTAGGCCGCCGGTGTCGGCGACGATGCAGGGGCAGCTCGAGGCCATCGCCTCCAGCGCGACCAGGCCGAAGGGCTCGTAGATCGAGGGGACGACGCAGACGTCGGCGATCCGGTAGAGCGAGTGCAGGACGTCGTCGCCGATCCAGCCTACGAAGGTGCCGTGCTGCATCAGCCCGAGCTCCTCGGCCTGGCGGCGAAGCTCCTGCTCGTGGGTCCCGGAGCCCGCGACCACGAAGCGCGTGTTCGGGATGCGTTCGATGATCTCGGGAAGCGCCTCGAGTGCGACCTGAAAACCCTTCTCGTAGACCAGCCGGCCGACAAGCAGGACCAGGGACTCCTCCGGCTCGGCGAACTCGGCGCGCAGGCGGCGGAGCTCGTCGTCGTTGTGGGGCTGCAGGTCCTCGGGGTCGATTCCGTTGGGAATGACCTCGATCGAGGGCTCGGGCACCCCGAAGACGTCGACGATCTGCTCCCGCATGAAGGTGGAGCAGGCGATCACGCGATCCGAGCGGTTGGTGATCCAGCGCTCGACGCCGTGGATGTAGGCCTGCGGGTGCTTTTCGACCCAGCCCTGGTGGCGGCCGTGCTCGGTCGCGTGGATCGTGGTGACCAGCGGGGAGCCGAAGCGCCGCGCGAGGTGGTCGCAGGCGTTGGCAACCAGCCAGTCGTGGCCATGGACCAGGTCGAAGTCGTAGCGATCGCCGAGCTCGACGCCAGCGGCAAGCATGTCGGAATTCATGCGCTCGACCCATGCGACGAACTCGTTGAGCTCCGCGGGGCGGGTGGGCTCCATGACGCGATGGACGTGGACGCCCGCCATCACCTCCTCGGATGGGGACTCCTCCCCGCCCCTGGTGAGCACATGGACCTCGGTATCGCGCTCGACGAGGGCCTCCGAGAGCTTTCGGACATGGCGAGCCAGGCCACCTTCGATCAGGGGCGGGTACTCCCAGGAGAGGATCAGGACGCGATTCATTGTCTAGGTCTAGGGCTCGAGCAGCGGCGCCAGACTCAGGTCAGGGGCGAGATTGCGCACCCGTGCGTCGACTGCCTCGGAGGAGTCTATGGCCTCCAGCAGGCCCTGAGCGTGGGCGGTCGCGCGTGAGTACGGATAGTCGCCTGCCTGGCCGCGGTGGTCCATGAACGCCCAGTCGCTCGATTGCAGGGCGAGCAGCTCCCTCGCAGCGCGCTGGGCCGAAGCGCCCTCGACGGCCCGCAGGGAGAGCGCGCGCAGCAGGCGCAGCTCGGAGCGGCGCGTGGCCCAGACGAGATCGGAGACCAACGGGGAGTCCCAGGTCTCCAGGCTCTTTCCCTCGCCCCAGCTCGCCTCGAAGGCTGGGCGGTCCTCGCCCTCGTGCTCGCCGAGCGCCTGGGGCAGGGTCAGCAGCCGCACACCGTCCAGCTCGGCCCCCTTCAGCACCTCCCGCAGCCAGGTGGGTCCTTCGGCCCACCAGTGGCCGAGCAGCTCGGTGTCGATCGCGAAGGTGCATAGGCCCCGTCGGCCGCGGTCGGCGCGGTGGCGCTCGAGGCGATCGCGAACCGCGGCGAGGAAGGAGGCGGCGTGCTCGGCCGCCCGCTTGGCGGCCACCGCCGGGTTGTAGGGCGTCCCGGAGATGGACCAGAGCCGCATCCCGTTCGCCGAGAGCCGGTGGTACTCCAGGTAGGCGGGGTCCGACGGGTAACCCTGATCGGACCAGACCAGTTGCACGGTCGGCCAGTCGATCGTGAAGCCGATGGGGCCGCCCGGTAGGCGAATGGGGGCAAGCGCCGCGGTGCCGTGCTCACGGGAGCTTTGATCGAGGCAGGTGTAGGCGAGGCTGCGCTCAGCGAGGATGCCCTCGAGACCGGGCACGTAGGCGCACTCGGGCAGCCAGAAGCCCTGGGTCTTGCCGAAGCGGCGTTCATGAGAGCGAAGCCCGGCGTCCACCTGCAGGCGCCGGCCGGCCAGCGTGGCGAGCTTGGGAAGGACGGCGTGCGTCGCGGCCGACGCCATCAGGGCTATGCGGCCCCTGGCGTGCGCGTCCTGGAAGGCGCGCAATGGGTTGCCCCCCAGCTTCCGCAATCGCTTCATCGCGCGCGTGTAGTGGTCGGCCTCCGCCCTCGCCGCCGGTCGGACCGCGGCGCCGGCGTCGGCGACATCGCGGTCGGCGGCATCGACACGGTGGCGGCGCAGGAAGCGGAGCATCCTCTCCCCCACCCCGTCGGCCTCGAGCTGGTCGGCGAGGACCGGGGTGATGGTCATCGTCACCCGCTCCGCGACGTCCAGCACGGGCAGGTGGGAGCGGGCGAATGCGTCGAAGAGCCACTCCTCGCCGAAGGGATAGGTCCCGAAGCCCTCCACGTAGGGCATGTGCGAATGGAGGACGATGGCCAGGTCGCCGACGGTGCGGTCAGCCATGGCGCTAGGAACGGCAGATCGCCAGGAAGTCGAGCGCTCGATCGAGCTCGCTCGCCCGCAGGGCGAAGTCGCGGGCACTGATCGCCGGGATGAAGCGGTCGTAGAACGGCTTGGTGATGTGGAGCGCAGGGTGGACCCGGTCCCACCCGGCTCGAATGGCGAGCTCGTGAGCTCGGAGCTTGCGGGCATGGAAGAGCCCGAGCAACTCGATCCTCCCGAAATGGGGCTCCAGCAGCTCGCGGTACTGACCGGCGTCGTACTCCCGGAGGTGCCAGGGGTTGTCCGATTTCTCTGCGCCAGGCGGGGCGAGGGTGAGGCGGTTCGGGGTCGAGATGAAGGCGACCGGGGCCATGCGCGCGATCCGGTCCAGGAGCTGGTCGGGCTCGTGGATGTGCTCGATCGTCTGAAGAAAGACGACAGCATCGACCTCCTGGTCGAAGTCCTCGACGAGCCCTCGCTGGAAGCTCAGGTTCGGGCGGCGGTAGCGGGCGCGCGCGTGCTCATGCGCCGCGGGGTTCGCGTCGACGCCGATCGCCTCCGCGGCGCTGCGCGCGAGCAGGTCGGAGCCGTAGCCCTCCCCGCAGGCCAGGTCGACCACCCGCAGGCCGGCGCAGCGCTCGGCGATCCACTCGTAGACCGCGACGTGGCGGCGGTACCAGTAGTTCTCCTCGGGGACGTCGGGGAGGGTCCGCTCCCCGGTCAGCTCGAGCGGCGGCACGCCGTTCGGCTGGTTCTCCTGAAGGTAGGTTTGATCGGCTTCGCTCATCGCGGGGAAGTTAGGGACTATCCGCTTTCGTAGAGTGCGGACTCGCCGCGACCGATGAGTTCCGGCCGGCAGTCCGGTCATAGACGGGGAATGCCAAGGACGGAAGGAAACGAGTTGACGGAGAACACCGGAATATCCCCTGCGATCGAGGCCCGTGGCCTGACCCGCACCTTCAAGGGCGGCATCGAGGCCGTGCGCAGTGTCGATCTCGAGGTGCCCGCGGGCGAGGTCTTCGGCTTCCTCGGGCCGAATGGCGCCGGGAAGTCGACCACGGTCCGGATGCTCTGCACACTGCTCCCGCCGAGCGCCGGCAGCGCCTCGGTCGCGGGTTATGACGTGGTCGCCGACGGCGACGCGGTGCGCCACAACATCGGGGTGGCGCTGCAGGAGATCGGTTTGGACCCGGTGCAGACGGGCCGGGAGCTGCTCGAGCTCCAATGCGGCCTGTACGGGATCTCGGGCGCCGCAGGGCGTGAGCGCGCGGCCGAGCTGCTCGAGCTGGTCGGGCTGACCGAGGCCGCCGACCGGAGGACCAAGACCTACTCGGGCGGGATGAAGCGGCGGCTCGATCTGGCTAGCGCTCTGGTCCATCAGCCGAAGGTGCTCTTTCTGGACGAGCCGACGACGGGCCTCGACCCCGCTTCCCGGCTCACGGTGTGGGACGAGGTGAGGAGCATCAACGCGACCGGCACGACGATCTTCCTCACCACCCAGTACCTGGAGGAGGCCGACGAGCTCTGCGAGCGCCTGGCGATCATCGACGCCGGCGAGATCGTCACCGAGGGGACTCCCGAGAGCCTGAAGGCGGAGATCGGGAAGGACGTCGTCTCGGTCGAGCTGCACGGTGCCGACGCCGAGCGCACGCGGGAGGTGATCGGCGAGCTCCCCGGCCTCGACCGGGTGATCGCCGAGCAGGACGCTCTGGCCCTCTTCGTCGAGAACGGCGCCGCGTCGATCGCGGAGATCGTCCGCCGGCTGGACACGGCGGACGTCGAGGTGGGCGCGATCTCGGTCTCGCGGCCCTCCCTGGACGACGTTTTCCTGGAGGCGACCGGGCGGCGCCTGGAGGGTGCCGGCACCGACCACCCGGACGAGGCCGCCGAGCAGGATGAGGCCGCGGCGCGGGCGGTGGCTCCATGACCGAGGTTCTGCTGCTCGGCCGCCGAGCAGTGCGGGAGGTGATCCGCTACCCGGAGGCGACGATCCCGACGCTCTTCATCCCGCTCTTCTTCCTCGCGGTCAACATCGGCCAGGTCTCCAAGACCTTCCCGAGCACCACCCCGTTCCTGCACGGCCAGGGGTACGTCGCCTTCCAGATGCCTGTCTCGCTGATGTTCGCGGTGGCGACCGCGACCACCGGCCTGGCGCTTGTCACCGAGATCGACAGCGGCTACTTCGACAAGCTGCTCGTCGCTCCGATCCGGCGCACGTCGCTGATCGTCGGCAGGCTGGGCGCCGACCTGGTCCGCGGGGTCGCAGCGTCCACCGTGGTGATGCTGGCCGGGATCGCGTTCGGTGCCCACGTCCAGTCCGGTCCCGCGGGCGCGGTGGTTGTCGTTCTCCTCGCCTCGCTCTTCGGGGTCGCCTATGCGGGTTTCGGGATCCTCGTCGCGCTCACGACTCGCAACGTGCAGGCGACCAATACCAGCTTCCTGCTCTTCTTTCCGCTCCTCTTCCTGACCCCGAACTTCGTGCCATTCGACCGGCTCTCGCCGGTGATGGAGACGCTGGCGCGCATCAACCCGGTGAGCTACGTGATCGTCGGCCTGCGGGCCCTGATCATCGATGGCTGGGTGATCGACAAGCTGCTCGTCTGCATCGGGGTGATCATCGTCATGGGCGTGGTCCTGATCGGGCTGTCCCTGCGGGCGATCGCGAGGTACGACCGGTAGCGGCCACCAGGCCGCTCCACTTTGGAGCGGACGGCGAAGCCCTTAATGCGAGGGCGCGCGAAAGCGCGACCCGACTAATGAATGGTGGGGCGACCGCCTGTGGCCGCGATTGATGGCGAAGCCGTAGCTACGATCCCGCCCCATGCCCCCGCCCGCGAGCCCGGACCGCATCAAGGAGGTAAACGAGCGCTACCACGACGTGGCGGCCTCCTCGTACGACTCCAAGTGGGGCATCGACTTCGGCCCCGTCGGGCGGGACCAGGTCGCCGGGAAGCTGCGCAAGGCGCTGGGGCACTGGCCGGAGGCGGCGTTTGGGGATGCGCTGGAGATCGGCGCGGGGACCGGGTACTTCTCGCTCAACCTCCTCCAGGCGGGCGCGATCGAGCGGGCCACGGCCACCGACATCTCACCCGGGATGCTGGCGACGCTCGAGGAGAATGCCGAGCGGCTCGGCCTCGAGGTGCGGACGGCGGCCGCCGAGGCCGAGACACTTCCCTTCCCCGACGAGAGCTTCGACCTCGTCTTCGGCCACGCGGTCCTTCACCACATTCCCGACCTCGCGCAGGCCTTCTCCGAGTTCAACCGGATCCTGCGACCGGGTGGGACGCTCGCCTTCTGCGGGGAGCCCTCCCGCTACGGCGACTTCCTGTCGGCAATCCCGAAGCGGACCGCACTGCTGACGGCTCCGCTCTGGCGACGCCTGGTCGGCGCGGCGGCACGCGACTACGAGGCGGAGGCCGCGGGCAACGGGCACGACCTCGAGCCGGAGGTCGACGTCCATGCCTTCTCCCCCGGCGACCTGCGCCACTTCTGCGAGGCGGCGGGGCTGGCCGAGGTCAGGGTGCGGGGCGAGGAGCTGCTCGCGTCGATCCACGGCTGGACGGTGCGGACGCTGGAGGCGAGCGCCGAGCCCGACCAGGTGCCCTGGGGCTGGAGGCGCTTCGCGTTCCGCAGCTATCTGGCGCTGCAGCGGGTGGACAGCCAGGTGCTCGAGCCGCGATTGCCGCCGCAGCTCTTCTACAACCTGCTGGTCTCAGCGCGGCGGCCCTAGCCGCGTCCGCCGGGTTCTTCCCCGACGTTCCGATCGGCCCAGGGGATCACCGCGAGGCGCTCGTCGGGGATCGGATCCCCGCTGACGACTGAGACGCCATAGGTCCCGTCCTCGAGCCTGGCCTCAGCCCGCTCGATCGCCTCGAGCGTCTGACGCAGGTCCGCCCGCAGGGCGTTCTCCGTGTCGGTCTGCTCGAGCTCGTTGGCCTGATCACCGGAGTCCTTGGGCTCATCGGACGTCTCTTCCTGCCCGTGCTCCGCGAGCTCGCGCTCGATCCGGGCGCGCTCCTCGGCAAGTCGCTCGCGTGCTTTCTCTGGGTCCACGCCGCTGATGCTACTTGTGGCGAGCCCGAAGGAGCCCGCGCAGCGTCGCCGCGATGTCCGCCGGCTCGGCGATGAGCTGGCGCCAGGTGAGCCGGACGACGTCGTAACCGAGCAGCTTGAGCCGCAGGTCGCGAGCTCGATCAGCTTCGAAGGCGGCTCGACCCTGGTGGGCGCGATAGCCGTCGAGCTCGGCAATCAGAT
>JAWVFG010000148.1:0-2965 GCA_033856335.1 Solirubrobacterales bacterium
CCGATCACCTCGACGTCTTCGCCCGGGTGCCCGCGAACCTCGGCGCCGCGAATCACCGCCCAGGCACCGAGCAACCCGAGGGCGATGCCATTTCCACCGGAGGCGAAGAGGACGTCATTGTGCGGCGCGAACGCCGTCTCCATCCCGTCCGCGGCCAGCATGCCGAGTGAGCCGCAGGCGAGGATCAGGACCGCCGTCGGAATCGTGCCGAGGCGCTGCTCGACCGCGGTTCCGAAGATCGCGATGCCGATCGAGGCGACGAAGAGGTACCCGACGTCGGGGTAGATGAAGGGCGACGCCAGGTACCGCCACCAGTCGCCACCGACCGGCCCAACCAGGCCGCCGAGCTCAAAGGTGCTGAGCGTGGGGCTCGCCACGCGCACCAGCACGAGCAGGGCGGGAATCAGGATCGCCGCGATCACGGCATAGGGCCGCTCGCCCACGCGCTCGGCGCGCTGCGCACGGGCCAGGCGGCGTCGCGAGCGGCGCGTCTGCCTCGGGGTGATCTCGTCGCCGCGCAGCTCGAGCTTCGGCGCCCGCTTGCGCAGCCGCGTGCCGCAGTACGGGCACTCGGTGACATAGGGGCTGACCTCCTCGCCGCAGCTCCGGCAGACGACGCTCAACTCAGGCGAGCTCATCCCGCGAGGATACCCCGGCCTGCTCAGCCCATCTGTTGATCTCGTAGAGCAAACGGGCCAGTTCCCGGCCCCGGCCGCTGAGGCGATAGCGGCGGCCCGGATCGCGCTCCACGACGTCGGCGTCGACGAGGTCCCCGAGTCTCGCGGAGAGCACCGACGGGCTGATTCCCGTCCGCCGGCGGAGCTCGGAGAACTGGAGCGTGCTCCGCCGCAGCTCCCAGATCAGGCGCAGGGCCCAGCGCCGACCGAGCAGGTCGAGAACGCTTTCAACTGGTCTGGGCGAGGCCATTGATACGGATTTCGTATTAAGTGCGGCAAAAAGCCGGTATTCCGCTACGAAAATCGTATCGCAGGGACCGGATCAAGTTCGAATCCGGCCTTTAGCGATCGGGGTCGCTGGCCGCGACGATCTCCCGCATCAGCCCGCCGACGTCGCCGTGGTCGGAGAGCCAGTCGAGCTGGCGGCGCGCGCCGGTCCCATCGTCCACCAGGTCGACGAGCGCCGCCAGCTCGTCCTCGCAGCCGAGCTCCTGCGCGTGCTCGCGCAGGTCCTCGATCACCGCCAGCGCCATCTTCGCCCCCGGCACCTCGAGGCCGTGATCGAAGTCGATCAGCTTCCCCTCGATCCCGACCACGGCTGCGCGGACCTTGTTGTCGTCGATCAGCTCGTGGGGGTGCTCGATGCTCGGCACGGCCTCGTCGTAATCGGAGGCGAGCCGGTGGGCCAGAGCCTGGCCGAGCGCTGCGAACCCGATCGTGCTGTCGATTCGAGTCTGCTGGTCGAAGACGCGGAGCTCGACTGTGCCGAGGTTGGGGTGAGGCCGGACGTCCCACCACAGATAGGTGTAGTCCGGGATCGCGCCACCGCGCATCATCTGCTCGACGCGGTGCGAGTAGATCTCCCAGCTGCCGTAATAGGGCGGGATCCCGACTCTGGGGAACGCGCGGAACACCGGCGTCCGGGACGACATCATCCCGGTGGTCTTGCCGCGCCAGAGCGGCGAGTTGGAGGACATCCCCAGCAGGAGCGGCAGGTACCCGCGCATGCCGTCGGCGACGTAGATCGCCTTCTCCGCGTCGTCGATGCCGACGTGGACGTGGGTGCCGAAGATGAGCTCCTGCTCGGCGATCCAGCTCAGCTCGGACGCCAGCTCCCTGTACCGGGGCCTGTCGACGATCAGCTGGTCCTCGTACAGCGCGCCGGGATGGGTCCCGGCCGCCCCGATCGCCAGCCCGTTTCGGGCCGCGACCTCGCGGACAAGGCGACGCAGCCGCCGAAGCTCCTCCCCCGCCTCGGCCACGTCCGCGCAGGGGCGGGTCGCGACCTCGAGCACCGACTGCATCAGCTCCGGCTTCACCTCGCCGGGAACGTCCTCGGGGAGGTCGCCGAGAATCACCTCGATCGACTGGGAGAGCTCGAGGCTCTCGGCGTCGCAGATCATCAGTTCCTCCTCGATTCCGAGGGTGAACGGCGTCCCGGTGAAGTTGTGGTCGAGCACGAATCGGGACCATGACAGCCGTGGGGGATGAAGAAGATCGGGCATACTGGCGATCAAGGCCCAACTCCAGGAGGTAGTCGCAAAGATGGAAGTCAAGTCGGTAACCGAGCAGAAGTCGCTTCTCGCAACGCTCTCGCCGGGCAAGCGCGCGCGGCTGCGCCGGCTGCTGTTCGATTACGGCCCCGGCAACGGGACCCTGATGCTGCTCCCGATCGACCAGGGAATCGAGCACGGCCCCCGCGACTTCTTCCCGAACCCCGCCTCGAAGGACCCGGAGTACCAGTTCAGCCTGGCGGCCGAGGCCGGCTACTCGGCGATCGCCTGCCAGATCGGGCTCGCCACCCGCTACTACCCTGACTACGCGGGCCAGGTGCCGCTGATCCTCAAGGTCAACGGCAAGACCGACGTCCCGCCGTCGGAGGACGCCCTCTCCACGACCAACTCCTCGGTCGAGGATGCGGTCAGGTTGGGCGCGGACGCCGTCGGCTACACGATGTACCTCGGCTCCCCCCGGCAGGACGCCGACCTGCACCAGCTCAAGGGCGTTCGAGAGGACTGCGAGCGCTACGGCATGCCGCTGATCATCTGGGCCTACCCGCGCGGCCGGGATATCGACAAGAAGGGCGGCGCGAACTCCTTCTACGCGATCGACTACGCGGCGCGCATGGCGATGGAGATGGGCGCCGACGTCGTCAAGCTCAACTTCCCCAAGTTCGATCCCGAGAAGGACAAGGATCAGCCGGCGCCCTACAACGAGATGGAGGTCTCGCCCGAGGAGGCCGTTCGCCAGATCGTCGAGTCCGCCGGCCGTGCGCTGGTGGTTCTCTC
>JAWVFG010000149.1:0-3201 GCA_033856335.1 Solirubrobacterales bacterium
GAGCACGGCGGCCACGTGATCGCCCAGGGCACCGCCGCGGAGGTCGAGCGCGTGCCCGAGTCGCTGACCGGCCAGTTCCTGGCGGGCACCCGCCGGATCGAGGTGCCCAAGCGGCGCCGGCGGCCCAGCGGCCAGATCGAGATCCAGCGCGCGGCCCAGCACAACCTGAAGAACATCACCGTGAAGATTCCACTGGGTGTGTTCTGCTGCGTCACCGGCGTGTCGGGCTCCGGGAAATCCACGCTGGTCAACGACGTGCTCTACAAGGCCGTGGCGAACCGCCTGCACCGCGCCAAGCAGCGGCCGGGCGAGCACCGCCGCATCACGGGCGTGGAGCAGGTCGACAAGATCATCTCGGTCGACCAGTCGCCGATCGGGCGCACGCCGCGATCGAACCCGGCCACCTACATCGGGCTGTTCGATCAGATCCGCGACCTCTACTCCAAGACGCAGGAGGCCCGCACGCGCGGCTACAAGCCGGGACGCTTCTCATTCAACGTCAAGGGCGGCCGCTGCGAGGTCTGCCGCGGCGACGGCCAGATCAAGATCGAGATGCACTTCCTGCCCGACGTCTACGTGCCATGCGAGCAGTGCCACGGCAAGCGCTACAACCGCGAGACGCTCGAGGTTCGCTTCAAGGGCAAGTCGATCGCCGACGTGCTCGAGATGTCGGTCGCCGAGGGCTGTGCCTTCTTCAAGGACATCCCGAAGATCGCGCGGCGACTGGACACCCTGCAGGACGTGGGCCTCGACTACATCCGCCTCGGCCAGCCGGCGACACAGCTCTCCGGCGGCGAGGCACAGCGAGTCAAGCTTGCGACCGAGCTCTCCAAGGTGGCGACCGGCGACACGCTCTACATCCTCGACGAGCCCACCACAGGGTTGCACTTCGCCGATGTACAGCGGCTGCTGGACGTGCTCGGCCGCCTGGTCGATGCGGGCAACACCGTGATCGTGATCGAGCACAACCTCGACGTGATCAAGACCGCCGACCGGATCATCGACCTCGGGCCGGAGGGCGGGGAGGACGGTGGCAACGTGCTCGCCACCGGCACCCCCGAGGAGGTGGCCGCCACCCCCGGCTCCTATACCGGCGAGTTTCTCGCCGACCTGGTCGAGCCGCAGGTGAAGGTCCGGCGTTCGAGCAAGCGCAAGACCGCGGTCGCCGCCTGAATCTCACGCGGCCATACTGAGCTGATGAGGGAGAGGGCTTGCTAGGGGCGCTCAGCCTCCAGATCAAAACGGGCAACGCGCTCGACACGGCCGGGCAACGCGCCGGCCTCGTGCTGATCGTGGCGATGCTCCTCTCCTTCGGATTCATCCGGTTCAGCACGCGCATGATCCGCGCGGAGGTGTCGTGGTGGCCGGGCAACGTCGCACCCGGTGGCCTCCACATCCACCACCTGGTGTTCGGGATCGTGGCGATGATGCTGGCCGGGTTCTTCGGCTTCGCGTTCCAGCCGGATGACCCCTGGGTGGAGATCCTCGCCGGCCTCTTCGGAGTCGGGATGGGCCTGACTCTCGATGAGTTCGCGCTCTGGCTCTACCTGGAAGACGTCTACTGGTCGGAGGAGGGACGCAACTCGGTTGACGCGGTGATCTTCGCCGCGATCATCGGGGGAGGAGTCGTCGTCGGGTTCGTCCCTCTCAGCGCGGGAAATGGCGGATCCACTGCCGCGATCGTGCTCAGCGTCGGGATCAACCTCTCCCTCTGCGCCCTTGTCGCCCTCAAGGGAAAGTTCAGCGCGGCGGTGGTGGGGATGTTCATCCCACCGGTTGGCTGGGTCGCCTCGATCCGGCTGGCGCGGCCGGGTTCGTGGTGGGCGAAGCGACGCTACCCGCCGGGGAGCGGCAAGCTCATCAGGGCCGAGGGCCGGAAGGCGCGTCACGACAGGCGCGTTCGCAAGCTCCAGGACCTGATCGGCGGTGCGCCATCGGTGCCGAGCCCGCGCGCTCCCGGATCTGGCCGGTCGGAGGAGTAGCTTCGCCTCACACGGCTGCCTAGGGGGCGGCCGGCAACCGAGAGGAGGCCCAGATGAGAGGTGCGGGCCGAGTCGTTTTCGTCGCGATCCTGCTGCTCATGGTGGGAACGCTGAACATCATCTACGGCATCGGCGCGATTTCCGATGCGAAGTTCTTCGCCAACGACACGAGGTACATCCTCAGCAACCTGCACACCATGGGTTGGGTACTGGTCGTCCTCGGGGTGGTCCAGCTGAGCGGAGGGTTGTCACTGATGGCCGGCAACGCCTGGGGCCGCTTCGTCGGCATCGTCGCCGGCAGCCTCGGGGCGATCGGCGCTCTCCTGTCGATGGGCGGTGCGCACCCGTTCTGGGAGCTGGGGATCTTCTTCCTCTGCGTCTGGATCGTCTACGGGATCGCCGAGTTCGGCCAGGACGAGCGGGCGCGAGCCTAGTTTCGGGTTCGGCGGGGCCTGGCCGGAGGCCAGGCCCCGCAGTCCCTGATCAGCCTTGGTGAGCGGGCAGAGCTAGCTCGCGAGCCTGCGCAGGTAGATCCCCGCCATCAGCTCAACCGTCCCGCGGACGATGAACGCGATCCCTGCCAGCAGCGCCAGCGTGCTGAGGCCGATGTCGGGGTTGGCGACGATGATCACCCCGGCGGCGATGCTGATCACCCCGAGCACGACGGCGATCGCGCGGTTCTCGCCCTCGTCCATCGCACGAGCGAGGTCGGCCATCCCGGTGATGATGAACCAGAAGGACAGGGCCAGAAGCAGCGCGAGCACGCCGGCACCGGGGCGGACCAGGCAGACCAGCCCCGCCAGCGTCGCCAGGAAGCCGACGAACATCCGCAGGATTCGGCCGCCGGGCGAGTGGTTCTCGGTGGTCGCCAGCGCCACCCAGACGGCTCCGATCACGACCAGGTTGATCCCGACCACCAGGCCGAGCACGAGCAGGGTGATGTCCGGGTAGGCGAGCGCGAGCACGCCGGCCACGATCGAGGTCGCACCGAGCAGGGCAACCACCCACCACTTCTTCGGGTCGACGGTGACCGTCCCGGTTCCTTCGACGTTCGCCATAGCTGTCTCCTCCTTGGTTAGGTTGCTCCCGCCTGGACCCGCTCGTCAACCAGGAGGGCGGCGCCGATGGCGCCGCCGAGGTCGCCCAGCGCGGCAAGATGCATCGCGGGCGGGCGATCGTCAATAAAGAGATGGGGATGCATGCGTGTCGCGATTCGGCG
>JAWVFG010000150.1:0-5477 GCA_033856335.1 Solirubrobacterales bacterium
CCACCTCGAGGATGTCCTCCTCGGGGACGCGCCAGACACCCATCCCGTTGGCGGAGAACCCGGCGCGCCGGTGGAAGAGGATCGCGGCCACCCGGCGCAGCAGCTTGCGGTCGACCATCCCTCGCAGATGATCGAGGAAAGCGTCGGTATCCATCCGAACCGCGGCGGCCGCGGCGTCATAGGGCCGGTCGGTGACCTCCATCGGCCCCTGCAGGGCCCGGATCACGGCGATGTCGGTGTCGTCATACGGCTGGCGCTCGAGCTCGCGCGGCGGTGCGGCCGCGATGGCCGCGGAGAGCTCCTCGGTGCCGCCCTCCATCTCCAGGTTCATGTTGATCTTGAACAGCTGGAGCGTCGGCAGCTGGCGGATCGACTCGGCGCCGGTCTCCTCCTGGAGGACGCGCAGCGTGCCCTCCAGCCCAAGCCCCGAGTCCGGCGGAGTCGCGATCGTGAACCAGAGGTTGAACTCGTGTGTCCGCAGGTAGTTGTGCGAGACGCCGGGGTGCGAGTTGATGATCTGGGCGGCTCGGTGCGGGTTCTCCGTGTCGACCTTCGCCGCGACCAGCATCGAGCTGTACCCGAGCGCCCGCGTGTCGAAGATCGGGGTGATCTCGCGGATGATCCGCTCGTCGAGCAGGCGCTGGGTGCGAGCCTTGACCTCCTCCGGCTCTAGCTCGGCCTCGGTGGCGATCTGATCGAACGGCCGAGGGTCGAGCGGGTAGCTCGACTGGAGCAGGTTCATCAACCGCTTGTCGGTCTCGTCCAGCGGGATCGCCGCGCCACCGCGACGGGATCGCACCTTTGGCCGAGGCTTGCGCGGAACGACCTTGCCGCCGGTAACACCGTCTTTCACTGTGTGGGGCTCCGCGGCGGGCTTGTTCACCGGCGAGCGGCCTCCGCGAGCCACGCCGCAGCGTCCTTGGCGAAGTAGGTGATGATCATGTCGGCGCCGGCACGGCGGATCGAGGTCAGGGACTCCATCGCAGCGGCACGCTCGTCGATCCAGCCATTGGCCGCTGCGGCCTTCAGCATGGAGTACTCGCCGCCCACGTGGTATGCGGCGACCGGCGCCCCGGTCGCGTCCTTGACGCGACGAATCACGTCGAGATACGGAAGGGCCGGCTTCACCATGACGACGTCGGCTCCCTCCTCCAGGTCGAGCATCGCCTCGCGCACGGCCTCGTCGGCGTTGGCGGGGTCCATCTGGTAGCCGCGCCGGTCGCCGAACTCCGGCGTGGAGCCGGCGGCCTCGCGAAACGGGCCGTAGAACGCCGACGCGTACTTGGCGCTGTAGGCGACGATCGGCACCGAGGAGTGGCCCTCCTCGTCGAGCTGGGTGCGAATCGCCCCGATGCGGCCGTCCATCATGTCGCTCGGCGCCACCGCGTCCGCGCCGGCGGACGCGTGGGAGATCGCAGTCTTGGCCAAAAGCTCGATGGTCAGGTCGTTGTCCACCATCATTTCCGCGTCTCCTCCGCTTCCCGCCCGGCGATGCGGGTCTGGCTCAAGCACGCCGCAGTGGCCGTGCGAGGTGTATTCGCAGAGGCACACGTCGGTGATCACGACGATCTCCGGGTGCGCCTCCTTCAGCGCCCGGACGGCCATCTGGATGATGCCCTCGTCGTCGTAGGCCTCGCTGCCGACCTCGTCCTTGGTGGCCGGGATGCCGAAGAGCAGGACAGCCCGGACACCGGCCGCGGCTATCTCTGTGACCTCGGCGACGGCCTCGGAGATCGAGAGCCGCTCCATGCCCGGCATCGACTCGATCGGATCGCGCACGCCCTCGCCCGCCGTGATGAAGAGCGGCTGGACGAGGTGGTCGGCCGTCAGGGACGTCTCGCGGACCAGGTCTCGCAGCGGCTCCGTGCGGCGCAGGCGGCGCAGGCGGGTGGCGGGGAAGCTCATACGGTTGATTCTAGGGGCGGGGTTAAGCAAACCTTCGCAATGCGAGGCGCGCCAGCACGAGATAGCCCACCGTGAGCAGCGCCAGGTGAAGCAACGGCATGCCCAGGGACGGTCCCGAGGCCGACAACGCTCCTGAGAGGGCGTCCACGGCAGCGCGGAACGGGAAGATGCCGGCGATCACGTGGATCACGTCCAGCAGGGTCTTGCCGACGGTGCCCGAGGGGACCAGGGAGATGAAGGCCACCGGCAGCGCCAGGGCGAAGGCCAGTAGGGCGCTCGCGCGCACCTCTCTCGCTGCTGCGCCGATTGCGAGGCCCAGCCCGGATGAGGCTGCGCCCGCCAATAGGATCGCCGGGACGATCAGGTAGATCCGGCTCCACGAGATCGACTCGAATGGCGTGATCGCGATGAGCAGGAGCAGGGTTACGACCAGGGCCGCGCCGGTACCGAGCGTGGCCTTCTCGACCAGCAGTCCGGTGCGGCTCACCAGCCCGCGGGTGAGCCGCGTGAAGGTGTTCTCCTCTCGCTCGAGGGCGAGGGAGCCCGAGACGAGCAGCACGGTGACGAAGAGCAGGGTGATCGCCGCTGCGACGGCGACCGCGAATGTGTCGAGTGGCGGGACGCTCCCGGCGATCACCTGCTTGTCGACGGCGATCGGCTGCCGCACCGCGGAGAGCAGGCTGTTGGCGAGCGCCAGGTTCTGGCGTGCGAGGCGTGCGAACTCGCTGACCTGGGCGACCTCACTCCGCTTCGCGGGGGGCAGGCTCCCCTGGACTGAGTTCAGGATCTGCTCGGACTTCTGTAATCCGAGGATGTGAACCGTCTGGTTGAGGAACGGGATCTCAAAGTCGCCACCGTTGGCGAGCAGCCGCTCGTAGTTGGCCGCGACGTCGCTGATCTTCGAGGAGAGCAACAGATTCCCCTGGGTGAGCAGCGAGCTGATCCGGTCGTCGACCAGTTGGGCCTTGAGTGGGTCGTCGTTGTTGACGATCACGTCGACCGTCGCCGGCTGTGTGCCGTTGCTGCTGAGCTCTGCCTGCAGCTTGCTGATGAAGTCGGAGGGCAGGATCAGCGCTCCCAGAACGTCACCGTCCTTCACCTTCTGCTCGGCCTCGGCGCGACTCGAGACCGAGACGCAATCGATCTTCGCGCAGAGCTGGCGGCGGGCCTCGTCCTGGCTGAACCCCCCGTTGCCGAGATTGAGCCCGGTCCCCGCCGGAATCTGGTTGAGGAACGCGACCCGCGGCTTCTCCGGGCCCCGGGAGATCGCCAGCCCGATCAGCACGGCGAGCACGATCGGATAGACGATCAGCAGCCCGGTGACGAGCGGCGAGCGGCGGAGCAGCTGGAGGTCCTTGAGCAACAGCCAGCGCATCAGTGGCCCCTCCGCCGCAGGAAGCGGACGAAGTCGTTCTCGGGATCGGCCACCGAGCCCTTCGGGCGGGGTCCGGCGGCGCGGCGCATCTGGGCGAAGGTGCCGTCGAAGATCGTCTCGCCGTCCGCCAGGACCACCAGGCGATCGCCGTAGTGGCTCACCTCCTCGATCTGGTGCGTCGAGTAGATCACGGTCGTCCCGCCCTTGGCCAGGCCCGCGACGAACTCCCAGAGGCGGACTCGCTGGCTCGGGTCGAGGCCGGAGCTGGGCTCGTCGAGCAGTAGGACGGAGGGGTCGCCCAGCAGGCCGATCGCGATGTTGATCCGCTGCTGGTTGCCGCCCGAGAGCGATGAGACCTGATCGTGGCGACGGTCCTCGAGTCCCGTCTGATCGAGCATCCGCTCGATGATCCCCTCGACGTCCTCGGCCTCCTCCATCCGCGCGAACAGCCTGAGGTTCTCCTCCACGGTCAGCCTCCGGTAGAGCCCGGCCTGCTGCGGCACCCAGCCCACCTCCCCGTCCGACCGTTCGATCCGTCCCGAGTCCGGCTTGGTGATCCCTGCGAGGATCGAGAGCAGCGTCGTCTTGCCCGCCCCATTCGGCCCGAGCACGGCAAGCAGCTCTCCCCGGTTGACGTCGAGGCTGACCTGCCGCAGGGCGGCTCGCTCGCCGAACGACTTGTGGAGGCCGTCCACCTCGAGCACGTGAGCCGAGCTGGGCGGTCGCACCCGCGGAGGCGTCTCGCTCATCGCGCGAAAGCTAGCGGCTACAAGACCGCTCCATCCAGGAGCGAAGGGCGAAGCCCGAAGCGACTTAGGTGGGGCGGTCGCCAGTAGTCGCGACTGACGGCGAAGCCGTCTACAAGACCGCTCCATCCAGGAGCGAAGGGCGAAGCCCGAAGCGACTTACGGGGGGTGGCCGTCTACAGCTACGCTCCGCCGCCTGATGCGCCTCCTGTTCATAGGGGACGTCGTCGGCAAGCCCGGGCGCGAGGGGCTGACCGCGGCGATGCCCGGGCTCCGGGCGGAGCGAATGCCCGATCTTGTCGTGGTCAACGGCGAGAACGTGGCGGGCGGCGTCGGGATCACCGAGGAGACCGCGGCCCAGATCTTCAAGGCGGGTGCCGACGTGATCACGCTCGGCAACCACACCTACCGCCATCGCGACGTCTACTCCTACCTAGACTCCGAGCAGCGCATCATCCGCCCCGCCAACTTTCCGGCCTCGAACCCGGGGCGCGGGCACACGATCGTCGAGGCGGCCGGCATGCGGGTCGCCGTGATCAACCTGAGTGGGCAGATGCACCTGAGGGTCGAGCGGAATCCGTTCACCGCGATCGATGAATTGCTCGACTCGGTCGCGGGCGCTGCCGATGCGATCGTCGTCGACTTCCACGCGGAGCTGACCAGCGAGAAGGTCGCCATGGGCTGGCACCTCGACGGCCGGGTCGGCGCGGTGCTCGGCACTCACACCCACGTGCCCACAGCCGACTGGCGCGTCCTGCCCGGCGGGACCGCCCACATCTCGGATGTGGGAATGACCGGCTCCCGCGCCGGCATCATCGGCGTGAAGCGCGAGCAGGCCCTACGCGCCTTCAAGACCCAGATGCCGGTTCGCTTCGACACCGCGGACGAGGACATCTGGGTGATGGGCGTCGCGGTCGAGATCGGAGACGACGGACTCGCTCGCGGGATCGACCAGGTCCTCGTCCCCGTCTCCTAGCGGGCGCCGGCCGCTCCACTTGGGAGCGGGGGCTCTGCCGCCGCGACTTGTCCCTGTGGCGCCCGCGCCCGTTTCGGAGGCACGGTCCCCGTCGCCAGCATGGCGATCAGCAGGAACGGCAGGAACCACGGGATGTAGAGGTAGAACCAGTGGTCGACGGTGAGCTGCATGCCGATCATCACCGCGGCTCCCAGCGCGGCGACCGTCACATGGTCGCGCCGCCGTGGCCGGAAAGCCACCAGCACCGCCAGCGCGACGACGGCTGCCTTCACCAGAGTCTGGAGCCAGTCGAGCGAGTGGTCCTGGCCCCAGATGCTGAAGGGAGAGTCCCGCCCGCCCTGCTCCGCGAGCGTGCGGTGCCAGAAGGTCGAGAGGCCGGGGTTCTGCAGGGCCTGGAAGCAGACGACGAGGATCGTGACCGCGAAGGCGATCGTGAACGGGATGACGACCTTGGCGTAGCGGCGGAGGAACCCCG
>JAWVFG010000151.1:0-13900 GCA_033856335.1 Solirubrobacterales bacterium
GTCCTGGTCGCGCTCGACTCCGACCCGGCGCGCCGCTTCGCCGCCGCCGGCGAGCTGGCGGATGCCCTGCGCCGCGGCCTCACCGGCGAGTCGCCGGCCGGCACGGCCCAGACCCGCGTCCTCGGCGGCGACACACCGACGTCGGCCACCCGCCACATGCCGCGCACCCGCACCCAACGGCGCCCTCAGCGCCGGCCGGCGCCGCCCCGCGGCCGACAGGCCCCGCAGCCGCGCCGCCGCCGCGCCCCGACCGTCGCCCGCAACCTCCTCGCCCTGATCGCGATCCTGCTCCTGGCCGCCGTTGTGGCCGCGATCGTCGTCCTCGCCTCGAGCGGCGGAGGGGGCAAGATCAGCCTTGATCAGGTCGTCAAGCACAACGTGAACGACCAAATCGACGCCCTCAAGCAGGTCGTCGACGACAACACGAAGTAGCCGGCGCCATTCCCACCTAGATCTTCCCCCGGCGCGGCAGGAACAGCGCGAGCAGGGAGCGCCGGCCGCACTTCGGGCATTTCGAGGTCGAGTGCTCGAGGGTCGCCCCGCAATGGCGGCACGCGGGCTTCTGTGGCACGACGCTCTTCACGCGACAAGTCTAAGCAGCCGCTTCTCGTCCAAGGCGGCGCTTTCGACTACCCGCTCAGCCCGGCCTCTTTGAGCGCGGAATCCTGCTCGGGATAGCTCTTCCAGCGGACAACCATTCCGTCGCGAAAGGTGAAGACGATCGCGTATGGGGGGAACGCGGTCTCGATCCCACTATGGCGACCTGTCTGGTACTGGTCGCGGATCAGCGCCACCACGTCGTCGCCCGCATCCAGCACGTCCTCGACCTCGAAGCGAAGGTCGCTCCAGGCCGAAAGCCATCGCCGCCAGTAGGTGCGGACCCCTTCATGGCCGCGATAGATGCCTGCAAGATCGGGGATCACCTCCGCTATCTGTGAAGCGTCCCACTCGATCTCGGAGTCATAGAAATCAAAGGGCTGCTCGTGATCGCGACGCTCGAACGAACCAAGCAACGTGCGCACGATCTGGACGTTTCCCTGCGACACCCCGACTGCAGTATCCACGCAAACCGGAGCCGCTACGGGGTGCCGCCGGCCGCGCGCGCGAAGGCGAACCACGCCGGCTTCGGCTTGCCGTCCAGGGTGAAGAGGCCCGCACGGTCGGTCCAGAAGGGCGGCCCGGTCGTGTTGTGGTCGGTGTAGCTGAACCAGAGGGCTCGGGCGATGCCGAGCGATCCCGCCTTGCGCTGGAAGAGGCCGTAGGTCCTGGTCAGCTTCTTGGCTTGTCCCGCAAAGGAGGCCCTGACCGGCGAGTTCTGGATCTTGTGCCCTCCGGTCACCCAGCCGAATTCGGAGACCCAGATCGGCGTGGCGCCGTCGCCGTGCTTCCGCATGATCCGCCGTGCCACGCGCACCCAGTGGAGGACGCCCTTGGGGCTGGTCGAGTACGGGTGGATGCCGAGCGCGTCGAACGAGTTCTTCACCCCATGGACCCGGTAGAGCGCGTTCAGGTAGGTCGTCATGTCGACCGTGTTGCGGATCGTGTGGAAGGGAAAGACGCCGCCGGTCAGGACCTGGGCCGACCGGTCGCCGGCCCGCAGCCCGGCGGCCGAGACCTTCAGCAGGCGCGCGAAGCCGCGGGGGCTGGGCCTGCCGCCCCAGAAGCCGCCGAGGTTGGGCTCGTTCCAGATCTCCCAGGTGGTGACCGGACGCTTGGGCAGCTCGGGGTGCAGGATCCAGAAGGTTCCGTTGCTCCCGTAGCGCCGCGCGTAGTCGGTCAGCATGCTGCGCCAGGCCGCGCGCTGGCTCGCGCTGTAGATGGGCGGCCTCGCAGGGATCCGCGAGATCCAGGAGGGAACACCGGAGAGATCCGGCAGCAGGGTCAGCCCGGCGCGGGCCGCCTCTGCGACCAGCTGATCGGTGGTGGCGAAGAAGCGGTCGCCGGGATGAGGCTCGGTATTGCCCCAGTAGAACTGCATGCGGAAGGTCCCGGCTCCTCCCTGCGCCGCGCGGGTCATGTCGGCCTGGGTCGGATAGTTGACCCCGACCACCCCGAAGAATGGATTGGAGGCCGCCGAGGCGGCGGGCACGGCGACGAGCGCGGCCACGACGGCCAGCGCAATACAGACAGCGCTCAGCGATCCCCTACGGCGCATGCGCTGAAAGTAACCCGCGGCCCGCGGGAAGGTCGCGGTCACCGCACGGGCGTCGCGGCGGCCCATGGGGTGGCGCCGCCGAGCACGGCACCGGCGTAATCCGCATAGGCGCTCGCCTCGATCGAGCGACGCGCTCCGGCCACCAGCTCCTGCATGTAGGTGAGGTTGTGGAGCGTCAGCAGGCGGGACCCCGTCAGGTCCTTGTTGCGCGCCAGGTAGTGGAGATAAGCGCGGGTGTGCCGCGAACAGGCCTCGCACGGGCACCCCTCCACGATCGGCGAGTCATCGCCGGCGTAGGACGCCTTGGTCAGGTCGATTCGGAAGCGGCCGTCCGGCTCAGGGGCCAGGGCCGTCCCGTGCCTCGCCAGGCGGGTCGGGATCGCGCAGTCGAAGAGGTCGATGCCCATGCCGATCCCAACCAGCAGGTCGTCGATCTCGCCAATGCCGAGCAGATGTCGGGGCGCCTCGACGGGCAGCAGCGGCGCGGTGAAGCCGAGCACGCCGTGCATCTCCTCCTTCTCGCGCCCGAGCGTGCCGCCGATCGCGATGCCGTCGATCGGGGCGGCGGCCGTCTGCTCGGCCGAATCGCGGCGCAGGTCCTGATGGACGCCGCCCTGGACGATCCCGAAGACCGCCTGATCGGCCGGGCCCTCGCGCTCGTGCCACTCGAGGCAGCGGGCAAGCCAGCGGATGGTGCGCTCGGTGGAGCGGGCGGTGTAGTCGCGGTCGGCGTGGGCCGGGGTGCACTCGTCGAAGGTGAGTGCGATGTCCGAGCCGAGCGCCGCCTGGATCCGCATCGACTCCTCGGGACCGAGGAAGCGATTCGAGCCGTCGAGCAGCGAGCGGAAGGCCACCCCCTCCTCCGAGATCTCGACCTGCGCGCCCCCGGCGACGTTGCCGCGGCGCCCCTTGATCTCGTCGGCGACGCCGCCATGGGCGAGCGAGAAGACCTGGAAGCCGCCCGAGTCGGTGATGATCGCCCGCTCCCACCCCATGAAGCGGTGCAGTCCGCCGCGCGCCTCGATCAGCTCCTCGCCCGGGGCGAGATGGAGGTGGAAGGTGTTGCCCAGAACCATCTCGTAGCCGAGCTCGGCGACCTCGGCGGAGGAGAGCCCGCGGACGCTGGCCTTGGTCGCAAGAGGGATGAAGGCCGGGGTCGTGACCGGCCCATGCGCCAGATGAATCAGGCCCGCGCGCGCATCGCCGTCGCGGGCCTGGACCTCGAACCGCAGCCTGGCCGGATCCTGCCTCACCGCTCAGGAAACGCGCAGGCTGTTGCCGGTCATCGCCTCGGGCTGGGGAATGCCGAGCAGGTCGAGGGCGGTCGGAGCGACGTCGGCCAGGATTCCGCCGTCTCGCAGCTCGATGCCCCCCTCCGTGACGATCACCGGCACGGGGTTGGTCGAGTGGGCGGTGTTGGGGGATCCGTCGGGCTCGAGCATCTGCTCGCAGTTGCCGTGGTCGGCGGTGATGATCAGCGCGCCGCCCTTGGCGTGCACGGCGGAGACGACCTCGCCGAGCCGGCCGTCGACCTCCTCCACGGCGGCGACGGCGGCCGGGATGACTCCCGTGTGCCCGACCATGTCCGGGTTGGCGAAGTTGATGATCCCGAAGCGGTAGTCGTCCGCGCTCCAGTGCTCGGTGAACAGGTGGGCTGCGGCGGCGGCGCTCATCTGCGGCTTGTGGTCGTAGGTCGGGACGTCCCGCGGAGAGTCGGCGAGGAATCGCTCCTCCCCGCTCCACTCCTCCTCCCGGCCACCGTTGAAGAAGTAGGTGACGTGGGCGTACTTCTCGGTCTCCGCCACATGCAGTTGGCGGTCGCCGTGCTCGGAGATCACCTCGGCGATCGTGGTCTTCGGCTCGCGCGGCGGGAAGGCGACCGGATACGGCCAGCCGTGGTGGTACTCGGTCATCGTCGTCACCTCGAAAGCCGGCGCGCCTCCGCGATCGAACTCGTCGAAGTCCGGCTCGCCGAGAGCCCTGGTCATCTGGCGGGCTCGGTCGGGCCGGAAGTTGACGAAGATGAACGGCTCGTCCGGGTCGGCGCCGTCGTAGTCGCCGATCACCACGGGCTCGATGAACTCATCGGTGACGTCTTTCTCGTACGAGTCGCGAATCGCCTGCACGGCCGAGTCGGCGCGCGGCGCCTTGGCGTGGACGATCGTGTCGTAGGCCCTCTTCGTGCGGTCCCAGTGCCGGTCCCGGTCCATGGCCCAATAGCGTCCACCCACCGTCCCGATCCGGCCGGTGTGGCGGAGCCAGCGCTGGACCTCCTCGACGTATCCGGCGCCGTTGTGCGGGAGCGTGTCGCGGCCGTCGGTGAGCACGTGGAGCACGAGGTCCGAGACGCCCTCCTCCCCGGCCAGCTCGATGACCGCCTCGATGTGCTCCCAGCCGGAATGCACACCGCCGTCGGAGATCAGCCCGATCGCGTGCAGGCGACCGCGGCGGGACTCCCGCGCCGAACCGCAGGCGCCGCGCAGCGCCGGGTTCTCGAAGAAGCTGCCGTCGGCGATGGAGTCGTCGATCCGCGCCAGGTCCTGCTTGACGACCGCGCCCGCGCCGAGGTTGAGGTGGCCGACCTCCGAGTTGCCCATCTGACCGTCGGGGAGGCCGACGTCGCGACCGGAGGTGGACAGCGTCGAGTGCGGATATGCGGCCCAGAGCTCGTCGAAGACTGGGGTGTTCGCCTGAGAGACGGCGTTGCCGGGCCCGTCCGGCGCCAGCCCCCAGCCGTCCAGGATCACCAGCGCCAGCGAGGGAACGGGAAGAGTGGCCGGGCCGGCCGGCAGCGGGCTCATCAGGCGGCAGCTTCGACGATGGCCGCGAAGTCGGCGGGGTCGAGACTCGCCCCGCCCACCAGCGCACCGTCCACGTCCGGCTGGGAGATCAGCTCGGCGGCGTTGTCCGGCTTGACCGACCCGCCGTAGAGGATCCGGATCGCCGCGGCCGCCTCGCTCGACCTGCCCTCGATCAACCCTCGGATCAGCGCAATCGCCTCCCGCGCCTGCTCGGTCGTCGCCGTGCGGCCCGTGCCGATCGCCCAGATCGGCTCGTACGCGATCACCACGTCGCCGAGGCGGTCATCCGGCACGTCGGAGAGGTCGGCCTCGATCTGGCGGGTGAGGATGCCCTCGGTCTCGTCGGACTCCCGTTGTGCCTCGTTCTCCCCTACGCAGAGGATCGGCTCGAGTCCCGCGCGAAGCGCCGCCGGGACCTTGCGAGCCAGCCCCTCGTCGCTCTCGGCGAAGTGCTGGCGGCGCTCGGAGTGACCGAGGATCACTCCGTCGACGCCGAGCTCGACCAGCATCGGGGCGGAAACCTCGCCGGTGAACGCCCCCTCGGCCTCCTCGTGCATGTTCTGGGCGGCCACCCGCACGCGGCTCTGAGCGCAGTGCTCGACCGCCGCCTTCAGGGAGAGGTAGGGCGGGCAGACGACCACCTCCGGGCCCGGGTCGGGCACCTTCGGAAGGAACTCGGCCAGAAAACGCTCGGTCTCCTCAATCGTCTTGTGCATCTTCCAATTGGCGGCCAGGAGTCGCATGCGATCAGGCATCTTGCAGAGCCTCCAGTCCCGGCAGTTCGCGGCCTTCGATCAGCTCCAGCGAAGCTCCGCCGCCGGTGGAGATCCAGTCGATCGAGCCGGCGAGCCCAAACTCCTGCAGCGCCGCGACCGAGTCCCCGCCTCCGACCACGGTGTGGCCGGGGGCGGCGGCGACCGCCTCGGCGACGGCGCGTGTCCCCGCGTCGAACGGCGGGACCTCGAAGGCGCCCATCGGCCCGTTCCAGAAGACGGTGCCCGCACGGGCGATCCTCCTGCTGAAGTTGGCCGAGGTGTTGGCGCCGACGTCGAGGCCCATCCACCCCTCGGGCACGTCCACCCCATTCAGCTCACGAGTCTCGGTGCCGGGGGCGAGCTCCTTGCCGAGGACGAGGTCCTCCGGCAGCTCGAGGATCGAGTCGCTCCCATCGGCCTCGGCGAGCACGCGCTTGGCGGACTCCACCCCCTCCTCCTCGACCAGGGAGTTGCCCGTGTCTCGCCCCTCGGCCTTGAAGAAGCTGAAGCACATGGCGCCGCCGATCAGAATCTCCTCGGCGAAGCCAAGGAACCGGTCGATCACGCCGAGCTTGTCGGTGACCTTCGCCCCGCCGAGGACGATGATCAGGGGGCGCTTCGGGTCGTCGCGGACCGCAGTGAGCTCGACGACCTCTCGCTCCAGGAGCAACCCGGCGTATCCCGGCAGGTGATGGGCGACTCCTTCGGTCGTGGCATGGGCCCGATGCGCCGTGCCGAAGGCGTCATTGACGTAGACGTCGGCAAGGGCGGCGAGTGCCTCGGCCAGACCCGGGTCGTTCTTCGTCTCGCCCTCCTCGAAGCGGCTGTTCTCCAGCAGCAGCACCTCGCCGGGAGCGAGATCCGAGGCCCTGGCGCTCACCTCGTCGCCGACCACCCCGGGCGCCTGCTTCACGGGCGCGCCCAGCAGCTCGCCGAGTCGCTTGCCGACCGGGGCCATGGAGAGGCTCGAGTCGTGTCCCTTGGGACGACCAAGGTGCGAGACGAGGACGATGCTCGCGCCGCGTTCGCGTAGCAGCTCGATGGTCGGCAGCGAGGCGCGGATGCGGGTGTCGTCGCCAACCTCGCCGTTATCCAGGGGGACGTTCAGGTCTGCGCGAAGCAGGACCGTGCGGCCATCGACCTTCGCATCTCTGACGCTCGCCTTGCCGAACGAGCGCGGGCCTGACGCCTCAGGCACTTACCGCGGCCGGCTGCAGCACCTTTTCCGCCAACTCGACGCAGCGATTCGCGTAGCCCCACTCGTTGTCGTACCAGGCGAGCAGCTTGACGAAGGTCCCGTCGACCACCTTGGTCTGCTCGGAGTCGAAGACCGACGAGTGCGGGTCGGTGACGACGTCCGTGGAGACGATCGGATCCTCCGTGTACTTGAGGATTCCCGAGAGGGGGCCCGAGGCTGCCTCCTTCATCGCCGCGTTGATCTCCTCCTCGCTGGTCTCCTTCGATACGTCGCAGGTCAGGTCGACCAGCGATCCGGTGATCACCGGCGCGCGGACGGAGATGCCGTTGAGCTTGCCCTGCAGGTCGGGCAGGACCAGCCCGATCGCCTTGGCCGCACCGGTGCTCGTCGGAATCAGGTTGACAGCGGCAGCCCGGGCACGGCGCAGGTCCTTGTGGGGCATGTCCTGGAGGCGCTGATCGGCGGTGTAGGCGTGGATCGTGGTCATCAGGCCCCGCTCGATGCCGATCGTGTCGTTCAGCACCTTGGCGATGGGCGCCAGGCAGTTCGTCGTACAGGAGGCGTTGGAGATGATGTCGTGCTGGTCCGGGTCGTAGTCCGAATCGAAGTTCACGCCGAGCACGACGGTGATGTCCGGATCCGTGGCCGGCGCGGAGATGATCACCTTCTTCGCCCCCGCCTGCAGATGCTTCTCAGCGCCCTCGCGCTTGGTGAACAGGCCCGTGGACTCGATCACGACCTCGACCCCCAGGTCGCCCCAGGGAAGCGCCGCGGGATCCTTCTCGTTGAGGATCTTGAGCTCCTTTCCGTCGACGCTGATACCGCCGCCGGAGACCTCGATCTCGCCCGGGAATCGACCGAGAACGGAGTCGTACTTGAGCAGGTGGGCGATGGTCTCGGCGTCGACCAGGTCGTTGACCGCGACGAACTCGAGATCCGACCCCGCCTCCCGGGCGGCGCGGAAGAGGTTCCGGCCGATGCGCCCGAAACCGTTGATGCCCACCTTGACTGCCATTTGAAGTCCTCCTCAGGGGATGCGTCGTTTATGCGACGTACTCAAATTATCGGGGTACGAGTCGCGCTGCCCCTTGCGGGGCACCCGAACCGCCTCAGCGGTCGTGCGCGACGCAGACCTCGACGAGGTAGCCGTCGGGGTCGTTGAGGCGGCAGGCGTAGTTGCCCTGGCCGAACGACGGGGCGCTGCCGGGCTCTGCGACGGGCTCCCCGCCGCGCGCGGAACCCGACTCGAACGAGGCCTTGACGGCCGGGATGCTCTTCGCCGGGAACGAGATCAGGCCGTAGCCGGGCCGCTGGGAGTCGGACAGCTCGATGAAGAACTCGGCCTTGATCAGGCCCCAGCTGACCGAGTCCGCGGGAGCCTCCTGACGGCGCCAACCGAGCGGAGCCAGGATGGAGTCATAGAACGCTCCACTGCGTTCGAGGTCTGAGACTTTTACGGCTGCGTAATGGAGCATCAGCGAGGCGCCACCTTACACGGGAGCCCGAACGCAGCTTCAGCGGCGCGGTTCCCAGCGAAAGAAGCGGATCGCGATGGCGAGGCCGAAGAGGCCCCACGCGGCGACGACCGCGAGGTGTCCCAGCTGGAATCCGGAGCCCGTCGTGTTCGGGTCCCAGGCGGTGAACATCGCCTCGAAGAAGGGGCGGATGGGAAAGGCGCTGGCGAAATTGAGCACACCGTTCGGAATCTCGTTTTGCGGGATGAAGACACCTGACAGGAAGTAGAGCGGGAGCACGGTGGCATTGGTTACGGCTGGTGCCGCCTCGGCGGTCGGGATCACCGCAGCCAGCGCGAACCCCAGGCACGAGAAGGAGAATGCGCCGACCGCGAGCGTGACGAGCATGGCCGGCATGGTGTGCGTCGGGATCGTCACGCCGTATACGAGAGCGCCGATCACGCTCACCAGGGCGACCATGATCACCGAGATGACCAGCGAGTTCCCCACCCGCCCCGCGACGAACGCCGCCGGTGGCAGCGGCGTGCCCCGGACGCGCTTGAGCTGCCCCGCCTCCCGCTCCGCCGGAAGGTTCGTCGCCAGCTTGACCGTCGTCGCCGAGATCACAGCAAGCGTGATGATCGCCGGCACGTAGTAGGTCGCTCCGTTGACATCGAGGCCGGATATCCGGTTGTTCTCGAAGAGCGTCGCCAGCATGAAAAGGAAGATCAGCGGCAGCGCAGCGGTGAAGAAGACGGCGGCGGGATTTCTCCAGAAGACCTTCTGGTCGAATCGGAACTGGTGCAGGACTACGGCCACCCCGCTCATTTCGTCCCCTCACCGACGCCGTCCGCCGCCGCCTCGGTCAGCTCCAGGTACACATCCTCGAGACTCGGGCGGCGCACCTCGAGGCCCGGCAGGCCGACCCCGCGGTCGGTGGCCCAGTTCGTGAGCTCGCGCAGCACCGGGATGGGGTCGTCGGCGCTCAGGGAGACCGCCCCCGCATCGATTCGTGCGGCCGCGCGAACGCCATCCGGAAGGTTCGCAGCGTCGACGCCGGCGGGCAGGCGGAAGCTGATCTCGGTGCGGCTCTCGCGCTCCCCTCCCAGCTCCTCGGGAGAGCCGCTGGCCACGATCCGGCCCGCCGAGATGATCGCCACTCGATCGGCGAGAGCCTGCGCCTCATCCATGTAGTGGGTCGTCAGGAAGACCGTCTTGCCGAGGTGGCGAAGGCCGCCGATCACGTCCCAGGCCTGGCGTCGAGCCGAGGGATCGAAGCCGGTCGTGGGCTCGTCGAGGAAGAGGAGCTCGGGATCGCCGATCAGGGCCAGGGCCACGTCGAGCCGCCTCTGCTGTCCGCCGGACAGCTTGGAAGTCCTGACGTCCGCCTTGTCGGTCAGCCCGACGAGGTTCACGGTCTCGCCCACGTCCCGAGGCGATTCGTAATAACCGGCGTACTGCTCCACCGCCTCATGCGGGGTGAGCTCCGGGACCAGCCGTGATTCCTGAAGAACGAAGCCGACCCGCTGGCGCCAGGCGCGGTTGGCGCTCTGCGGATCGATGCCGAGAACGCTGACCTCGCCGCCATTGCGCGACCGGTAGCCCTCGAGGATCTCGACCGTGGTGGTCTTGCCCGCGCCATTGGGCCCGAGGAAGGCGAAGATCTCGCCCGCCCGTACCTCGAGGTCGATGCCCCGCACCGCCTCGAAGTCGTCGTACGACTTGCGCAGCCCCTGCACGCTGATCACGGGATCCGTCATCGGGCGGAGTATGGACGGCTTCGCCACCAGGTCGCGGCCACAGGCGGCCGCCCCGCGCTTCATTAATCGGGTCGCGCTTAAGCGCGACCCGTCTGATGAGTGGAGCGGCCTGGTGGCCCTAGGCGGCCGGCCGCGGCTCGAGCTCGACGTCGCGGTGAACGAGACGCAGCTTGACGTCGTCCCGCTTGCCGAGTGCCCGCGCGATCCGATCGGCGACAGTGACGGAGCGATGGCGGCCGCCGGTGCAGCCGACGGCGATCGTCAGATGCTGCTTGCCCTCGGCGACGTAGGCCGGCAGCAGGAAGTCGAGCAGCGGCATCAGCCGCCCGTAGAACTCGCCGGCCTGAGTGCCTGACTCGACGTACTGCCTGACCGGCTCGTCGAGCCCGGTCAGGGGCCGGAGCTCGTCGACGTAGTGCGGATTGGGCAGGAAGCGAACGTCGAGGGTCAGGTCGGCGTCGGAGGGCGGGCCGTTCTTGAATCCGAAGGTGAGGATGGTGAGGGCGAGCTGGTTCTCCTGGGTATCCCTGCCGATCAGCTCAGTGGCGATGCGGCGGCGCAGGGCACCCCCGGTGAGCGAGGTCGTGTCGATGACGAGGTCTGCGCGCTCGCGCAGGGGCGCCAGGCGCTCGCGCTCCTCTCGGATCCCGTCGACGATGCGGCCGCTGCGGGCCAGCGGATGCCGGCGGCGGGTCTCCTTGTACCGGTGTAGCAGGGCCTCCTCCTCCGCCTCTAGGAAGACGACCTTGAGGTCGAGACCGCTCGCCGCAAGCTCGTCGAGCACTGCGAGCAGATCCTCGAAGTACTCGCCGCCGCGCACGTCAGTCACGACAGCGGCCTTCTGCACGCCGCTGCCCTCGTGCTGGAAAAGCTCGCCGAGGCCGCCGATCATCCGCGGGGGCAGGTTGTCGACGCAGAAGTAGCCGCCGTCCTCGAAGGCCGCGATCGCCTCTGACTTGCCGGCGCCCGAGTAACCGGTGATCACCACGAGCTCGACTCGCTGCTCGGTGGGCCCGGCGCCGTCTCCGTTGGTCGAGGCTTCCTTTGCCATCAGCCCGCTCTGTGCAGTTGCCGGTGGATCTCGCGAGCGAGCTTACCGGGCACCCCGGGCACCGCTTCCAGCTCCTCGCGACTCGCCTTGAGCAGGCGGTCGGGCGACCCGAAATGGCGCAGAAGCGCCCGCTTGCGGGCCGGGCCGACACCGCGCACGCCGTCGAGAACGGACGCCGTCATCGCCTTGTCGCGGCGGCTGCGGTGAAAGGTGATCGCGAACCGATGCGCCTCGTCGCGCACCCGCTGCAGGATCCGGAGCGCGTCTGAGCCCTTGTCCAGAAGGATCGGGTCCGCCCGCCCCGGCACGAAGACCTCCTCGATTCGCTTGGCGAGGCTGACCACGGCCACGCCGCGCTCGAGCAGGGGGTCGAGCGCCTTCATGCCCGCCGAGAGCTGGCCCTTTCCACCATCGATCACGATCAGGTCGGGGAGCGCGGCGAAGCTCGCGTCGCGCCCCGAGTCGTGTGGCGAGATGTCGGCCTGCTGCACGTATCGGCCGAGTCGTCGCGTCAGGACCTCCTGCATCGCTGCGAAGTCATCGGGCCGGTCGCGCCGTCCCCGCCGGGGCTTGGCGCCGTCGCCGTCACTCTCGTCGAAGTCGCCCCGGATGCCGAACTTGCGGTAATCCGACTTCTTCGGCGCGCCGCCCTCGAAGACCACCATCGAGGCCACGGTGTGGGTCTCGCCGAGGTTCGAGATGTCGAAGCCCTCGATCCGCACGGGGACCCGCTCGAGCTCGAGAGCCTCCTGGAGCGAATCCAGCGTCTCAACCCTCTGCTGGCGGCGGTGCTCCCGGCGGAGCTTGTCCTGGGCGAGCGCGAGCTTCGCGTTCTTCTCGGCGAGCTCGCGCAGCCGGCGCAGGTCGCCGCGCGAAGCCACCCGCACCTCGACCTGTGAGTCGCGCTGGCTGCTCAGCGCCTCGGCGAGGACGCCGGTGCGGCCCTTCAGCTCCGGTCCGACGATCACCCTGCCCGGCACCGCCGGAGCGGCCCCGTAGTACTGGAGCAGGAACGTCTCGGCGACCTCGCCCGGATCCCGATCATCTCCCGCGGCCTCGTCCTCACCCGCGAGGTAGAAGCCCTGCCGCTCCGCAAGCACGCCGTCGCGGACCTGGAAGACCTGAGCGTTCGCGTCGTTCCCCTCCACCGCCACAGCGATCAGGTCGGCGCTCCCCAGCGCACCGCCCGCCACCTGCTGGCGCTCCATCATTCCCCGCACCGCGTTGAGCCGATCGCGAAACAGCGCTGCACGCTCGAAGTCCTGCGCCTCGGAGGCCTCCTCCATCTTCGCCTCGAGGTCGCCGGCGATCTCCTTGTAGCGGCCAGAGAGAAAGCCGACAACGCGATCGATGTTGCCCCGGTACTCGTCCTTGTCGATGTAGCCGACGCAGGGCGCCTGGCACCGCTTGATGTAGTAGTCGAGGCAGGGGACGCCCGAGCGCCGGCCGGGCTCTGGCCCCTCACAGGTCCGGTACTGGAAGAGCTTGCCGAGCAGGTCCAGCGTGTCCCGGACCCGCTTGGCGCTCGAGAACGGCCCGAAGTAGGCGCGGTTCGGCCGGTGTCGCTCGCGGGTGAAGTAGACGCGCGGAAACTCCTCGTCGAGGCTGACGCCGACATACGGATACGACTTGTCGTCGCGCAGCCGGATATTGAACCGCGGGCGGTAGCGCTTGATGAAGCTCTGCTCGGCCAGCAGAGCCTCGGGCTCGTTCTCGGTGACCAGGAACTCGATCGAGTCTGTGCGGTCGATCAGCTGGGCGGTGCCACCCATGCCCGACCCGCGGCCGCCGCCCTTGCCGGCGAAGTGGGACGCAACCCGTTTGCGGATCGAGTTCGCCTTGCCCACGTAGAGGGCGTCTCCCGCCCTGTTGCGGAACATGTAGACGCCGGGGGCGTCGGGCAGCTCCCGCCGCTGGTCGGCCAATTTCTTGCTGCTCTCGGGCATATCCAAGAGGGTAGGGTCACGGCTACCCCGCCCTAGGAGGCTGACCATGGCAGAGACCGCAGAGACCGATATTCCGCTGCTCACCGGCGATCCCCCCGAGCTCGAGACGCTCGACATCCAGGTCGACGGCCAGATCGGAACGCTGACCCTGAACCGCCCGGACGCCCTCAACGCGATGAGCCCCGAGCTGATCGGCGAGCTCACCATCGCCGCGGCATGGCTGGCCGACCGTGCACCGCTCCGCGCCCTGATCATCACCGGCGCCGGCCGAGCATTCTGCTCCGGCGGCGACGTCAACTGGTTCAAGCGCGGCGTCAGCGACGAGAGCGTCGACCTGCCCTCCGAGGTGCGCCGCGGTGCCGAGCTGCTCCACAACGCGATCGTCGACATCCGCCGCATCCCCTATCCCGTGATCGCCGCCGTCAATGGGCCCGCCGCCGGGGCCGGGATGTCGCTCGCTCTCTCCGCGGACATTCGCATCGCCTCCGACGAGGCCTTCCTGGCGATCGCCTACGGGCGGATCGGCGCCGCGCCGGATGGGGGGATGACCTACTTCCTGCCGCGAGTCGTCGGGCCCGCCAAGGCCCTGGAGCTCGCGCTCAACGACCCGAACCTCGACGCCGAGGCCGCGCTCGAGGCCGGGCTCGTCACCCAGGTCGTCCCCGCCGACGAGCTGCTTCCCCGCGCGCGGGAGAAGGCGGAGAAGCTCGCCGCGAAGGCCCCCTACTACGTGCGAACGACCAAGCGCCTCCTGCACGAGAGCATTGAGAACTCGCTCAC
>JAWVFG010000152.1:0-5955 GCA_033856335.1 Solirubrobacterales bacterium
GCCCAGAGCAGGCCGCCGAGCGCCACCAGCAGCGCGATCACACCCGGAATGCCGAGCTCGGCGGCCTCCTGCATGTAGAGGGAGTGGGCGTCGCGAACGAACTCCTGCCCGTTCCCGTGGCGGTCCCAGTAGAACTCGAAGGCGCCCGGCCCGATGCCGCGCCAGGGTTCGGAGTCAAAAGCGTCGATCGCCGTGGTCCAGACCTGATACCGGGTGCCGCCAAGCGTGGTCAGACGGCCGGTCTCGTTGCTGCCGGACGGGGGCTTGTCGTTCTTGAACTGGTGCCAGGCTCGGTTGAGAGGACCGTGCAGGGCCGCCGCGACCAGCAGAGCGCCCACGATCGACGCCACGAGCGCGACCCGGGCGGAGCCGGCGTCCATCCGCACCTTGTCGACGCCGGCCCGGAAGGTCGCGACGGCCGCCCCGGCGCAGAGGAGCCCGGCGGCAATCAGGACCAGCGCCACGCCGGCGGCACCGGCGTTGCCCGTGGCGTGGGCGATCTGATCGTGGCTGTGGGCGACGAGGATCGCGAGCCCTGACCCGGCGGCCGCGACCAGTCCGGTCGCGGCGGCCGTCCATCGATGCCTGCTGATGGCGACGGCGGCGATCGCGGCGACCACCATCGCCGCCACGCCGAAGCGCGAATAGGTGAGGTAGACGGAGAGGACCGCCACCGGGACGGTGGCCAGCGCCCCGGCTCGGATCAGGCTCCGGGATGAGTTGGCGCCCAGCACCAGCCCGATGGCGGCGGCCATCGCCCCCCAGCAGGCCACCCCGTTCCAGTAGTCGAGTGGATAGCTCAGCCTGTCGATGCCGAACTGCGCGGCGACGTGGTCGGTGAGCAGGTCGGGGAAGAGACGGGCCCCGACCGCGAAGAAGGGGACGACCATCGCCGCCGTCGCGAAGCCCATCGCCGCCCCCCGCCACGTGTACCTGTTCAGCGCCAGGTAGGCGAGCACCACCAGGCCCATGTACTCGAGCACGCGGGCGAGCTCCTCCGTCGTGCGCTCGTCGCTCTCGCTCCAGATGTGGGAGAGCAACGTCAGGCCGGCGAGCGCGCCGAAACCGCCGAGCGCGAACCAGCAGGCGGGCGTCAGCTTCGCGCGCGGGAGGACTCCGACCCCAAGCCCGAGTGCGATCAGAGCCCAGACCGCGAGCGAGACCTGGTGCCGGATGACGACGTCGTAGCCGCCGCCGTTGAAGGCCAGGAGCAGCGTCAGGACCAGCGCGAACGCGAAGCCGGCCGCCCTGCGCGCCAGCAGACGCCTGGGCGCCTCCTCCTCCCGCCGCCGGCGTCTCCTCCCCGAAGAGGCCACCTCCCCTGGGTCGGCCACTAGATGGGGCTCCTAATTAGCGGGTACTTGCACATGGACAAAAGTGGGTAGCAACTTTGTGAAAATTCTGTACGATGAGCAACTGCATGGATGGCACTTGGAGAAGGGATTCGCTGAAGATGGCACCGGTTGCGGCACTCGCCTTGATCGGGATCCTAGTCGCGGCGCCGAACGCGTCGGGTCAGGCAGCCATTGATCAGTACACCCCGCAAGGGGGTCCAGCAGGGGGATCTGGCGGAGCCGTGAGTGGCTCCTCGGACACTCTGGGCCCCGCAGGAGCACAGATCGGCCACAGGCACATCGCGGCCAAGCCTGGGAACGGCTCGTCGAGCGGCGGAAGCCTGCCGCTCACGGACTACCCGGTGACGCCGTTCGTCTGGATCGTGGTGGCCGTGCTCATTGCGGGTGTGCTGGTGCGAGTCGCGGCTCCGGTGCTTGGACGAAGAGGAGCTCGCGACACCTCCTAGGGGTCACGGACGACTTGGACGTTCGCTGCGGGAGCAAGGGGCCCGCGCGGACACGACAACTGAATGTCACGGGAGAAGAAAGGACCACATAGCTATGGACTCGGCTCGACTCACTTTGGACGCGTCAACGGAGCACGACGCACCGAGATCGCATCTGGGAGTGCGGAATGAATCCGTAACCCACGGGAGCAGGAACGGCGGCACAACCTTCGGGATACGGAACGGAACCGGCGGCCACCGCGTGCGCAACATGCACGCACAGGTGATGGGCAACGGGAGCGGCGCTGGCACGATCGCCCTGCCGCGGCCCGGGACCCTCGACCTGACGCCCGCTGACGAGCGCTACGAGCGTGAGCACGGCCTGCTCGCGCGGGGCATCAAGCGGACCTTCGACATCGTCGGCGCAGTGCTCCTGGTGGCCATCCTGGCCCCCGCCTTGCTGATGATCGCGTTCCTGATCAAGGCCGACTCTCCGGGACCGATCCTGTTCCGGCAGCGGCGCATCGGTCAGGACGGCAGGGCGTTCTCGATGTTCAAGTTCCGGACGATGGTCGATGGCGCGGATGCGCACAAGCCTGCGCTCCTGCACCTGAACCAGGCCGCTGACGGCCTCTTCAAGATCGACGGCGATCCCCGCGTGACGCGGGTCGGCGCCTGGCTCCGCGCCACGTCTCTGGACGAGCTGCCTCAGCTGCTCCACGTCATCACCGGGAAGATGAGCCTGGTTGGCCCCAGGCCCCTCGTGCCCGAGGAGGACGCGCGGATCACGGGCTCGCAGCGACGCAGGCTCCAGATGCGGCCCGGCATGACGGGCGTCTGGCAGGTCGGCGGCGCCTCGGCGGTCCCGATTCGCGAGATGGTGAAGCTCGACACGGGCTACGTCGACGACTGGTCGCTGTGGACCGACGTCAGGGTGCTGGCCGAGACGGCGGGCCACGTGGTTCTGCGCAAGGGCCTCTAGCTACAACTACATACTTTCCGGGGCCGAGATGCCCAGGAGCCCGAGTGTCCGGGCGATGGTGCGCTTGGTGAGCAGGCAGAGTCCGAGCCGAGACTCCTCCACGCCTGCGCCCTCGGCTCCGACCACCTGACAGTCCCGGTAGAAGGCATGGAAGTCTCGGGCGACCTCCATCGCATGGGCGCAGAGGCGGTGCGGGGCGCGCCGCTCAGCCGTCTCGGCGACCTCGTCGGGTAGCTCGCAGAGGCGCTTTATCAGCGCCCGCTCAGATGGCTCCACGGGAAGGGCCGCGAAGTCGGCGGCCGCCGCTCGCTTCTCGGCCCCCTCCCCCGCCTTGCGCAGGATGCTCGCGATTCGCGCGTGCGCGTACTGGACGTAGTAGACGGGGTTCTCGTTGGAGGTCTTCCGGGCGAGCTCGAGGTCCAGGTCCACCGTCGTGTCGTGGCTGCGCTGGAGCATGAAGAACCGCGCAGCGTCGGCGCCGATGTCGTCGATCAGCTCGTCGAGGGTCACGAACTCGCCCCGCCGCTTGGACATCTGAGCCCGCTCGCCGCCCTCGACCACGTGGACGAGCTGCATGATCGCCACCTGGAGGACGTCCGGGTCGTATCCGAGCGCGGCCAGGCCGGCTCGGAGGCGCTCCACGTAGCCGTGGTGGTCAGCGCCCAGGACATCGATCAGCCTGTCCGCTCCCCGCTCCAGCTTGTCGCGGTGATAGGCGATGTCGGAGAGGAAGTAGGTGGGGTCGCCCTCCGAGCGGATCAGGACGCGGTCCTTGTCGTCGCCGAAGCTGCTGGTCCGCAGCCAGGTCGCGCCCTCGCTCTCGTAGACGTGGCCGGCGTCGCGAGCGTCACTCAGGGCTCGCTCGACGGCGCCCGATTCGTGCACCGCCCGCTCCGATGACCAGGTGTCGAAGACGACGCCATAGCGGTGGAGGGTCTCCTCGACGGCCGCCAGCATGAGGGCGATCCCGCGGCGCCCGACGGCGTCCAGGTCGTCCGGGCTCAGACCCTCCTGCTCGAGGGTCTCGCCGATCTCCCCGACGTAGTCGCCCTCGTATCCATCCTCCGGAACCGGTTCGTCCTTCATCCGCGCCGCGATCGAGGCGGCGAAGCGGTCGATCTGCCCCCCGCGATCGTTGACGTAGTACTCGCGGATCACCGGGTGCCCCACGAACTCCAGGACGCGGGCGATGGAGTCACCGAGGGCGGCGCCCCTGCCCCCCGCCGCGGTCAGCGGGCCCGTCGGATTGGCCGAGACGAACTCGACGTTGACCGTCTCCGTCGCCGCCTCGTCGGGAACGAGGGGCCTCCCGAGCCGCTCACCCTGCGAGGCAAGCTCGCCGGCGGCCCGGCGGTACCCGGCGTCGGAGAGGAAGAGAGTGAGGAAGCCCGGCCCGGCGACCTCGACCTTCTCCAGGCTGTCCTCGAGGCTCTTGCCGAGCTCCGTGGCGAGCTTCTCCGCCGTGCCGCGGGGCTGCTCGCCGAGCGTGGGCGCCAGCAGCATGGCGGCGTTGGTCGAGTAATCGCCGAACTCCGCCTTCGGGGGGCGCTCCAGCGTCGGCTGAGACCGGCTCGTGCGACCCGAGAAATGAGGGTCGTCGCTCAGCGTCGAGGCGGCGGCCTCAACGGCGGAGCGCAGCTCTGCGACCGGATCTCCCATGGGCCGGAGCCTACGGCTTCGCCATCAGATCGCGGCCAGGATCTTGGTTGCTAGAGGTGGTACGGCTCGCCGGCCAGGATCTTGGTCGCGCGGAAGAGCTGCTCGAGCAGGACCACCCGGGCGAGCTGGTGGGCCATGGTCTGGGGGCCGAGCGAGACCCGCTCATCGGCGAGGGCCATGCTGCGAGCCGAGAGCCCCTCGGGGCCGCCGATCAGGAAGCAGATGTCCTGTGCGTCGATGCGGCGCTCGGAGAGCCAGCTCGCCCAGGCCTTCGAGCTCAGCGCCCGGCCACCCCGGTCGAGCGCGATGACATGCGAGCGGGTGGGAATCCGTCCTTCGATGTTGACCTCGTCGCGGACCTCGATGACGTCGACGGGCTGGTGGCGCTGGAGCATCTTGCGGTAGTGGGCGTCGGCCTCCGCGAAGGGCGCCTTGATCTTGCCCACGACGACGACGGTGGCCTTCACGGGCGCCTCCCCTGCTCCCAGGCGAGCGCCGCGCCGATCCGCTCGACGGCGGGGGGGTGCGTCCCGAAGAGGAAGGTGAATACCCCGGGCGGGTCGGGGTCGGAGAGATTGCGGTCAGCGAGCTGCTGCTGGAGCTCGATCATGCCCCTCGGGTCGTTCGTGAGCTGGAGCGCGAAGGTGTCCGCCCGCGCCTCGACGGCGCGCGAGAGCTGGTTGCCGGCGATCCCGACCACGAAGGAGGTTGCGGCGATCGCCAGCGCAAACGCCGGCAGGTAGGCGGGCTTGCCGGGCTCCGCGCCCTCGCGGCTCGTGATCCGCCCCGCCACGCCCGAGGCACAGATCAGCGCGAGCGGCGTCGCAATCGCGACGAAGAGCAGCCCGCGCTGGATGTCATTGCCGTGCACGTGGCCAAGCTCGTGGGCGACGACCGCCCGGCGCTCGCCGCGGTTGAGGTCATTGAGGAGCGTGTCGAAGAGCACGACCCGCTTCGACGAGCCGATCCCGTTGACGTAGGCGTTGATCGCGGTTGTGCGCCGGCTCGCGTCGACCCGGTAGACCTGCCCGACGTCCACCCCGGCCTTCCTCGCCAACTCCAGGACGTCGGCGCGCGCCTGGCCGGGCTCGAGCGGCTCGAACTTGTTGAAGATCGGCGCGACCACGACCGGGGCGAGCCAGGTGAGGACTCCGGCCGCGCCCACGGCCGCGACGCTGCCAGGGATCCACCAGCGCGGGCCGAAGCGCCGCATCAGCGCCAATGCGAAGGTCCCGACCAGGCCGGCCAGGGCGGCGCCGATCGCGGTGCCCTTTCCCCAGTCGCTTGTCCAGCCGCCGATGGACTGGGTGGAGAGCCCGGCGTCGACGGACCGCTCGTGCGCGGCGATCCCGAACGGCACCGTGATCACCGCGACCACGACGGAGAGGCCGGCGGCCGCTGCCGCCCCGCCCAGCACCGGCCGGGCGGCGAGGCGCTCGAGGGCTCTGCGGGTGACGGCCGGGCGGCCCGTCGCCAGCAGGATCAGGACGGCGCCCTCCGCGACCAGGCTCCCGACCAGGATCAGGCGCTGCCC
>JAWVFG010000153.1:0-2563 GCA_033856335.1 Solirubrobacterales bacterium
CGCGAGCGCTACCTGACCGAGGTGGGCCTCTCCGAGGAGGCGGCGACCGCCCTCGCCTTTCACGCGGAGATGGGCGAGTACTTCGAGCGAGCGATCGCCGCGGGCGATGGGGCGCCGGCGAAGGCGATTGCCAACTGGGTCACGGGTGAGCTGGTGGCGGCCCTCCGGCAGGCCGGCGGCGAAGACGATCCACTCGCCTCCAAGGCGACCCCCGAGGCGGTCGCCGCCCTGGCCGGGCTGGTCGAGGGCAAGACCATCTCCCATGGCGCCGGCAAGCAGGTCCTGGCAAAGCTGGTCACGGACGGGGGAGACCCCGCCCAGATCGTCGAGCGGGAGGGCCTCGCCCAGATCTCCGACTCCTCTGAGCTCGAGGGGATCGTCGACCGAGCGATCGAGGCCGAGCCCGAGGCCGCCGAACAGGTCCGCCAGGGCAACGACAAGGCGATCGGCCGGCTGGTCGGGGCGGTGATGAAGGAGAGCAAGGGCCGCGCGGACGGCGGCGCCGTCACCAAGCTGATCAGGGAGCGTTTGTAACACTGAGGCATGGCCTGGAACGTCGTGATCGCGGGTGGTGGATTTGGCGGCGCGACCGTGGCCAGGCGACTCGAGCGGACGCTGCCCAAGCAGTCGGCGCGCCTGATGCTCGTCAACGACGTCAACTTCCTGCTCTACACGCCGTTCCTGCCGGAGGCCGCCGCCGGGCTTCTGGAGCCGCGCCATGTGGTGACTCCGCTCCGGGAGATCCTGAAGCGGACCTATCTGCGGCTGGGCGCGATCACCGCCCACGACCCGGCCGCCAGGACCGTCGAGCTGCGCACCCATGAGGGCGAGTCGCAGAGCATTCGTTACGACCAGCTCGTCGTGTCGCTCGGTTCGGTCTCGAGGACCGTCCCGGTCCCCGGCCTGTCGGAGCACGCGATCGGGTTCAAGAGCCTGGCCGACGCGATCTGGCTGCGCAACCACGTGATCGAGACGCTCGAGGAGGCGAACGCGACCGAGGATCCCGCCCGCCGCGAGCGGCTGCTCACCTACATGTTCGTCGGCGGCGGCTACGCGGGCCTGGAGGCCCTCGCCGAGCTGCAGGACTTCGCGGCCGACGCGATGGAGTCCTACCCGCGGGCCCGCCTCCACGGCATGCGCTGGATCCTGGTCGAGGCAACCGACCGCGTCCTCCCGGAGATCGACGAGAGGCTCGCCGACTACGCCGTCCGAGAGCTAAGGGGGCGCGGGATCGAGATCCGTCTCGGCACCACGCTCGACTCCGTCGACGCTGAGAGCGCCACGCTCTCCACCGGCGAGACGGTCCCGACTCGCACCGTCGTCTGGACCGCCGGCGTGAAGCCGCATCCGAGCTTGAAGCAGCTCTCACTGCCGCTCGACGAGCGCGGCCGGGTCGAGGTGGACGACCGGCTCGCGGTCAAGGGCATGGAGGGCGTCTGGGCGATCGGGGACTGCGCCGCGGTGCCCGACCGCAAGCGCGGGCTCTCGCCGCCTGCCGCCCAATACGCGATCCGCCAGGCCAAGGTGGCCGCGGCCAACGTCGCCTCCGAGCTCGGGATCGGCGAGCCCCGCCGCTACACGTACTCGAGCAAGACGGCCTTCGTCAACCTGGGCCGCTACAAGGCCGTGGGCCGTCTCGGCGGCCACACCTTCTCCGGCTTCCTCGCCTGGTGGATGGCCCGCACCTACCACCTCAGCCAGATTCCCGGGATGTTCCGCAAGCTGCGCGCGATCATCGACTGGACCGTCAGCCTTCCCTTCAAGCGCGACCTCTCGGAGGTCGGCTCGATCGGACACCCGCGGCCGTTGAGGGACGAGGCGTACGAGATGGGCGGCTCACACCGCCCGCTCGACGCGGACTAGCGGATGGCCGGGGCCCCATACCTGCTCGTCGCGCTGCTCTTCGGCTTCGCCACCGGATTCATCGGCCGCGGAAAGGGCAGCTCATTCTTCATCTGGTTCCTCGTGGGGACCGTGCTGCCGCTCCTCGGGCTGATCGCGGTGATCCTCTACCGCTCCGAGGACGAGGAGCCTGAGCGCCAATGCCCGACCTGCAACAAGATCCTGAAGCTGCACGTCCAGGTCTGTCCCCGCTGCGGGACCGATCTCTACCTGCCGGACCCGGCGCAGGTGCGCCCGGGGCCCGCCCACCGGCCTTCTACCTGAGCCAGGTCCGGACGATCGCGTTGGCGAACCCGAGGCCGTAGCGCACCACCGCCGGCTTCTTCGAATGGCCGTGGGTTCGCTTTGCGACGGTGACCGGGACCTCCATCGCCGGGACGCCGCGCTTGATCGCCTCGATCAGGAACTCGGAGGTGTGGAACTGCTCCTGGCGCAGAACCAGCTGGGGGAGGACCGACGTGCGGACCGCCCGGTACCCGTTGGAGCAGTCCGAGACCTTCGTCCGGGTGATGAACGAGACGAGCTTGTTGAAGAAGACGATGCCGAATTCGCGGGAGCGGGAATTGGGGTCCGCCTCACCCAGGACGCGCGACCCATGCGCAACGTCGACCTGGTCATCGAGAACCGGCTTGACGAGGCGCTCCATCTCGCTCGGCAGGTG
>JAWVFG010000154.1:0-3319 GCA_033856335.1 Solirubrobacterales bacterium
GTTCTCGGGGGTGATCTCCGGGTTCATCGCGGGGCCAGAGTATTGACCTGCCGCGGCTAGAGATCGGCGAGGGCGTAGAAGAACGCTTCGGAGAAGGTCGGATAGGGCTGGATCGTCTGGCGCAGCACCTCCAGCGGCACCTCCGCCTTGATCGCAAGCGTCGCCTGCTGCAGCCACTCCCCCGCCTCCGGGCCAACGGCGTGCGCGCCGATCAATCGGTCGCCGTCCGAGACCAGCGTCAGAAAGCCGGGCCGCTTGTCGTACTCGCGCGTGTACGTGGAGGTGCGCGAGATCGATTTGAGCTCGGCGGTTCCCTTCCGAGGGCCATCCACCTCGCCGACCGCGGCGACCTGCGGATCGGTGAAGACGACCCTGGGGACGGCGCGATAGTCGGCGGTCACCTGGCGACCCAGAATGCCTGCCGCCGCCACCCTTCCCTGGTACTTGCCGACATGGGTGAAGGGCCAGATCCCGGTCACGTCGCCGATCGCCCAGACGCCGTCACCAGCGCTCATCCGGTCATCCACCTCTATGCCCTTCGCGGCGGCCTTGGGGTCGATCCCGACCGCGTCCAGCCCGAGGTCGCTGACGCGCGGCCTGCGCCCGGTCGCGACCAGTAGGCGATCCCCGCGCAGCTCCGAGCCATCCTCGAAGGAGAGTGAATACCCGTCGCCGTGGCTCTCGGCGGCGCTGGCCTTGACTCCCAGGTGAAGCTCGATTCCCTCCGCGCTGAGCGCCTGCGCAACGGCCTCACCGAGCGCCGGTGCCTCATTCGGCAGGAGCCGTTCCGCGCCCTCCGCAAGCGCCACCGATGCGCCCAGGCGCGAGAGTGCCTGGCCGAGCTCGACCCCAACCGGTCCGCCCCCGAGCACGATCAGGCGGTCGGGTACCTCCTTCAGGCCGGTTGCCTCGCGATTGGTCCAGACGCCCTCCAGTTCGCGGAGGCCATCGATAGGCGGGATCACCGGCTCGGAGCCCGTGGCGACGATCAGACGGTCGGTCTGGACCGTCGTCCCGTCGACCTCCACCTCACCTGGCCCCGTGATCCGCGCATCCGCTCGGCGAAGGTCGATGCCCTTGCCGGTGAGCCATTCGGATTGATGGGAATCATCCCAGTCGGAGACCTGGAAATTGCGCCAGGCGAGGGCCTGATCGACGTCGATCTCCCCGGTGATGGCCTCGCGGGCGCCGGGTGCCTGCCTCGCCTCCGAGAGGACCTCGCCGGGCCGCAGCAACGTCTTGGAAGGGATACAGGCCCAGTAGCCGCACTCGCCGGCAACCAGCTCGCGCTCGCAGATCGCCACCCGCATGCCCCCGTCGGCGAGGTCCCCGGCGCAGACCTCCCCAGCGACCCCGGCGCCGATTACGACGGCGTCGTAGCGCTCTGCCATGACCCCTCGATGCCCTCCTCGCCGATCACCGAAACTCGCACTACCGGCCGAGATCGCCGAACGGCTCGTCGCGCTCTCGCACGGCCTCCTTGAAGCCGGCCTCCGCGGCGCGCTGCTGGAAGGCGAAGCCCTCAGGCGTATGGCGGGCGATGCCGTCGAAGAAGACGCCCAGCGACTGCGTCGCCTGGAGGCCCTGCGCGTAGAGCGCCTGGTTGACGAGCAGCTTGTGCATGACCAGCTGGTTGACCGGGAGTCGAGCGACCCGCCCGAGCAGGGCCTCGAAGCGCTCGTCGAGCTCGGCCGCCGGCGCCGCCTCGGCGGCCAGACCCCATTCCACGGCGGTGGTGCCGTCGATCGAGTCCCCAGTGAGCAGCAGGCGCTTGGCGCGGGCCGGGCCGATCCGGTACGCCCAGAGCGCGCTCGTCGGTACTCCCCAGACCCGCGCGGGCGGGTAGCCGATCTTCGCCCGGTCCTCGGCGACCATCAGGTCGGAGCAGAGCGCCATGTCGGTCCCGCCGGCGACGCAGTACCCGTGCACCTTGCAGATCGTCGGCTTCTCGGAGTGGAAGAGGCTCATGAAGCCGCGCAGGTTGCGATTCATCATCTGGTAGTCGACGACCGGGTCCCACGTTCCCTCCTGGTCGTGGTTCCGCGCCTGGACGGCCGGGTCGATCGGAGAGCCGGCCGGCACGTCTGCGCTCGCGACACCCTCCATGTTTCCCTCAGCCGAAGCCACCAGGTCGTACCCGCCACAGAACCCGGAGCCGTTGCCGGCCAGCGCGATCACGTGGACCGCGGGATCGAGGTTCGCCCGCTCGACGCAGGTGGCCAGCTCGCGGGGCATCTCCAGCGTGATCCCGTTGCCGCGCTCGGGCCGGTTCAGGGTGATCCGGGCGATCCGCCCGGTCACCTCGTAGGTCAGCGTCTCCAGCTCTTCGATGTAGGGGATTCAATCAGCGCCGATGATTCGAGCTCGGATTCGCGGTCTCAAGGGCGAAGATGTCCACGGTGGCGAAGAGCAACTACACGACCGTTGAGGTTGCGGGCCGCGAGGTGCGCCTGTCCAACCCGGGCAAGCTCTTCTTCCCCAAGCCGAAATTCACCAAGCTCGACCTCGCCGAGTACTACATCGCGGTGCAGGAGGCGGCGGTGAACCAGCTCCGCGAGCGGCCCGGGACGATGAAGCGCTTCGTCGACGGAGTCCGCGGCGAGTTCTTCTTCCAGAAACGGGTGCCGAAGGGGGCGCCGGACTGGCTCCAGACGGCGACCTTCACCTTCCCGAGCGGGCGAACCGCCACCGAGCTGGTGGCCAATGACGCCGCGCACCTCGTCTGGGCGGTCAACCTGGGGGTGATCGACTTCAACCCCCATCCCGTCCGCCGCGACGACCTCGATTGCCCCGACGAGCTCCGAGTCGACCTCGACCCCACGCCGGGGGTGCGCTGGAACACCATCCGGAAGGTCGCGCTCTGTGTCCGGGAGGTGCTCGAGGAGCACGGCCTGGTCGGGTTTCCCAAGACCTCGGGATCCCGCGGTATCCATGTCAACGTGAGGGTCGAGCCGCGCTGGGACTACGTCGAGGTGCGGCGGGCCGCGCTGGCCCTCGCCCGCGAGGTCGAGCGGAGGATTCCGAAGCAGGCCACCAGCAAGTGGTGGAAGGAGGAGCGTCACGGGGTCTTCGTCGACTACAACCAGAACGCGCGCGACCGAACGATCGCCTCGGGCTATTCGGTCAGGCCCGTTCCGGACGCTCGGGTCTGCTGCCCGATCGAGTGGGACGAGGTCCCGGACGTCGATCCCTCCGAGCTGCGGCTCGACACCGTGCCGGCGCGGGTGGCGAAGAAGGGAGACCCCGCGGCCGGCATCGACAAGCACGCCGGGTCGCTCGACCAGCTCCTCGACCTCGCCCGCCGCGACGAGGAGGGTGG
>JAWVFG010000155.1:0-2563 GCA_033856335.1 Solirubrobacterales bacterium
GCGCATGCGATTTGGCGATCAGGCAGTTGGTGTTGGCCGGATTGCCGACGACCAGCACCCTGACGTCGTCGGCTGCCTGCGAGTTGATCGCCTCGCCCTGCGGCTTGAAGATGCCGCCGTTCGCCTCCAGTAGGTCGGCGCGCTCCATTCCCTTGGAACGCGGCCGGGCGCCGACGAGGAGGGCGATGTTGCAGCCGTCGAAGGCCTCCGTCGGGTCGTCCGAGATGTCGATCCCGTGGAGCAGCGGGAAGGCGCAGTCGTCGAGCTCCATGGCCGTGCCCTCGGCTGCGGTGATCGCGTCCGGGATCTCCAGAAGGCGCAGCTTCACCTCGGTGTCGGTACCGAGCATCTCCCCGGCGGCGATCCGGAAGAGGATCGCGTAGCCGATCTGGCCGGCGGCTCCGGTGACTGTGACGTTGACGGGGCTCAATTCATCTCCTTCTTCAGGTTTTCGTCGATCGAGGCGAGGAACTCCTGCGTGGTCTGGAACTCCTGGTCCGGCCCGATCAGCAGGGCGAGGTCCTTCGTCATCTTCCCGCTCTCGACCGTCTCGACGCATACGCGCTCCAGGGTCTCCGCGAATTCGATCACCTCGGGCGTCTCATCCATCCGGCCGCGGGCGGCGAGGCCGCGCGTCCAGGCGAAGATCGAGGCGATCGGGTTCGTCGAGGTCGGCTTGCCCTGCTGGTGCTGGCGGAAGTGGCGGGTGACGGTCCCGTGGGCCGCCTCGGCCTCAACGGTCTTGCCATCGGCGGTCATCAGGACGCTGCTCATCAGCCCCAGGGATCCGAAGCCCTGGGCGACGGTGTCGGACTGCACGTCGCCGTCGTAGTTCTTGCAGGCCCAGACGTAGCCCCCCTCCCACTTGAGCGCCGCCGCGACCATGTCGTCGATCAGCCGGTGCTCATAGGTCAGGTCGTTCGCCTCGAACTCGTCCTTGAACTCGGAGTCGTAGACCTCCTGGAAGATGTCCTTGAAGCGGCCGTCGTAGCGCTTCAGGATCGTGTTCTTGGTCGAGAGATAGACCGGGAACCCGCGATCGAGGCCGTAGCGGAGCGAGGCCCGGGCGAAGTCCCGGATCGAGTCGTCCAGGTTGTACATCGCCAGCGCCACGCCGCCGCCGGGGAAGTCGTAGACGTCGAGCTCCGTCGGCTCACCGCCGTCCTTGGGCGTGAAGGTCAGGGTCAGCTCCCCCTCGCCCGGCACCACGAGGTCCGTGGCCCGGTACTGGTCGCCGAAGGCGTGGCGGCCGATCACGATCGGCTTGGTCCAGCCCGGGACCAGGCGCGGCACGTTCGAGATCACGATCGGCTCCCGGAAGATGACCCCTCCGAGGATGTTCCGGATCGTCCCGTTGGGCGAGCGATACATCTCCTTCAGGCCGAACTCCTCCACGCGGGCCTCGTCCGGCGTGATGGTCGCGCACTTGACCCCGACACCGTGCTCCTTGATCGCGTTGGCGGCATCGATCGTGATCTGGTCCTCGGTCTCGTCGCGCTTCTCGATCGAGAGATCGAAGTAGCGCAGGTCGACGTCGAGGTAGGGCAGGATCAGCTGCTCCTTGATGAACGCCCAGAGGATGCGGGTCATCTCGTCGCCGTCGAGCTCGACGATCGGGTTCTTGACCTTGATCTTCGCCATCCGGCGATGCTATGGCCTTCGGGTTGACACAAGATGTGAACCCTGATTCACTTCTTGTGTGGCCTACCGTACGACCGAGCGGACCGAGGCGCGCCGCGCCGAGACCCACGAGCGGATCACCACCGCAGCGCGGGAGCTGATCGCCGAAGGTGGATACGTCGCCGCGCCGATCGCGGCGGTCGCCGACCGGGCCGGGGTCGCGGTCGGCACGGTCTACCGCCACTTCCCCTCCAAGTCCGACCTGTTCGCCGAGGTCTTCCGGGAGGCCTCCCAGCATGAGGTCGATGCCATGCGGGAGGCGATTCACGCCACCAGCGGCACCGCGGCCCAGCGGATCGCCGCCGGCGTCGAGGTCTTCGCCCACCGCGCGCTGCGCGGTCGCCGTCTGGCGTGGGCCCTGCTCGCCGAGCCCGTCGATCCGGCCGTCGAGGCCGAGCGCCTGCACTTCCGCCACAGCTATCGCGACCTGATGGCCGAGGTCATCGAGGAGGGAATCGAGGCCGGCGACCTGCCCGACCAGGATGTCGATGTCACCGCCGCCGCCCTGATCGGGGCGATCGGCGAGACGATGCTCGGCCCCCTGTCCCCCACAACCAATGGAGGGGATCCCGAAGCGCTGATCGCCTCGCTGATCAGCTTCTGCACTCGCGCAATCGGAGAGGAGCACTAGATGTCCACTGTCGAAAAGCCCACCGGAGTCCGCACCCATGAGGTCACCAACCAGCCACCGCCACTGGTCGACTACAACGTCTTCGAGACCGACCGTGTGATGAACGAGGCGGTCCGGCGCGAGGGCGCCGACTGGGCCGTCGAGAAGATCTTCGAGGTCGGCGAGATCGCCGGACGCGGCGACGTGATCGAGCTCGGCCGGCTCGCGAACGAGAATCCGCCGAAGCTCCGCACCCACGACCGCTACGGCAAC
>JAWVFG010000156.1:0-9298 GCA_033856335.1 Solirubrobacterales bacterium
CATGGCCAAGCGCGACTACTACCAGGTGCTGGGAATCGACCGGAGCGCGTCCGACGGCGAGATCAAGAAGGCCTTCCGCAAGCTCGCGCGGGAGCTTCACCCGGACGTCAATGCCCACGATCCCGACGCCGAGGAGAAGTTCAAGGAGGCGGCGGAGGCCTACGAGGTGCTCTCCGACTCCGAGCGCCGCCAGACCTATGACCGCTTCGGCCACGACGGGCTCCGCTCCGGTGGCTTCACTCCGGGAGCGGGCTTCGGGAGCATCCAGGACATCTTCGACTCCCTGTTCAGTGGCGGCGACCCCTTCGGCGGTTTCGCTGCCGGCCCGGCCGGGGGAGCGGACGTTGGCGCGGTCGTCGAGATCGGGCTCGTGGAGGTCCTCGAGGGCCAGATGCGCGAGGTCTCCTTCGAGGCGGTAACCGTCTGCGACCGCTGCCGCGGCAACGGCGCCGAGCCGGGCACCCCGATCGAGACCTGCGACCGCTGCGAGGGCACGGGTCAGCTCCGCGAGGTGAGCCGCAGCATCTTCGGCCAGGTCGTCCGAGCGATGCCGTGCAACAAGTGCGGCGGCGATGGCCGCATCCCCCAGACGCCCTGCGAGCGCTGCGACGGCGCGGGCCGCGTATCCGAGATGCGGGCCTGGGAGGTGGACATCCCGGCCGGGATCGAGGACGGGCAGCGGGTGCGGATCGCCGGCGCCGGCCACGCCGGGGCGCCGGGCGGGCGCCAGGGTGACCTGTACGTCGAGATCCGAGTCGAGGCGGACGAGCGCTTCACGCGCCAGGGGACCGAGTTGATCTGCAGGGCGGTGGTGCCGGTGACCACGGCGATCGTGGGGGGAGAGGTGTTCGTGCCGACCCTCGACGGCGAGCTCGGCGTCGAGGTCCCGGCGGGGACCCAGCACGGGGAGGTCTCCGTGCTCAAGGGAAGGGGACTGCCGCCGCTGCACGGCGGCCGCCGCGGCGATCAGCACGTCGTCTTCGAGCTGGTGGTCCCGACCGATCTGGATGGAGAGCAGCGCGAGGCGGCGGAGCGCCTGGCCGAGGCCCTCAGTCAGGCACACACGTCTCCGCGGAGATGATCCGGCTGGCGGTTCGCTGCGAGCCCGAGTACGCCGAGGCGGTGATGGCGAACCTGCTCGAGCTGGCGCCGAACGGGCTCGAGGAGGAGCGCGGCCCCGGCTGGGTCGAGTTCGCCATCTATGGCCCGCCCGGCGAGGTCCCCGACCTGGGTGAGCTCCAGGCTGCGGCCGGGGGAAGCCTGGTGGACGTGACCACCACCACGGTGCCGGATGACTGGGCGGATAGGTGGACTGACTTCCACCGCCCGATCGAGGTCGGGGGCCGGATCGGCGTCCGGCCCTCCTGGTGGGATCCCAAGCCAGGGCTGATCGACGTCGTCATAGATCCAGGCCGCGCCTTCGGCACGGGGGGGCATCCCACCACCCGGCTCTGCCTCGCGTTGCTCATCGCGCTCGAGGAGGCGGGCGAGGCTTCGGGCCCGATCGCCGACTGGGGCACCGGCTCCGGCGTGCTGGCCATTGCGGCGTCGAAGCTCGGCTGGTCGCCGCTTACCGGCTGCGACCGGGAGCTGGCCTCGCTCGAGGCCGCCCGGGCGAACGCCGAGGCGAACGGCGTGGAGATGTCGATCGAGCGCGTCGACGTCCGCGAGGGGCCGCCTCCCGTGGCCGAGACCGTGGTCGCGAATCTGACCGGCAACCTGCTCCGGGACTGCGCCGAGCATCTGGCGTCCGCCGGTGAGGCCCCCGGCACGCTCGTCTGCTCGGGGATGCTGGAGAGCGAGATCGAGGAGGTCACCGCCGCCTTCGCCCCGACCGGATTGACGGAGGCGGAACGACGAACCGAGAACGACTGGGGCGCACTGCTGCTGCGTCATGAGCCGGGTCCCTGATGGCGCCGGAGCTCAGCCCCGAGCTGCCGATCGCGGTCTTCGACTCCGGCGTCGGCGGCCTCACGGTGCTGCACGAGTGCCTCGTCTCGCTGCCCGAGGAGGACTACGTCTATCTCGGCGACGACGCCCGGTTTCCCTACGGCGCTCGGACGAGCGAGGAGCTCCGCGACCACGTCGGGCAGGTCAGCCGCTTCCTGCTCGGCCGCGGCGCGAAGCTGCTCGTGATCGCCTGTAACTCCGCTGCCTCCGCTGGGCAGGAGGTGGCCAGGGAAATCGCCGCTGAGGCAGGCGTCGAGGTCGTGGCGGTGATCGAGCCCGAGGCCGAGATCGCTGCGGCGCTCACGCAGAACGGCAAGGTGGGCGTGCTGGCGACGCCGGCCACGGCCCGGAGCGGCTCCTATGTACGGGCGCTCGGCCACCAGAATCGGGCACTGACGGTGACGGAGGTCGAGGCGCCTGACCTGGCGGCCGTCATACAGCGCGGGTTTCCCTTCAGCGAGGGCGTCGTGGAGATGGTCCGCTCCTACTGCGAGCCGCTGAAGAGGGCGGAGGTCGATACGGTGATCCTGGGTTGCACCCACTACCCGCTGGTGGCGCCGATGCTGCAGCGGGTGCTGGGCCGGGACGTGCGGTTGGTCACCGCGGGACACGCCATTGCCGCCTCGGCGCAGCGGGTCCTGGAGGAGTCGGGTCTCGAGAAAAGCGGCAATGAAGAGGGCACGTATCGATTCCTGTGCACCGGCGATGCCGCGGCCTTCCGGGAGCTCGGTACTCGCTTCCTGCAGATGCCGCTGGGGGACGTCGAGCGGGTAGATCTACGGTGAGATCGAGCTCTGAAGGTTTGTCCCATATATGTATATGGGGGAAAAGCCTTCAGAGCTCTCGTGATGGCAGCGATCTCGCCTGACGAAGTCCCGTTCCTTCCTTGGGGCCTCCTCTTGATTGCCGGGGGTTTGTACGTCGTCGCGGTCGCGTCCCTGATCGCGGCGGGGCGCCGCGAGGACGCTCGGGCCCTGGCCCGATTCATCCCCGACTGCCTGGTTCTCGTCTCCCGGCTCGCCCGGGACAAGCGCATCTCGCGCCCGAGGCGCGCCGTTCTCTGGCTGGTGCTGGCCTACCTCGCCCTCCCGGTCGACCTCGTGCCCGACTTCCTGCCCGGCATCGGCCAGCTCGACGACGCGGTTCTGCTCGGGCTCGCGCTTCGCCTGGTCGTTCACGCCGGCGGCACCGACTTGGTGCGAAACGCGTGGCCCGGCCCTGAGGCGTCGCTCACCATCGTCCTGCGCGCGGCGGGGCTCGAGAGCAATGGGAGAACCACGCCGCCGACTACGCTTTAGCCGATGAGCATCCTCGAACAGGTCCAAGAGGACGTGAAGACGGCGATGAAGTCCGGCGAGAAAGAGCGCGTCGGCCGGCTCCGCATGATCGTCAACGCCCTCCAGGCCGAGGAGAAGGAGGGCAACGGGGACGAGGTCGCCGCGCTCCAGCGCGAGCGCAAGCGGCGGCTGGACGCCGCCGAGGCGCTGCGCGAGGGCGGCCGCACCGAGGGAGCGGACGCCGAGGAGGCCGAGGCGAAGATGATCGAGGGGTACCTGCCTGACCAGCTCTCGGAAGAGGAGCTCTCGGAGCTCGTGACGAGCGCGGTCGAGGAGTCAGGCGCCAGCGAGCCCAAGGACATGGGCGGCGTGATGAAGGTGCTGATGCCGAAGGTCGGCGGACGAGCCGATGGCAAGCGTGTCAGCCAGGCGGTGCGCGAGGCACTTGGCGCGTAGGCAGCTTGAGATCGACAACACGGTCGCCGCGGAGCTGGCCGGCTCCGAGGACGCCGTCCTCCGCGCGCTCGAGGGGCACCTCGACGTCGACCTCTACCTGCGCGGCAACGTCCTCACCCTCGACGGCGACGCGAGCGGGGTCCGGACCGCCGAGACCGTGGTCGGGGAGCTGGTCGAGCTGATCGAGCAGGGCCACGAGATCGCACCTGGGACGATCGAGGCCGTCACCGGCGCTCTCGACAAGCACGAGAGCCCGGCGGAGATCCTCGAGGACGTCGTCTGGCAGCACCGCAATACGCGCGTCGCGCCGAAGACGGTCAACCAGAAGCAGTACGTCGACTCGATCCGGCAGCACACGATCACCTTCGGGATCGGCCCGGCCGGGACCGGCAAGACCTTCCTGGCCGTCGCGATGGCCGCCGCGGCGCTCTCCCGGGGAGACGTCAGCCGCGTGATCCTCACCAGGCCCGCGGTGGAGGCCGGGGAGCGCCTCGGGTTCCTGCCCGGCGACATCCAGGCCAAGGTCGACCCCTACCTGCGCCCACTGTTCGATGCGCTCTACGACATGCTCGATCCGGAGAAGGTCAACTCCTACTTCGAGCGCGGCACGATCGAGGTCGCCCCGCTGGCATTCATGCGGGGAAGAAGCCTCAACGACTCGTTCGTGATCCTCGACGAGGCCCAGAACACGAGCCCCGAGCAGATGAAGATGTTCTTGACCCGGCTCGGGTTCGGATCGAAGTTCGTCGTGACGGGGGACATCACTCAGATCGACCTGGAGAAAGGCTCGCGGTCAGGGCTGATCGAGGTGGGGAACATCCTCACCGGGGTCGAGGACATCAGCTTCGTCCGCTTCGGCGGGGAGGACGTAGTCCGCCACAAGCTCGTGCAGCGGATCGTCGCCGCCTACGGCGAGGCGGAGAGCCGCTCGGAGCCGGACGCAGCCGGGGGCGGCTGACATCGACCTCTCGGACGTCCCGGGCGACCTGAGGCGAGCCGTGGGGACGGCCCTGCACGCGGCAGGAGTCGACGACGGCCACATCGGGGTCGAGATCGTCGGGGAGGGACGGATGCGGACCCTGAACTATGCGGCCCGCGGCGTCGACGAGGCGACGGACGTGCTCGCCTTCCCCATCGACGATGGTCCTCCGGACGCGGGGCCACGTGAGCTGGGCGACGTCTTCATCTGCCCCGAGAAGGCGACCAACGTGATCGAGGCCGCCGTCCACGGCACGCTCCACCTCTGCGGCTACGACCACGAGACCGACAACGGCGAGATGCTCCGGCTACAGGCCGAGATCGTCGCGTCCCTGGTGGGAGGGGGCTCCGCAGGCGAAGCCGAGCCACCCGTCTCATGACGAGGGCCGGGTTCGTCGGCCTGGCCGGTCGCCCGAACGTCGGCAAGTCGACGCTGGTCAACGCGATCGTGGGCTCGCACGTGGCGATCGTCTCCGAACGCCCGCAGACGACCCGCCGGGCGATCCGGGGAGTAGCGACCGACATCGGGGCCGACTGGCAGCTGGTGATGACCGACCTCCCCGGAGTGCAGCGGCCCCGCGACGCCCTCACGGAGCGGATGCAGCGCCGGGTGGAGCGCGAGATCGCGGACTCCGACGCGGTGCTGTTCGTGGTCAACGCCGAGCAGGGGGTGGGTCCCGGCGATCGCTTCATCTGCAAGGCCCTGCTGGAGGCCAACGCCGCCACGCCGGTGGTCTGCGCCGTCAACAAGGTGGACCGGCTGAACAACGCCGAGACGGCCGCCGTGCTGGCCGAGACCGCGGAGATCGCTGCCGTGGACGAGATCTTCCCGGTGAGCGCCCGCAAGGGGACCGGCATGGAGCCCTTGACCTCCAAGCTGATCGAGCTCCTTCCCGAAGGCCACTTCATGTTCCCGCCCGACCAGCGCTCCGACCTGCCCAGCGACGTGCTGCTCGCCGAGCTGATCCGCGAGCAGGTGCTGGGCCGTACCCGCGACGAGCTGCCCCACGCGGTGGAGGTTCAGGTCAGCGAGGTCGCTCACCGCGACGACGGCGTGATCGAGGTCCACGCCCATGTCTGGGCCGAGACCGAGTCCCAGAAGGGCATCCTGATCGGATCCGGCGGCCGCAAGATCAAGGAGATCGGAACGGCGGCCAGGCGCGAGCTCGAGCAGGAGCTCGGAGGCCGTGTCTTCCTGGACCTCCAGGTCCGCGTCCGCAAGCGCTGGCGCCGCGACGAGGGCCTGCTCGACAGGCTTGGGATCGAGTAGCCGCTGAACCGGCGCCTTCAGGGGCGCGAGCAGGGGGTTCGTACACTGACGCGAGGGTGCTCCGAAGGAGCAACCCGTCTAGTCATGGTCGTACAAACCCACAGAGATGCGGCGAAGGTTCGCTTCGACGAGCGCGGGCTCGTGCCGTGCGTGATGCAGGACGCCCGCTCGGGCGAGGTGCTGACGCTCGCGTACATGAACGAGGAGTCGCTGCTGCTCACGCTCGAGACGCGTGAGATCCACCTGTACAGCCGCAGCCGCCGTGAGATCTGGCACAAGGGCGCCAGCTCGGGAAACATCCAGCGGGTTCGTCAGGTCCGGTACGACTGCGATGGCGACGCCCTCGTCGCCCTGGTCGAGCCCGCGGGGCCGGCCTGCCACACGGGGGAGCGCTCCTGCTTCTACCGCGACCTCGAGGGAACCGCCGATCCGGGTGTCGACTCCCCGGGGGTCGTCGGCGAGCCGAGCCCCCTTCCATACGAGGCGCTGCCGGCGTTGGAGCGGACCCTGGTGGCCCGCCAGCGCAAGCGGCCGGCAGGCAGCTACACGGTCGAGCTGCTCGAGGACTCGAAGCTCGCGGGCGAGAAGGTCCGTGAGGAAGCCGCGGAGGTCGTCAAGGCCGTCAACTCGGAGTCCGAGGAGCGGGTCGCCGAGGAGGGCGCGGACGTGATCTATCACCTGGCGGTGCTGCTGCTCTCGCGCGGCGTCTCGATGGCCGAGGTGCTCCAGGTCCTGAACGCCCGCCGGCGAGCGCGATGAACACCGTCGGGGCCCCCGACAAAACGGGTCGCGCTGTCGCGCGCCCTCGCATCATGCCGGGCCTCGAGCCGGATCTCGATCGCGCCCGCGAGCTCGCCGAAACGGCGAACGTCGTCCCTGTCCGCTACCGGTTCATCGACGACTGCGAGACCCCGGTCAGCGCGTTCCTCAAGCTGCGCGGTGACGGCCCGGCGTTCCTGCTCGAATCCGCCGAGCAGGGCAGGCTCGGGCGCTGGTCCTTCCTCGGTTTCCGGCCGCGCGCCATCCTGCGCTGGTCCGACGGCCGGCTCTCCGAGTGGGGCAGCGATTCCGCGGCGGAGGCGGGCACCGGAGCGGAGCCGGACCGGGTCGCCGACGCCCCCGATCCATATGCCGCGGCGGCCGAGTACGTGGGCCGCTACGAGATCGCCGAGCCCCACGAGCTGCCGCCGTTCGCGGGCGGCGCGGTCGGCTTCTTCGGCTACGACCTCGTCCGCACCGTGGAGCCGCTCGCCGAGCCCAACCCCGATCCCGTCGGGCTCCCCGACATGGCGCTGATGATCACCGACGTGCTGGTCGCCTTCGACCATCAGCGCCACGAGGTGACCCTGATCGCCAACGCCTTCATCGAGGACGGCGGCATCGAGGACGCCTACGCACGAGCGGTGGAGACGATCGGCGAGGTGCGGGAGAAACTCCGCGAGCCGGTCCCGCCCGCGAGCCCCGGTATCCCCCGTGCGGGCTACGCCCGCACCACCGCTGCGCTGAGCGAAGCTGAGGAGATGCCGGTTGATGTCGACTTCCAATCCAACATGTCCCGCGAGCAATTCGAGTCCACGGTCTCGCGGATCATCGAGTACGTCCACGCGGGCGACGCCTTCCAGGTGGTGCCATCGCAGCGGTTCACCTCGCCCTCGCCGGTGGAGGCGTTCTCGATTTACCGCGGCCTCCGCACCGTCAACCCGTCCCCGTACATGTACTTCCTGGACTTCGGCGACTTCGAGATCGCCGGCGCCTCCCCCGAGCCCCTGGTGAAGGTCACCGGGGACCGGGTCGAGACGAGGCCGATCGCCGGCACGTATCCCCGCGGCGCCGACGAGGAGGAGGACCGCCTGGCCGCCGAGCGCCTGCTCCAGGATCCCAAGGAGCGTGCTGAGCACGTCATGCTCGTCGACCTCGGGCGGAACGACCTCGGCCGCGTCTGCGAGTACGGCTCGGTCACGGTCGACGAGCTGATGGTCGTCGAGACCTATTCCCACGTCCTCCACATCGTCAGCCAGGTCTCGGGCAAGCTGCGCAGCGACGTCAGCGCCATGGACGCGCTGCGGTCGATCCTGCCCGCGGGGACCCTCTCGGGCGCGCCGAAGGTCCGCGCCATGCAGATCATCGACGAGCTCGAGCCGCACAAGCGAGGCCCGTATGGCGGCGCGGTCGGATACCTGAGCTACACGAGGGACCTGGACACCGCGATCTACATTCGCTCGGTCGTCGTCAAGGATGGGCTCGTCCACGTTCAGGCGGGTGGCGGCACGGTCGCGGACGCCCAGCCCGCCTACGAGTACAACGAGTCCGTCAACAAGGCGAAGGCCGTCTTCCGAGCGGTGAAGCTGGCCGCGGAGCAACCGGAGTGGCCATGATGAGCAGCGTCCTCGTCATCGACAACTACGACTCCTTCACCTACAACCTCGTCCAGTACCTCGGGGAGCTGGGCGCGGAGGTCGGCGTCGTCCGGAACGACAAGGCGACTGTCGGCGAGCTGATCGGGCTCAAGCCCGATCGGCTGGTCGTCTCCCCGGGTCCGTGCACTCCCAAGGAGGCCGGGATCTCCGTCGAGGCCATCCGCGCCTTCGCCGAGGCCGGCACGCCGGTGCTCGGCGTCTGCCTCGGTCACCAGTCGCTGGTGGAGGCATTCGGCGGGAAGGTCGTTCGCGGCGACCCGATCCACGGGAAGGACGCGGAGGTGGAGCATGACGGCAGGACGATCTACGACGGGCTCTCCAACCCGCTCGTTGCGGGCCGCTACCACTCGCTGGTAGCCGATCCCGAGCTTCCCGGTGAGCTCGAGCTGACCTCGACATACGGGTCGGTGGTGATGGGCGTGCGCCACCGGGAGCTGCCCGCCGAGGGCGTGCAGTTCCACCCCGAGTCGGTGCTCACCCCCCAGGGGCAGAAGCTCCTGGCCAACTTCCTCGGCTCCTAGCCGCGCCCGCCTCGACGATGCCCAACGAAATCCTCACACGCGCGATCGACGAGATCTGCGACGGGATCCATCTGACGGCCGACCACGCCTCGGCGGCCCTTGCCGAGATCATGGAGGGACGGGCGAGCGAGGTGCAGACGGCGGCATTCCTGATCTCGCTGCGCGCGAAGGGCGAGACGGTCTCGGAGCTGGTGGGGCTCGCGCGAACGATGCGCGGCCTTGCAGCTCACGTCGAGATCGACAGGCCCGGCCTGCTCGACACCGCCGGCACGGGCGGCGGTCCGACGACCTTCAACATCTCCACCACCGCGGCGCTGATCGCCGCCGGCGCCGGCTGCTCCGTCGCCAAGCACGGCAACCGCTCGGCCACCAGCCGCTCGGGCTCCGCTGACGTGCTGGAGGCGCTCGGCGTCGACATCGAGCTCTCCC
>JAWVFG010000157.1:0-6460 GCA_033856335.1 Solirubrobacterales bacterium
TTCGAGCCGGGCTCGGACCTGATGGCGAAGGCGACCGTCCTCACCGAGGGGACGGTCGGTCACCTGACCTACGCGGCGCTCGACTACTTCGACCTGCACGGCTCCGAGCCGATCCGCTGGGAGCTCGGTGTGAAGGAGGTCTGGGAGGTCGAGAAGCCGCTCGACCGGGTGATCCACACGATGGGCTGGCCGCTGCGCAAGGCCGCCAAGTGGAACGAGTTCGGCGGCGCCTTCATCTACCCGATGGGCGAGGACAAGGTCAGCCTCGGCCTCGTGGTCGGCCTCGACTACACGGACGCAACCTTCTCCTGCCACGACGCCCTGCAGCTGATGAAGACCCACCCGTTCATCGAAAAGCTGCTCGAGGGCGGTAAGCGGGTCGGCTGGGGCGCGAAGACGATCCCCTCCGGCGGCTACTGGTCGATGCCCAAGCGGCTCTCAAGCCCGGGCATGATGATCACCGGCGACGCCGCCGGAATGGTCAACGTACCGACCCTGAAGGGCATCCACTACGCGATGCACTCGGGCATGTATGCGGCCGAGGCAATCGTCGAGTCGCTCAAGGCCGACTCGGTGAACTTCGAGAACTACGAGCGCAAGGTCAAGGACTCTCTGATCGAGAAGGATCTCTGGGAGTCGCGCAACATGCGCCAGGTCTTCTCGAAAGGCTTCTTCGTCGGCGGCGCGCTGGCCAGCGCGATGACGGTCACCAAGGGCGCCTTCCCCGGTGGACACTGGAAGGCCGAGCCGGACGCCGAGATCCCTGTGGAGATCGACGGCGGGGCGAAGGGCTATCCCAAGCCGGACAACAAGTACCTCTTCGACAAGCTCAACTCGGTGTTCCTCTCCGGGAACGCCACCCGGGACGACGCCCCGAACCACATCCGGATCCAGGAGCGGGTCCCGAAGGAGATCGCGCAGACCTGGGTCTCGATGTGCCCTGCCCAGGTCTACGAGATCCCGGAGGAGCAGCTCGAGAGCGGCGCCGAGACGGTCGACGTCCACGTCACCCCCTCGAACTGCGTGCAGTGCGGCGCGATCACCGCCAAGGGCGGCAGGCTGACGCTGCCGGAGGGCGGGGACGGGCCGCTCTACCAGGAGCTCTAGGGCGTTCCGGCCCCCGGGCCGCTGGCCGAGACGAACGCCGCCACCTCCCTGGCGTCCTTGCCGGTCACCAGGTTCCGGGGCATGTTCCCGGTGCGCCCGCCGGCTCCATGGCTGTGAGGGCCGCCGCCGATCCGGATCGCCCTCAGTACATCGGCCGCGGTCAGCGGGATGTCTCCGAGGTTGGGCCCGATCTGGCCGATCGTTCCCGCGGCGTCGAGCGTGTGACACGACCCGCAGTGCTGCACGAATGCCTGGCGGCCTCGCTGTTCCGCAGCCGACAGGGGCTGTTGGGCCGGTGCCGGCTCCGGAGCGCCGCTCAGGGAAGTTCTCTGCTGGACGGTCGCGGAGTCGCTGCACCCACCGCAGCCAGTCGTCGCGAGCGCGCAGGCCACAACGGCGGCCACGCAGCCGGCGGCTGTGCGCAATCGGTTCCACATGACGCCTGACGGCTACCCGCTCGGAGCCTCGGTATGCGCGGAGGCGGGAGTCCGGGTGCGATTCTGGCGCGCGGGCTGAACTATGCTCGCCGCGTGGCTGACCACGCGAGCCAGTCGCTCGAGCGCGAGTTCCTCGAGTTCGCCCCGGATGCGGTGATCGGGGTCGACGAGACGGGGGAGATCAGGCTCGTCAACTCGCGCACCCAGGCCGTGTTCGGCTACACGCGGGAGGAGTTGATCGGCGAATCGGTCGAGATGCTCGTGCCCGAGGGTGTTCGTCCCGGCCACGTCGCTCATCGCGACCGCTACTTCGAGGCGCCCCGTACCCGTCCGATGGGCGCCGGCCTCGACCTCTATGCCCGCCGCAAGGACGGCAGCGAGTTTCCTTGCGAGATCTCCCTCTCCGCGGTGGCCACCGAGAACGGGATGATGGCGCTGGCGGCGATCCGCGACATCACCGATCGACGGCGGGATCGCGACGAGCTGCGCAGAGCGGTGAGGCGGCTGCAGGCGGCCACGGACGTCGCGATCGCGGTCGGCGGCGAGACCGATCTGGAGCGCGTCCTGGAGGCGATCGTCGAGCGGGGACGCGCGCTGGTCGAGGCGAGGGCGCTGATCATCCTTCTGCGCGAGGGCGAGGATCTCGTGGTGGCTGCCACCGCGGCGGTCGCCGGCGGGCTCGACCCACAGGTCTCCGCGCTCAGGATGCGGGCCGACCAGGCCTCTGAGCGGGTTCTCCTGGGCAGGTTCACCGGCGCAGACCTGGGCGCCAAGGAGAGCGGTCGGGCGCTGATCGCGCCGCTGATCTTCCGCGGCGACCCGCTCGGCGTGGTCGTCGCGCTGGACCGGATCGGGGAGCCCGGCCGATTCGACAACGAGGACCAGAGGTTGCTCGAGGCCTTCGCGGCGAGCGCCGCGACGGGGGTGGCCACCGCCAGGTCGATGGCGGAGGAGCGCCTTCAGAACACCATCGACGCGGCCGAGCAGGAGCGCAGCCGCTGGGCCCGTGAGCTGCATGACGAGACCCTCCAGGCGCTGGCGGTGCTTCGCATGCGGCTCTCCTCGGCGCTACGGGAAGAGACCGACGACGACCTGCACGACACTGGCCAGGCCGCGGTCGAGCAGATCGACGATGAGATCGTCAAGCTGCGCCGGCTGATCACCGAGCTACGGCCGGCGTCGCTGGACACGATCGGCCTGGAGGCGGCCCTACAGGCCCTGGCCGAGCAGCACCAGCAGGTCGCCAACCTTCACGTCGAGTGCGACTTCGAGCTGACCCGCGAGGAGGAGGCCCGGCCGACGCCGGTCCTGGAGACGGCCGTGTACCGGCTCGTACAGGAGGCGCTCAACAACGTGTCGAAGCACTCGATGGCCCAGCGCGCGAATCTTGCGGTGCGCGCAGCTCGGGGGTCGATCGAGATCGAGGTCGTCGATGACGGCGTCGGGTTCGAGCCCTCCCTGGTGCGCGAGGGCTTTGGCCTGGTCGGGATGAGGGAGCGCGCCGCGCTGCTCGGGGGCACGCTCGAGGTCAACTCCACCAGGGGATCCGGGACCCGGGTGCGGGCCGAGATCCCGCTCCTGACCCGGGGCGAAGACGAGTGACGCCTTCGCCGTCAGGCGGCCGCTAGACGTCGATCAGCCCGCGCTCGATCGCGTAGCGAACGAGCTCCGAGCGCGTCGTCATCGCCAGCTTCTGCTGGATATGGGCCCGGTGCGACTCGACGGTCCGCACGCTCAGATAGAGCTGCTCCGCGATCTCGTTGTTGGTGTGTCCCAACGCGATCAGCCGAAGTACCTCCAGCTCGCGGTCGGAGAGGTCATCGGGGGTCACGGCGTCCGGCTCGGCCGCGAGCCGAGCCCCGAGCTCGGGCTGGAGATAGGTCCGGCCCTCGGCGGCCATCCGCACGGCCTTGACCAGCTCCTCGCTGGCAGCCTCCTTGAGGATGTAACCCAGCACGCCGGCCTGGAGTGCCTCACGGGCGAACGCGGTCTCGTCCTGCATGGTGAGAACGACGATCTCGGTGCCGGGCGACTGCTCCCTGATCGAGGGGATCGCCGCCAACCCCGATCCGCCGGGCATGTTGATGTCGAGGATCAGGACCTTGGGGCGGTGGCCGCTGACGTAGCGGCCGGCTGAATCGGCGTCACCGGCCTCCGCGACGACCTCGATGTCGGGCTCCCTCTCGAGCATCAGGCGCAGCGCGCTGCGGACGACCGCATGGTCGTCCGCCAGAACTACCGAGATTGCTTCGGACGCTGCCTCCCCGCTGTCTGTCACCGGCGTACCTTAGCCCGGCGCGCGGGCGTGAGCCCGTGATGTCCCGCACCGCAAGTCGTCGCCCGGGGCCGACTTATGTGGTCCCGAACGCCGCTATCAGGGAGGCGAGCTTCTCGGGCTGATCTTCCGAGACGAACGTGTAGGAGTCCTCGATCCTCTCCAGGGTCGCGCCCCGGATCGTCTCGGCGAGCCGCTCGGCGAAGGAGACTTTGAAGAAGCGGTCCTCGACCGCCCAGGCGAGCATGGCCGGACGGTCGAACTCGCGCAGCTTGTCGGCAGCGTCGAAGGTGTACTTCGGAGAGATGCCGCGTAGGACCTTGACCGTGTCGCGCCGGATGGCGCGGTCCGCCAGGAAGGGCTCGACCCACTCGCGGAGGGGTGCAGCGCCGAGGTCGTGCTTGATCAGCCACCCGTAGGCGAGCGGAGTCCGGCGCAGGGGCTCGAGCCTCATGCTCTGGAGCAGGCCCGTCAGCATGCCCGGCACGCGAGCCGCCCACTGGAGAGGGCGGAACGCCGGCGGCAGAAAGTTCTCGAACGCATCGCAGTTCGTCAGCATCAGGCGCCCGATCCTCTCCGGATGATTCGCGGCCGTGATCTGGGAGATCGCTCCGCCGGTGTCGTTGCCGACCAGCGTCACGTGATCGAGGTCGAGCGCCTCCAGGAACCCGGCGACGATCCGAGCGAGGCCCGGGGGAGAGAGGTCCGCATCGGGATTCATCGCCGTGAGATGTGAGCCGAGCGGAAGGTCGGGGACGATGCAGCGGAAGCGGCTCTCGAGCAGCGGCGTCACCTTTCGCCACAGGCGCCCATCGACGAGCAGCCCATGGACGAAGACGACCGGCGGGCCCTCCCCGGACTCGCTGTAGCGGATCGTCCCCTGCGGAAGCCTCACCTCGCTCGCGTCTCGCATACAGGCTGTATGTATAACTGACCTACAGTCTGTATGTCAACGGCCCGGCTAGACTTGAATGCGTGAAGACTGATGTCCATCCCGAGTACGTCCTTTCGCACGTCCACTGTTCGTGCGGAAACGACTTCTACACGCGCTCCACGAAGCCAGAGCTTCACGTGGAGATCTGCTCGCAGTGCCACCCCTTCTATACGGGCAAGCAGAAGTTGGTCGACACCGGCGGCCGAGTCGAGCGGTTCCGTCGCCGGGCCGCCAAGCGCGCCCGTTGAGCACCGAACCCGAGTCATCGCCGAACGGGTCGCGGCCACGGGCCGCCCAGTCCGAGCGAATGCCGGACGGGAAGCCCGTCGCCGTAGGCGACGCTCCGATCGGCGGACAGGCGGTGCTGGAGGGCGTGATGATGCGGGGAGTCTCGACCTGGTCGGTGGCCTGCCGGACGCCGGACGAGCGCATCGAGGTCACCTCCGAGCCGATCGTCTCCTGGGCCAAGCGCAGCCGGATCCTGCGGCTGCCGGTCATCCGCGGCGTCGTCGCCCTGGCCGAGTCGCTGCGGATCGGGTTCAGGGCGCTGGCGATCTCGGCCAATGCTCAGCTCGCCGACGGTGAGGAAGAGGAGGAGATCGGCGGCCTCACCTGGGGCCTGACCATCTTCTTCTCGCTCCTGCTCGCGGTCGGCCTGTTCTTCGTGATCCCGGTTGGGGCCACCAGCCTGATCAAGGACCAGCTCGGCTCGTCGCTCCTCTTCTGGCTGGTGGAGGGAGTGCTGCGGACCACCATCTTCATCGGCTATCTGGCTCTGATCAGCCGTCTCCGCGACTTGCGCCGGGTGTTCCAGTACCACGGCGCCGAGCACAAGACGATCTCCTGCTTCGAGGCCGGCGACGAGCTCGTGCCGGCGAGGGCCAAGGAGTACTCGCGGCTGCACCCCCGGTGCGGCACCAGCTTCCTGCTGATCGTGATGGTGCTGGCGATCTTCGTGTTCGCCCCGATCGGCCTGCCGGCCTGGTACTGGCTGGTGGCCTCCCGGATCCTCGGCATCCCCCTGATCGCCGGGCTCTCCTACGAGGTGATCAAGTGGGCCGGCAAGCACCGCAACAAGCGCTGGGTGCGGGGCGTCATGTGGCCCGGCCTGATGCTCCAGAACCTCACCACGCGCGAGCCGGACGAGGATCAGCTCGAGGTCGCGATTCGGGCATTGAAGGCGGTGCTCGCGGTCGAGGATCCGTACGAGGCGAAGAAGAACCAGCCGATCGAGATAGTTGCGTAGGGGTTGCAAGGCCGCTCTACTTCGGAGCGCAGGGCGAAGCCCGAAGCGACTTGCGGTGAGCGGCCGCTGCAACCCCGCCTGATGGCGAAGCCGGGTAAGAACTCTCTCACCGCGCGCTAACCCTGCGTTCAGCCCGGCCCTCCACCATGGTCGGCATGAACCTCAAGGTCCACATTGACAAAGACGCATGTCTCGCCTACGGCGACTGCGCCGAGCTGGCTCCCGGCGCCTTCCAGGTCAAGCAGGTGGCCAAGTTGGTGGGCAGGGCTCCGGCTCAGCAGCTGATCGACGCCGCCAGGGCCTGCCCGTCGGAGGCGATCACGCTGATCGACGCCGACACCGGCGAGCCCGTCTACCCCTAGCGGGGCGTGCCGGCGAGCCCCGGGATCCGGAAGCGGATGGTCGCGCCCTGACCCGGCATCGAGGTGGCGGCGATCTTGCCGCCGTGGGCCTCCACGATC
>JAWVFG010000158.1:0-5842 GCA_033856335.1 Solirubrobacterales bacterium
ATCCGGATGAGTTCGAGGCGCTGGAGAAGGCCGCCTACGAGCTGGGATTCGCATCGGTGGCGTCCGGCCCCCTGGTCCGCTCCTCATACCACGCGGACGAGCAGCTGCCGGCTGCGGCCACCAACGCGTAACGCTTCCGCGCACCCTTGCCCTACACGCACCTTTCCGTGCGGCCGCGTGTTCCGGGGTACGTAGCCTCGAATCCATGCGTGCCCGCCGTACAAGAACGCTTGCTCTGATTGCCGCCGCGGCCGCGCTCGCTCTCGCGGCCGGCCCGCTCGCCGGTGGCGCCTCGTCTCAGACGAGCGGCACCAGCGCCGGCAAGAACCCGCTCGCGGGCAACGGCATGTGGATCTGGTACCTGAGCCGGTCCTCGCACGGCAGGCTCGGAGCGATCGCGAAGAAGGCGCACGCGCACGGCATTGACACCGTCCTGATCAAGTCCGGCGACGGGACGACCTACTGGAACCAGTTCTCCCCGGCGGTCGTGAGCGGCCTGCACGCGCGCGGGCTCAACGTCTGCGCCTGGCAGTTCATCTACGGGACCAAGCCCGGCAAGGAGGCAAGGGTCGGGGCCGCCGCCGTCGCCAATGGCGCCGACTGCCTCGTGCTCGATGTCGAGGGCCAGTACGAGGGCAAATATCCGCAGGCCTCCTATTACATGTCGAGCCTCCGCTCGCTCGTCGGGGCCGACTACCCGATCGGGCTCGCCAGCTTCCCCTACGTCGACTACCACCCCGCGCTGCCGTATTCCGTCTTCCTCGGCCCGGGCGGCGCGCAGTACAACATCCCGCAGCTCTACTGGAAGGACATCGGGACCACCGTCGACACGGGCTACATACACACCTGGGTCTGGAACCGGATCTACGGGCGCCCGATCGACCCCCTCGGGCAGGTCTACAACAGGCCCAAGGCCGGCCAGATTCGCCGTTTCCGGGCCCTGGCGATGTCCCATGGGTTCGACGGCGTCAGCTGGTGGGACTGGCAGGAGGCCGGCAAGCGGCAGTGGAAGGCCGTCGGCCAGCCGGTCTCTCCCGCGGCCGCCACCCCCTATCCGAGCTACCCCTTCCTGCACCTCGGGTCCAAGGGCGACTTCGTCGCCTGGGCCCAGCAGCTGCTCGCGGGCGGTGGCTACACCGTGCCGATCGACGGCTACTTCCAGGCCCCGACGCAGTCGGCGGTCTACGCCTTCCAGGCCGACCACGGCCTGCCGCAGACCGGCAACCTCGACGTGGCAACCTGGGGCCCGCTGCTGCAGAACAAGCCGCTCGCCGTGCGCTGGACCACCGGCGGCGCGGTTGCCGCCGGCTCGTCCGGGCGCGTCGCGCTGCCGCCGCCGAAGTCGGCGAAGCTGCCGGCGCTGCGGAACGAGATCCCGCCGCCTGGCAAGCGAGGCTAGGCGTTCCCACCGGGACATAGTCTGTCGCGGCGTCCGTGCTGCCGCTCAAGGACAACAACCCGACCTCGCGGTTCCCCGTGGTGACGGTGGCGCTGATCGCCGTCTGCGTTCTCGTCTTCATCTGGCAGCTCGACTTCCCGACCAACCACCGGCTGGATCAGGCCGGGTTCGGCTCGATCGACCAGAGCTCGCTCGAGTACGGGGCGATCCCATACCGGATCACCCACCCCGGCACGGGGGATTGCGCCATAGGGGCGGTCGACGAGGTTTCGGCCCAGCAGTTCCAGGCGGGAGTCGTCTGCCCGGGCACCAAGGACTACGCCGCCGCCGTGGCCCGCAGCCGCGCAAATCCCCAGGACGACCTCGGGCCGTTCAAGATCGACCAGAAGCCGTGGTGGGTGACGCTCTTCAGCTCGATGTTCATGCACGGCGGCTTCCTGCACATCGCGGGCAACATGCTCTTCCTCTGGGTATTCGGCAACAACATCGAGGATCGGCTGGGGCGCGTGAAGTTCCTGCTCTTCTACCTGCTGGCAGGGCTGATCGCCGTCTACACCCAGGCCCTGATCGACCCGGGGTCAACCGCGCCCACGATCGGCGCGAGTGGTGCGATCGCCGGTGTGCTGGGGGCATACGCGCTGCTCTTCCCCCGGGCCAGGGTGCTGACCCTGATCTTCATCATCTTCTTCGTCACGCTGGTGGAGATCCCGGCGTTGATCCTGCTGGCGATCTGGTTCATCCTGCAGTTCGTCCCAGCCCTGGGACAGGTCGCGGTCAGCTCGGGGGGCGGCCAGGGGGTCGCCTACTTCGCTCACGTCGGCGGTTTCATCTTCGGGCTGGCCGTGGCGGCGACGATGCTCTACACGACGCGAAGACGCCGGCCCCAGCCGCCCTTACCCACCTACTGAGCCAAATTGGACCCCGATCTCAGGAACGCCCTGTTGCTGCTCGGCCTGATCTTCTGCGGGTTCTTCGCCGCGGTGACGATCTACGTGATCGTGGACACCGGCCTGCGGCTGAGGACCTACGGCGACATCGGCGCGATCGGGCTCTACGCGGTGTCGCTGTTGATCGTGGTGATGATCGCGGCCGGCCTGATCGGCGCCCTCCGCAACCCGCCCGATGACTAAGCGGATCGCCGCCGTGGTGGGGTTGGTCGCGGTCTCCGGCGCGACCGCCGCGGTTGCGGTGGCGATCTGGCCCGAGCGGGCAGGCGAGCGGGGATCGACCTCCACGACGGAGAGCCCCGCCTCGTCCGCGACTGTCCCCGAGGTCACCGCTCCCGACATCGGGACGGCGGTGCTACCGGCTGCCACGCGGTTTGCCCTGCGGCCGGTGAGCGGGCCCCTCCCGGTCTCCTACCGGTTCAAGCATCCGCCGCTGGCCGGGATCCTCTTCGATTTGAAGAGCGGCGAGGTGCTCTGGCAGAGGCATCCGCGCCTCGAGCACCCGATCGCCAGCCTGACCAAGATGATGACTGCGCTCATGGTCGCGAATCGCAACCGGCCCACAGAGCACGTCATGGTGAGCGCAAAGGCCGCGCACACTCCGGGATCGGCAACCGGGCTCTTGCCGCGCGGCAAGCAGGTGCCGCTGGAGCCCCTGCTCCAGGCCCTGATTATGATCTCCGCCAACGACGCGGCGGTCGCACTCGCCCAGCACGACGGCGGCACGGTGACGCGCTTCGTCAAGGAGATGAACCTGCAGGCGAGGTCGATGGCGCTCACCTGCACCCGTTACTCGACACCGAACGGGCTGCGGGACCGCAACAACTACTCCTGCCCGCTCGATCTCGCCGCGCTCGCCCGCGCGGACCTGGCGAATCCCCGGATCGCCGCGATCGCCCAGACTCGTTACGCCAAGCCGCGCTTCCCGATAAAGGGCAAGCACCTCTACCTGTCCAACAACCACTACTTCCTGCAGCGCGGGCTGACGGGTCTCCCACAGGCCCAGGTCACCGGATTGAAGACGGGATTCACTGATCCAGCTGGGCGCTGCTACGTCACCACCGCCCGGATCGGCGGCCATCAGCTCGGAGTCGTCCTCCTCCACTCGCCCGATCCGCTCAGCCAGGTGCCGGCCCTTCTCCGCGCCGGCTTCGTCGAGGTGGGCGCGGCTGCGCCGAGCCCGAAGCCCGCCGCGCCAAAGCCGCGGCCGAACGGCTAGGTGGGGCGGGTGCGGGAGCCGGCGACCGCATCCGACGTGTCGCGCCGGCGCGGGCCCTCGCGCTACACGCTCGTGTGCCTGGGGCTCTGCGCGCTCATCCTGGTCCTCGCGGCCGTTGACCTGGGCCACACGGAGTCGCGGCTGCCCGACTTCCCCTCCTATTGCCAACGCGGCGAGGCGAGCTGCTTCAACGCCCAGCTCAGCGCGTCGGTGGCGAACGAGAGGGCCGCCCAGCCCCTGCAGCGCCAGTACAACTCGCGAGCGTGGCTGTACGCCTTCGCGATCCTTGCGATCGGCGCGGTGGCGACCGCGTACAGCCTGCGCTCGAATCCCCGCACCGAGTGGCTGCGGATCTTCACGAATCTCGGCGTGACCGGTGTCTGGATCGGAATCGGGGTGATCGTCGTCCTGGTGACCACGGACGGGAACGCGGTGACCCCGCCGCCGGCGCCGCTGTTGATGCTGCCGGTGGTCCTGCTCATGGCGGCGGTCATCGGCACGCTGATCGGCCGGTCCGAGGGGTGGGCGGAGCCGAGCCAGGCCAATGAGGTTCGGGACAGGGTCCTGCACATCGGCAAGCTGGCGGTCCACGTCGGCACGGTTGGGCAGGCCAAGCGCTCCCGCCTGGAGGAGCTGGCCAGGTGGCTGGCGGCCACCGCAGTCACTCTGACGGCCATCACGGGCGTGTTCGCTCTCGCCTTCGTGCTGGCGCAGCCTGGATGTGCCACGAACGGCGGTCCGCCCTCGTGGTCGAATCCGATCGACTCGGTGGCCGCGGTGGCGGCGATCGGGGGGATGGCTGCGGGGGTGGGTGCCCTGATCCTGCGGCGGTGGATCGCCGCGCTGATCAGCCTGATCGCCTGTCCGGTTGCGCTGCTCTTCGTGCTCGCGAGCACGTGCGCTTTCTACTGATCGGCGATCGTTCGCCTTTGAGGAGCGGCATCGCGGGGTATATGAATTCCGCACGCAACGACACCGTTTTAGAGTGGGCGGACAGAGGATGAGGCGATGACTCCGGCCCTTCACATCCTGGCTATGCAGAACACGACGCAGAAGTCGGGATGGAGCCTGGGAGTCTCGATCGAGATCGTTGGGGCCACCGCACTGGCCTGCCTGCTCTTGACCGCCACCGTTCTCCTGCTCACGAAGTTCAGGCGCCGCCGGGACGCGATGGTGGTCCGGGAGTGGCAGGCCAGGGAGCAGATGCAGAAGCTCTGCCCTGACGGCTGGAGCGCTCGAATCATCCTCTACGGCGAGGGGGCCCCGCTGCCCGACGACGCCCCCGCAGGCGAGCGGAATGTCTGCGTGGAGTGGGCCGAGTACGGATCGGATCCCGCCGGTCGGACCGAGGTCGCCGTGGCGCGGCGGATGTGGGCCCGGACGATCACCGGAGCGCTGCGCGGCATGCTGGCCGACCGCCAGCTCGACGTCGAGCTGGAGAGGATCGAGCGGAAGGTCATCGAGGACACAGCCGAGGGCGGCGGGGAGACAAGGCCGCCCGCCGCGGGACCGCAGGCCGGCCCGAGCCGCTAGCCATAGAGTCCGCCCCGTGGAGGACCCGCTGGAGGCATTCCGGATCGACGGGCGCGTCGCGATCGTGACCGGGGCCTCGTCGGGCCTCGGCGCCCGCTTCGCCGAGGTGCTTGCGGCGGCCGGCGCCAGGGTGATCATGGCGGCGAGGCGCATCGAACAACTCGAGGAGCGGGTGGAGCGTCTGCGTGCCGGTGGGGCCGAGGCCGTCGCCGTCCCTTGCGACGTGACAGTGGACGCCGACGTTGAGCAGCTCGTGCAGGCGGCGCTCGACCGGTACGGGACGATCGACATCCTGGTCAACAACGCCGGGATCGCTCCGGACGAGGATGAGGAGATCGAATCGCCGACCTCCTTCAGGCGGGTGCTCGAGGTCAACACGACGGGCCCCTTCCTCTGCTCGCGGGCGGTGGCCCCCGTGATGCTCGACCGCGGCGGGGGATCGATCGTGAACATGGCTTCGATCAGCGGCCTCGTGGCCGGCGACGGCCCCGACACCCCTTCCTACACCGCCTCGAAGGGGGCGGTGGTCAACCTGACTCGTGAGCTCGCGGTCCGGTGGGCGGCCCACGGCGTCCGCGTGAACGCGATCGCCCCCGGCTACTTCCCCTCCGAGATGACGGCCGACACTCTGAGCACGGACGAGGGCCGCAGGTTCATCGCGGAACGGACGCCGATGGGACGCGCGGGGCGCTCCGAGGAGCTCGATGGCGCCCTCCTCTTTCTGGCCTCCGACGCCTCCGCCTA
>JAWVFG010000159.1:0-18334 GCA_033856335.1 Solirubrobacterales bacterium
GGCACGGGCGCCAGCGCAAGCAGGGCGAGCAGCGGATCGAGCACGAACATGACGACCGCGACGAACAGGATCGTCAGCGCGCTCTGGCTGACCCAGATCAGGCCGTAGCCGAGGAAGAACCGGATCGACTGCAGGTCGACGGTCGCCCTGGACATCAGCTGACCCGTCTGCATGTTGTCGAAGAACGCCAGTTCGAGCTTCTGGAGATGCTCGTAGAACGCCTGGCGCAGGTCGTACTCGACGGCCAGCGAAACCTTGCCGGCGATCAGGCGGCGGCCCACCGTCAGCGCAAGTCGAAACAGGCCGGCACCGAGCAGCGCCAGGACGAGGGGCTCGATGTCGCCGCGGTGCTGGTTCTTGATCGCGTCCACCGCGCTGCCGATCAGCAGGGGAATCAGAACCGTCATCCCCATCGCCAGCCAGGCGAGCGCGAGCGACCAGATCAACTGGCGGCGATATGGACGCAGGAAGCCGAGCAGGCGCCGGAAGGTGCGCATACACCGACTATACAAAGTGAAGTATCGACCGCCCCAGGCCTGGGGCGCGCTTCATTACCCTCCGAGTCGTGCTCAGAGAGATCGTCACATGGCCGATATCGATGGCGCGCACCGCGATCGACCTGCCGCGCAGCATGGAGCGGAGCATCCGCGAGGCCAACGACCTCATGGTGGTCTCCCGCGAGCAGCTCGAGATCATGCGCAAGCAGGCCGACAGGGCGCTCGAGCAGGCGGAGCGGATGAACGAGCTCCTCGGCCGGGTCGTCCGGCTGACCGAGCCGCTGGAGCGGGCCGCGCGTGGCGGCGAGTACGTCGGCGAGCGGCTGAAGCAGGCGATCTTCGGAGCCGAGCAGGCCGCCGAGGAGGCGGCGAAGGAGGCCAAGGATGCCGCCGATCAGGCGGAAGCCGCCGCGAAGGCCGCTGAACAGGCCGACGCCGAGAAGTGAGTGGGCCGGCCGCCGGCCTCTGCGACAGCTGCCGGCATCAACGCCTGATCCGCAACACGCGCGGATCCGTCTTCTCCCTATGCGAGCGCTCGAAGACCGAGCCGGACTTCCCGCGCTACCCGCGCCTGCCCGTCACCAGCTGTCGCGGTTTTCAGGAACGAGCCGTGGGTAATGGCTGATATGCGAGGTGCTCCGATATGGGGAATCTGAAAGCCGTCGGGCTGGCGATCGCGTTCGCCTTGGCGGCCCTCGGCGTGAGCGCATGCGGTTCCGGCGGCAGCACCCAAACCACGGTCCAGCGGCCCGCCGTCTCGACGGCGACCGCCGACCGGCTCGCCAAGCTGAGCGACCGGATCGCCACGGAGCTGGACGCTGGGGACACCTGCCACGCAGCTCACTCGGCCGACGACCTGCGTACGGCGATCCAGGAGTCCGACCTGCCCGCCACGCTGCGCCCCGGGGTGGACGCCGTCGCCGGCCGCCTCGTGGACCAGGTCAACTGCCCGCCTCCTCCCGCGCCGCAGCCGGAGAAGAAGAAGCCGGACAAGCACAAGCACGACCACCCGGACCAGCACCACGGCGGGGACCACGGCCCCCCGGGCCACGGAGGCGAGCTCCCGCCGGGCCAGGCGAAGCTGAAGGGTGAGCCCGGATGAACCGCTATCTCGGCGCGAAGCGCTACGAGCTGGAGGATCGTCTCGGCCACGGCGGCATGGCAACCGTCTACAGCGCCCACGACCTGAAGCTCGACCGCAAGGTCGCGATCAAGCTGCTCGCCGACAACTTCTCCGGCGACGACGAGGTGCGCACCCGCTTCTCGCGCGAGGCCCGCCTCGCCGCCAAGCTCGATCACCCGAACGTCGTCCAGGTGTTCGACGTAGGCGAGGAGGATGGTCGCCCCTACATCGTCATGGAGCACGTCGACGGTGGAACCCTGGCCGACCGCCTCAACGGCAGGGGGAGGGGGGTCCCGAGAGGCGAGGCGCTTCGCCTTCTCTCTCAGCTCTGCCAGGGGCTTGGTCACGCGCACGCCAGAAAGCTCGTGCACCGGGACATCAAGCCCCAGAACCTGCTTCTTCGCGAATCCGATGGCAGCCTGAAGATCGCGGACTTCGGAATCGCCCGCGCGGCCGAGGAGACCACCCGCCTGACGAGGCCCGGCAAGGTGATCGGCACAGAGCGGTACATGGCGCCCGAGCAGCTGGCCGACGGAAAGATCACGCCGGCGGCCGACATCTACGCCTGCGGTGTGGTCGCGGACGAGCTCCTGCCCCAGACCCGGGCGCCGGACCTCCGCGAGATCGTCGAGCGCTGCCTCCTCGAGGACCCCGAACAGAGGTTCAGCGACGCGCGCTCGCTCGGCGAGGCGCTCGAGCACGTGGATGGCGACGGAGACGTAGGCGTGGTCCGCAGGCTCAGGTCGCAGACTCGGCCGACGAATCGGCTGCCTGCCACCGGCCGAGCCACCGCGAACTGGCCCGCTCCGACGGCGAGGCTCCCGCGCAGGCGCTCGGCGCGTGGCCGGATCGCCGCTGTCGCAGCTGCAGTCGCGATCGCAGTCGCCGGGGTGATCCTCGCCCTCGATTCAGGCGGCTCGAATTCTCCGTCGAAGGCCGGCAGCGCCGTGCAGCCCCCTGCGCCGGCGCCCTCGGTCCCGCAGTCGGCCGATCCGGCCGAGCAGGCCAGGGATCTCGCCGACTTCCTGCGCGCGCAGTCGCGCTGATCAAGCCTCAGGGAGTCGTCTTCGGGACCGGAGCGGTCGGGGTGGGGGTCTGCTTGGTGGTCGTCGCCGTCGGCGTGGTTGTCGCCGGCGCTGTCGTCGTCGCGGCCGCGGTCGTCGGCGGGTGAACCGCCGGCTCCGGCTTCTCGCCGCATCCTGCCCCCGCCAGCGCGGCCAGCGCCGCCGTCGAAAGCACCAGCGGCAGCAGCCGCCGCCTTCCCGCCTCAGGTCCCGAGCTCACGCGGGGCACCGTAACGGACGGCTCAGCGAAACTCGACCTCCGCCAGCGGGCTGCGCGCCACCCACTCCTCGAGGTTCTCGGAGCCGCGCCCGAGATCCTCGAGGATGCCGGCGATCACCTCGCGGCGCTCAGCCTCGTCCGTGATCGGGCGCGCGACGGCGGGCAGGTCCGCCTGGACGCTGCCCTTCAGATGGAACGTGAAATTCGGATCGGCCAAGAGGTTGGCGTACCAGGCGCGGGTCCCGGGCGACCCGCTCAGGAACGTACGGCCGTCGTAGCGATATCTCCAGATCTCGATCCGTCGCGGCTCCCCGCTCTGGCGCCCGGTGGTCGTGATGTCGATCGTCCGGTCGTTCTCGAGCGCCCGCTGGATCTGCTCGTCCATCGGGACCAGACTACGCGGCCTCGGAGTAGGCGTTGTCCTCGGCCTGGGGCAGCCCCTGCAGCTCCTCATCGCCCGCGAACTGCTCGGCGGCCTTGGCCTCGGGCTGGATCACAAGAGCGGCGACGCCGATCGCCGCCACCACCAACCCCGCTGCGACCCAGAACGCCAGGTGGTAGCCGCTGGTCAGCGCTGAGGCGGTCGAGTGCCCGGCGGCTTCCAGGTCGTTGCTGCGCGAGGTGGAGAGAGTCGCCAGAACGGCCAGACCGAGCGCGCCGCCGACCTGCGCCGAGGTGTTGACCAGCCCCGAGGCAAGCCCGGCGTCGGCCCTCGTGGCCCCCGACATGGCGATCGTCATCAGCGCCGGGAAGCAGATCCCGACCCCGGTGCCGAGCAGGACCAGGACCGGAAGGACGTCGACGAAGTAATTGGCATCGACCGGCGCCCGCGTGAACAGCACCAGGCCCGCCGCCACCAGGCTGAGGCCCGGGAAGAGCAGCCTCCGAGCACCGAAGCGCATGATCAGCGGCTCCGAGTAACGGCCGGTGAGCGTTCCCATGATGATCGTCACCGGCAGGAAGGCCAGCCCGATCTGGAGCGCGTCGTAGCCCTGTACCAACTGGAGATAGAGCGAGCCCATGAAGAACATCCCGAACATCCCGGCGACGGTCAGGACCTGGACCAGGTTCGCGCCGGTGACGTTCCGGGACTTGAAGATCCGCAGCGGGATCAGCGGATTGCGGGTGGTCGCCTCGCGGGCGATGAACGCCGCGAGCAGGACCAGCGACCCGGCGCCCAGCGCGAGCGTTTCGGTTGCGCCCCAGCCATCCTTCGCGGCGGGCTCGACGATCGTGTAGACGCCGAGCATCAGGGACGCGGTGATCAGGGCAGCGCCAAGCGGGTCGGCACCTTCGCCGAAGCCGATGCCCTCGTCCTTCTCGAGCAGCCGCCTGGTGAAGAGCGCTGTGGCGAGGCCAATGGGAGCGTTGATGAAGAAGATCCAGTGCCAGCTGATCACCTGGGTGACGACGCCGCCGACCAGCAGTCCGACCGCCCCACCCGCCGAGGCGACGAATGCGAAGACGCCGACGGCCTTGGCCTGCTCCCGCGGCTCGGGGAACATCGTCACGATCATTCCCAGGATCACCGCGGACGTCATCGCTCCGCCGATGCCCTGCAGGAGGCGAGCCCCGATGAGCATTCCCTCGCTCTGTGAGGCGCCGCAGAGCAAGGAGGCCGCGACGAAGACGGCGAGCCCGATGAGGAAGATCGTCCGGCGGCCGATCAGGTCGCCGAGCCGCCCCGCCAGCAGCAGCAGGCCACCGAAGGTGATCAGGTAGGCGTTGACGACCCAGGCCAGGCTCGACTGATCGAAGCCGAGATCGCTCTTGATCGAGGGAAGCGCGACATTCACCACCGTGATGTCGAGCACGATCATCAACATCCCCGCGCAGAGGACGTAGAGCGCGATCCACCGGGAGCGGTCGCTCATCGCCTCTGTCTGCCGGGTTCCCACCTGTGCCTCCGTCATCTCGTTGGTCTCCTCTGCCACTGGTCAGCTCGTTTCCAGATACGACCTCTCCCAACCCCAAAACTCATCGTTGCTTTCTACAAGTTCGACCGCGGTCGAAGTCAATCCCGGGTTAAGAAAGGTCAGTCCAGCCGGGCGGGTAGGCCGAACCGCTCGTACGCCTTCGCCAGCTTCTCGTAGTCGGCCGGCTGCTCCGGCGTTCGCGCCTGGACCTCGGGGTCCGGATCCTGAGAGGCGCGCACGATGAAGGCGTCGACCTGCTTGATCTTCTCACCCTCGAAGGTGAGCACGTTGACAGCGAACGGGACGCGTGCACCTTGCTCGGCGTCCCAGCTGTAGAAGGCGAGCGCCGCCTGGCCGTTGGCGGTGGTCGGGAGCGCCCGCCAGCCCCAGTCGGGGAGCATCGAGTAGCCCTCGAGGAAGCCGCGGATCCCGTCGTGGCCGTAGAACCAGCGGGCCATGGGCGGCATGGTGAAGGCGGCGTCGTCCGCGAGCATCGTGACGACGGTGTCGACGTCGTTTCGCTCCCAGGCGTCGGCGTACTGCTCGACGAGCTCGCGCAGCTTCTCGTCGCCGAGGGAGCGGAGAGTCTCCTGCTGGCTCTGTTCGGGAAGCCTCTTCTCAACGGTGGCTCGGGCCCGCTGCAGCGCGCTGTTCACCGACGCCACGCTCGTGTCGAGCGCGTCGGCCGTCTCCTGCGCGGAGAAGCCGAGCACCTCGCGCAGGATCAGCACCGCACGCTGGTTGGCCGGCAGAAGCTGCAGGGCGGCGACGAAGGCGAGCTCCACCGACTCGCGCTGCTCGTAGCGCGCATCCGGAGAGGCATAGCCGTCCTCGACGCCGAGGGTCTCGTCCGGATACGGCTCGATCCAGACCGATTCGACGAGCGGCTCGCCGACCCCACCATCGTGAGGATCGGCAGGAGGCCCGTAGTCGATCGGCAGGATCCGCTTGGGGCGGCGCTCGATCGCGTCCAACGAGGTGTTCGTCGCGATCCGGTAGAGCCACGAGCGCAGCGAGCTGCGGCCCTCGAACTTGGACAGGCCCCGCCACGCGCGAACCAGCGCTTCCTGCAGAGCGTCCTCGGCGTCGTGCACCGATCCGAGCATCCGGTAGCAGTGGGCCTGGAGCTCGGAGCGATGGGGCTCGACGAGCCGCCGGTAGGCGTCCTCATTGCCACCTTGGGCGGTCTCGAGCAGCTCCTTCTGCTCGACCGTCGACTCTGTGGGGCTGGCAGTCATACGAACTGTGGAGACTAGACGGGCGGCATCGCGGAAACTCATCGCCGACCGATGAATTTCGGGCTCCTCGCGGGTCTATCTGGCAGGGAATGAGTTCGAACCCGGCAAACCCGGTGATCCACCTGGAGCTCCACACCGGCGACCTCCGGGGGGCGGTGGCGTTCTACGCGCAGCTCTTCGGCTGGAGGCCGGAGCGGATCCACGCCGGGGACGGCTCATACCTCGCCCTGGCCATGGGCGACCGGGTGGGGGGTGGGGTCGTCGAGTGTGCGGCCACGCACCCGCTCTGGCTGCCCTACGTCCAGGTCCCGGATGTCGCCACCACCACAGATCGAGCCCGCGAGCTCGGCGGCGACGTGCTGCTCGGGCCGCGCGAGGGCCCGGAGGGATGGCGCAGCGTCGTCTCCACTCCGGACGGCGGCGACGTCGCCTTCTGGCAGTCGAAGAACGGCGGCGGCTAGGCCGCCTGCGGCTACTCGGAGCCGGGCGGGGGCCCGACGCGGACGCCGGGAAAGTAGTGGACGCGAACGGGAACTTCCTGCGGGTTGTCGCCGACGAAGATGAAGTCAGCCGGCAGCCAGATGGCCCTGTTGAAGTACTTCCGCATGCCTGCGTTCTCGAGCTCGAACACGATCCCGGAGGCACGCGTGTCCTCGCCGCTCGAGAAGCGCTTCTCGAGGAGGTCACGGTTGTGGAAGGTCAGCTGGGTCGCCACGTGAGTGTTTCGATGCGCGGCTGAGACGAACGTCCGGAAGTACCAGAGGTCCATTTGCAGTTGTGTGTTTCGCTGCAGGTAGGCGGTCGAGACAGCGATCACGCCCTCGTCGCGATCGATGACAGCATTGAGCGTCTCGTGCACACGCCGGCGGGCCTCGGCTTCCGGCATCGCCCCCTCGCGCGCCCACATCGCGAGGACGTCCTCCGCCGTGGCCGCGCCCGACCCCGTGTAGGGCTCGACGCGGTAGCGATCGCCGAGCGAGTAGTCGGTCGCCTCCGCCTCGGCAAGTGTCGGCGAGTTCGGGAGCCCGGGCTCGATCTGGGCATCGTCGAAGTACCGGACCCGGACCTGAGTGCCGTCGTCCGCATATCCCGCGAAGGTGAGGTCCTCCTCGGGCCAGTGCGCACCCGGCCGGCGCTCGATCTCCTCGCGATCCGAAATCGCCGCGCACACCCCGATCGGGCCAGCCCCGTTCGGGTCGAACTCGGACTCGAGCGCCTCGAAGGCGGCGTTGAACATTCGCGAGTCACGCCCATTCCGGTTCGAGCCGTCGGCGAACAGGCTGCGATAAGCGAACGAGGGCCGCCCGATGAGCGGCGCGGTCTCCTCTCTGGCGGCGTTGACTCCGACGACCCGCCCTGCGTCGTCCAGGGCCACGCAGACGACCTCGGCGAGGCGCTCTCGCGCGTCCGCTCCGTCAGCCGGCTCCCGACGAGACCAGAAGTCGAGGACCTGCTCGGCGCGGTCGTCAGCGAGCTTGCCGCGCACGACCTCGATGGTTTCCCCGCCGGTGGGCATCGGGCGATCCTATCCCTGAGCGGCGCGCCCCTTGCGCAACCGCCGCGTCGTGTAATAAGGTGCGCCCGCAGGCCGCTAGGGGGCTTGGGCGTCAAGACGAAGGAGTGGAGGACCGCTTTGTCCGAAAGGTCGTTTCGCAGGGACTATCAGCGCCGGCTCAGCTCCGCGAAGCGCCGGCACCAGCTCAAGGCCCGCAAGACGGCCGCCGCTGCGGTCGCCGTCGGTGCGTTCGCGCTGGCCGCGCCGGCCTCCTCCTCGGCGGCCAGCTTGGTCGTCGGCAGCAACGCCGATACGACCGGCGCGACCGACTGCCTCGATTCCACCAACACGGACTGCACGCTCCGCCAGGCCATCGCCGATGCGACCGGCAACACCGAGAGCGACACGATCACCTTCGCCTCGTCGGTCACGGGAACCATCACCCTCACCAGCGCGCTCGTCTTCAACGAGAGCAACTCGAGCTACTCGACGACGATCACCGGCCCGGGCTCCGACGTTCTCGCGATCTCTGGCGAGGGTGCCTACAACGTCTTCGATATCGAGACCACCGGCTCCAGCCCGGGTCTGACGATCTCCGGGCTCACGCTGACCGACGGCTCCGGAACCTTCGCCGGAGCGATGGACACCAGGCCGTACTCGAACGTGTACCTCGATCATGTTGTCGTCAGCAACAGCACCGCGACCGGCGACAGCACCTCGAGCGCCGACCTCGACGGTGGCGGGATCACCAACCGCGGGCAGATGACGATCACGAACAGCACGATCTCAGGGAATGCCTCGACTTACCCGGGTTCCGGTTCTCCTCCCCCCTTCCTGTACGGCGGCGGAGGGATCGACAACGTCGGCCAGCTCACCGTCGACAACTCCGCGGTCACGAACAACACTGCCTACTTCATCGGCGGCGGGATCTTCCAGGGCAACTCGGACTACGCGTCATCCTTGAACGTCTCGAACTCGACGATCACCGGGAATAGCGCAAACTACGCCGGCGGTGGGATCGCGGAGTTCAACCAGCCGAAATACGCGTCGAGCCACAACAGCATCGTCAACACGACGATCTCGGGGAACGACGCGTTCTACGGCGGCGGCTTCAGCGGCAAGTACATAGGCGGCCGTGACAACTGGATCATCTCCCACAGCACGTTGTCCGGCAACGACTCGGCCTATGGCGGCGGAGCGGTGATCGGCAATGTCCCGGGATCCTTCGAGCTGCTCGATTCGACGATCTCCGGCAATTACGCCAATGTGGGTGGGGGGATGGGCATCTCGGGCGCCGCCGCGAAGTACCAGGACGCCGTCCAGCTCAACAACTCGACGATCGCGTCGAATCACGCCTACGGGTCTGGCGGGGGCATCCACCTCGGCGGCTACTACGGAAGCAACCCCGCTCCCAACGACATCCCGGTGCTCAGCACGATCGCGGCCGACAACACCAACTATGGCGTGGCGGGTCAGGACCTCGACGTGCCTGACAGCGCGACTTATCCCGTCGGGTTCAATCTCTCGTTCAGTCTTGTGGAGCATCCCGGCGACGCCCCGATCACCCAGACGCCACCAGGGTCGAACATCTTCGGTGTCGACCCGCAGCTCGGGGCGCTCGCCGACAACGGCGGGCCGACCCAGACGCAGATGCCGGCGATCACCAGCCCGGTGGTCGACCAGGGCAGCGCGCCCGGCAACCTGACCACCGACCAGCGCGGAGACCCGCGCACGGTCGACACGAGCCCGGCGAACGCGAGCAACGGCACGGATATCGGGTCGGTCGAGCGTTCGACAGGGCCGCCGGTACCGCCGCCGCCGCCACCACCGCCCAGCGGCGGAGGGACCAAGGTCCACGGCATCAAGAAGAAGCACAAGAAGCGCAAGCACGTGCTCAGGACCACGAAGAAGAGCCTGAAGATCCACGTCTCCTTCAGCTCGGCCGATCCCAGCGTCACCTTCCGCTGCAGCGTCGACGGCAAGCCGGCCGCTCCGTGCACCTCGCCGTTCTCCCCGAGGGTGAGCTCGGCGCCCGGCAAGGGCAAGATCCACACAGTGACGATCACCACCGTGGACTCGGCCGGGAACGTCGTGGGCAAGCCCAGGACGATCCGGTTCCGGATCATCCAGGTGACTTAGGCCGTCGTCATAAACTCGGTCGACTTGAACGACCGGGCCGAGAAGATTGATGGGCAGGGCGTGAGCGTGGCGCCGGTTCGCGGCGAGCTGCGGTACTGGCTGGAGCTGGCCAGGCTGCTCGCCGATCCTCGGTTCCATCGGGTGACGCCGGCGCGCGCGCCGCTCCAGGTCCTCCTGATCCCCGGCTTCATGGCGGGGGACGCGTCGATGACGGCGCTCGCCGGCTGGCTGCGGCGGCGCGGCCACGAGGTGCGGGGCAGCGGCATGCTGTTCAACGTCGGCTGCGCGGGCCGAGTGCTGGATCGGCTTCAGGAAACGCTCGATGAACTCGACGGCCAGGTGATCGTCATCGGGCAGAGCCGCGGCGGGACCCTGGCGAGGGCGCTGGCGGCGCGCAATCCGGAGTCCGTGGCTGCTTTTGTGGCGCTGGGCTCGCCGGTGCTCGACCCGCTGGCCGTGTCGCCTTCGGTGATGCGCACGGTGCGCTCGCTCGCACGCATCGGAGACCTTGGGATGCCGGGTGTTTTCTCGAGCGACTGCAGGGACGGCGCCTGCTGCGCCGATTTCCGGGCGCTGCTCGAAATGCCGCTCTCGGCGGATATGCAGACCCTCGCGGTGTACTCCCGCACCGACGGGATCGTCGACTGGCGGGCATGCCTGGATCCGCACGCCGAGTGCGTCGAGGTCGAGGGGAGCCACTGTGGAATGGCCGTGAACCCGGCCGTGTACCGAGAGCTCGAGCTCATGCTCGACCGGACCGAGGTGACCGCATCCAGTCGATGAGCGCCCAGGACGCGATGTTCCTCCACGTCGAGAACGATGTGACCCCGATGCACATCGGCGGGGTGAGCCTCTTCGAGGGACCGCCGCCGCCTTTCGAGGATCTGCGGTCGATGGTCCAGGGCAAGCTGCACCTGACCCCGCGATACCGGCAGAAGGTCCGCTTCGTTCCGCTTGGCATGGGCGAGCCCGTCTGGGTCGACGATCCCCACTTCAACATCGGGTATCACCTGCGTCACACCGCGGTGCCGCCCCCGGGCAGCGAGGAACAGCTCCGTGCGACGGCGGCGCGCGTCTTCTCCCAGCACCTCGACCGGGCGCGGCCACTGTGGGAGATCTGGATGGTCGAGGGACTCGAGGACGATCGCTGGGCACTGCTCTCAAAGGTCCATCACTGCATGGTCGACGGTGTGGCCGCCACCGACCTGATGTCCCTGATGTTCGGTGACAGCCCGGAGTCGTCGAACGGGGAGGCCTGGCATGCCGATCCCGAGCCGTCGGGACTGGATCTGATCGCCTACAGCGCCACGCATCGCATCCGCGATCCAGCCGCGCAGATCCGCTTCGCCCTGCGGGCCCCGACGGAGGCACTGCGGACGGTGGCGGGCATGGCGGGCGCCCTGGCCGTGGCAGCACCGGCCCTGCGTCCGTCGACGACGTCGCTGACCGGCCCGATCGGCCCGCACCGCGTCTGGACCTGGGCACGGGCCTCTCTCGGGGACGTCAAGCAGGTCCGCGCGGCGCTCGGCGGCACGGTCAACGACGTCGTGCTGACCCTGATCACCAACGGCTACCGGGCGCTGCTCGAGAGCCGGGGGGAGACGATCGCTCGCGGCAGCGTCGTGCGCACGATGGTCCCCGTCTCGGTCCGGGCACCGGGGGAGGAGGGCGAGTACAACAACCGCGTCTCGGCCGTGTTCGCCAAGCTCCCGGTCGGCATCGAGGATCCGGCCGAGCGCCTCGCCGATATCCGCGACCAGATGGACGGGCTCAAGTCGTCGAAGCAGGCCGTGGCCGGTGATGCGCTGGCACAGCTCTCCGGTTTTGCGCCGCCGCTCCTGCTCGCGCTGGGCAGCCGCGTCGCGACCCGCTCGGCCCGTCTCAACATGGACACCGCGACCACCAACGTGCCCGGCCCGCAGCTTCCCATGCACACCCTCGACCGCAAGCTTGTGGCGTCCTACCCCTATGTCCCGATCGTCGGATCGATCCGGATCGTCGTCGCGATCTTCTCCTACGACGGCGAGCTCTACTTCGGCGTCACGGGCGACCGGGACCACGCGCCCGACGTCGACGTGCTCACCACCGGCATCGAGTCCGACCTCGAGACCTTGCTACAGAGCGCCGCCGGCTAGAAACCGCGAATCCGACTCTCATCTCGCTCTCATCCGGGCCGGTGAGCATGAGCGCATGCGCGTCCTGATCGTCGAAGACGAGATCAAGCTCGCCTCGGTCATCCGGCGGGGCCTTCGCGCAGAGGGCCTGGCGGCCGACGTTGCGCCGCGCGGTGAGGATGCGATCTGGATGGCAGGAGCCACCGACTACGACGCTGTCGTGCTCGACGTGATGCTTCCGGGAATCGATGGCTTCGAGGTCTGCGCGAAGCTGCGCGAGGACTCGGTGTGGGCGCCGGTGATCATGCTCACTGCACGCGACGGGGTGGAGGACCGGATCGCGGGGCTCGACCACGGTGCCGACGACTATCTGACCAAGCCGTTCTCTTTCGACGAGCTGTTGGCGCGGCTGCGCGCCCTCGCCCGCCGCGGGCCGGTCGAGCGGCCGGTGATTCTGAATGTGGGCGACCTCCGTCTGGATCCCGCCACCCGCCAGGTCTGGCGCGGGGAGGACGAGATCTCGCTGTCTGCACGGGAGTTCGCCCTGCTCGAGGCCTTCATCCGGCGTCCCGGCGAGGTTCTGTCGAGGTTCCATCTCCTCGAGCACGTCTGGGACTACGAGTATGAGAATCGCTCGAACGTCGTCGACTCCTATGTCCGGTACCTGCGCAACAAGATCGACCGTCCATACGGCACCCACTCGATCGAGACGGTCCGTGGCGCCGGATACCGCCTTCGAAAGGAGGGCGCCGACTGAGCCGCCTGCCGCTTCGCGCTCGCCTCACCGCCGCATTCGCCCTTGCGATGGCCCTGGTGCTGATCCTCGCGGCCTCGTTCGCCTATCTCCGTGTTCGCTCGGACCTCAACGCGGCGATCAACGATGGCCTCCGCGCTCGCGGTGCTGCCGTTCGCGCCCTGGTTGCCCAGTCCGACACCGGACTCTCCCAGGGGGGCTCTCAGGGGACGGTCCAGAACTTCGCCCAGGTCCTGACGGCGTCGGGACGTGTATTCGATTCCTCACCGGGTGCACAGGAGCCCGCCCTTTCTCGGTCGCAGATTCAGGCCGCGCTCAACAGGTCGATCCTGCTCGATCGCGCCAACGCCCTGGGCATCGATGGCCCCGCCCGGATCCTGGCGACGCCTGTCCATGCACAGGGCCGGAACCTGATCGTGGTCGTGGGGGCTGGGACCGAGGACCGGAACCAGGCGCTGACCGAGCTCAAGCAAGCGTTCCTGATCGGGGCGCCGATCGGCGTCCTGCTCGCGGCCGGAATCGGCTACCTGCTCGCCTCGCTGGCCCTTGTCCCGGTCGAGAGGATGAGACGGCGAGCCGAGACCATCACGCTCGACAGGGGGGAGCAGCGGCTGCCGCTGCCGCGCGCCTCCGACGAGATCCGCCGCCTCGGCGAGACGCTGAACGCGATGCTCGACCGGCTCGACGAGAGCCTCACCCGGGAGCGCCGCTTCGTCGCCGACGCGAGCCACGAGCTGCGCACACCGATCACCGTGCTCAAGTCGGAGCTCGAGGTGGCGCTGCGGACGAGCAAGCTGCCCCCCGAGGAGCTCAGGGCCGTGCGCTCGGCGCTCGAGGAGGCTGACCGGCTCACACACCTCGCCGAGGACCTTCTGGTCCTCGCCAGAGCGGACGAGGGACGCCTACCGGTCCGCAGGGAGAGCTCCGATGTCTCCGAGCTGATCGAGCGGGCCAGCCGGCCGTTCGAGCGCGAGGCCGGTGAGCTCGGACGCGAGATCTCAATCGATGTCGACCCGGAGCTTCGCGCTTCAGTCGACCCGCTGCGCATCGAGCAGGCGCTGCACAACCTGATCGAAAACTCCCTCCGTCACGGGGAGGGACCCATTCGGCTCAGTGCTCGCCGGCAGGATGGTGAGCTCGTTCTCGTGGTCGCCGATGCGGGCCGTGGGTTCCAGGTCGACGATCCCGAGCGGGCCTTCGAGCGCTTCACTCGCGGCAAGGAGGACCGAGCCGGCGGCGGCAGCGGGCTCGGTCTCGCGATCGTTCGAGCGATCGCCGAGGCCCACGGGGGGAGGGCAGCGATCGTCACCTCGAATGGCTCGAACGGCTCGACCGGTGCGGAGATCCAGTTGGTCATCCCCCTCGCTGGCGACGACTCGAGCGCCTGATCCGCACTTAGCCCGCCCTTAGCGAGTCTCACCGCCATCTCACGGCGCCTTTCTAGCTTGGGCTGAGTCAGTAGCTCAACGAAAGGAGACCAGATGTTCGAACAATTGAAGAGCAAGACGGCAATCGTCACCGCGGCGTCGCTGATAGCGGCGCTCGGCGTAGGCGGGGTTGCGGTCGCCCAGAACTCGGGCAACGCGACCCCGGCGCACAAGGCGAATCCCGTCACCCAGGTCCAGGGCCAGCAGACCAAGGCCAAGGACAGCTCTGCGGCGGACTCGGACAATGTCCAGTCCGGCGACCAGAGCGCTCCGGACAAGGGCAGTGCGCAGGAGCCGGCCGGCACGGAGACGAACGATGCCTCCGGCGAGCAGCCAGGCACCGAGACCAACGACACCTCCGGCGAGCAGTCGGGTTCAGAGGTCTCGAACAATGACGGCCCCGGCGGGCACGCCGATGAGCCGGGCAACGCAACTGCCGACCATCAGGCCCAGGGGCAGGAGTAACGCCCCAGGCGGGACGCAGACGGCGCCCCCGGGGTCGAACCCCGGGGGCGCTTCGCGTAGATCGAGGACCGCGAACCGGGGCCTAGTATCTCCGGAACCCCAATCCCTGCCGGGGACGCCATGGCTTCAATAACGCGGTCGCGACCAGCCCGACAACCGGCAGCACACACCATCGCATTGCTCGTCGTGCTCTCGGCACTGGTCCGGTTCGGCACGCTGGGTGCGAAGGGGTTCTGGGGCGACGAGGTGAACACGGTGGATCTCGCGCACCGTTCGCTGGGCCACATGCTGACGGGAATCGGCAACCTGGAATCGACTCCGCCCCTGTACTACCTCGTCTCCTGGTTGTGGCTGCAGGTGGTTCCAGGCACGGAGGTCGGAATGCGTGCGGTCCCCGCCCTCTGCGGGGTCGCGCTGGTGCCGGTCACTTACTTGATCGCCCGGGAGATCGCCTCCGCCCGGACCGCCACGATCGCGGCGGCGCTGGTGGCGTGCAACCCGTTCCTGGTCTGGTACTCGCAGGAAGCTCGCTCCTACTCGCTCCTGACTCTGCTGGGTGCGGTCACACTGCTGCTCCTTTTGCGGGCGTTGAAGCGCCCCGGCGCGCGCCTATATGCGGGCTGGGCGCTGGTCTCCGCGCTGGCGCTCGCGACCCATTACTTCGCCGCGTTCATCGTGGTGCCCGAAGCGCTGATCCTCCTGCGTTCGGCGCCCAGGCGCCGAACGGCCGCGCTCGCGATCGGCTTCGTCGGCGCCGTTGGTGCCCTCCTCGTCCCACTCGCGCTCCATCAGCAGTCACTCGACCACACCCAGTGGATCAGCAATGCGCCGATCGCCGGCCGCCTCGCCATAACGCCACTGGAGTTCCTTGTCGGATTTGATCTCACGACGGCCGCCTTTCCGGTGGCCGCGCTGGTCGTACTCGCCGCATCGGTCGGTTTGGTGCGCCTCGCGGCGTCTCGGCTTCCAGACGGGCCCGGGCCGCGGCTGGTGGCCATGCTCCTGGCCGCCACCTTTGCCCTGCCGCTTGGTCTTGCGCTGACTGGACTGGACTACTTCGACCCGCGCAATCTGATCGTCGCGCTCGTTCCGGGTTTAGTTCTCCTGTCCATCGGTTTCGCCGCTCCGGCGAATCCGCGGCTGGGCACTGTCGCCGCTGTCGGACTCTGCGTGGCATCGCTGGCGGTCGTCGCGCTCACCGCCTGGGAGCCGAAATACCACAGCGAGGACTGGCGCACAGCGGCCAGCGACCTGGGGCCGCCGCGGGTGGACCGGTTGGTGATCGCCACGCCGGGGAACTTTGCCCGCAAGCCGCTCGAGTTCTACCTTCCCGGCAGCCATCAGCTCTCGAACGCGGGCGCTCCGGTCGCTGAGGTCGATGTCCTGGCGCTGCCTCACCAGGGCAGCGACGATCCGGCGCAGATGCCGCTTCTCTCGACACCCCGCCTGCGTCTGGTTGCCCGCGACCTCGACGGCCGGTACCTCGTGTGGCGCTACCGGTCGACACACAGCCTCTGGCTCACTCCCGCCGAGCTCGGATCCGCGGTGAACAGGTCTCGGCCGGCGTTCATCTGGCAGGGGTCGCCTGGCTCGTCCGGAGTGCAGGAGCGTGCTGACTCAGCTCCCGGCGCACCAGCCAGATCGCCAGCGCTGCAGTGACGAGCTGACGCAACCCATACGCCCCCCACTGGATGACGAGGGGGAAGCTGCCGGCGAGTGGGCCGACCGGATAGAGGGGGCCGAAGGTGGTGGTGAAGATCAGCAGGTCGACCAGCCCGAAGGCCACTGCCAGGGCGACTGGCGCACCGTCGATTGCCAACGCGGTCAGGATCCAAAGCGCGTACTGCGGGCTGTAGACCTTGGCTGTGGCAAAGATCCAGAGAAGGCCCGCCGACGATGCCGGGATCAGTGAGCCGCCCGGTCGGGCGCGAGCGCGGATGGCCATGACCACGATCACCGCCAGGCCCCCGACGAGGAGTGGTGCGCTGACAAGATCCGTGCTGTGGCCCAGGACCGGTTGCCAGATCGTCGCCCGAGGCGGCCGCTGGTCGGTGAAGGTGAAGAAGTAGGACCAGTTGGGACGGATCGGACCGGTTGCGGCGCCGGTGAGCGCGAACGGCAGGTTGACCGCGAGCGTGGTCGCCAGGAAGACGCCGACGATCCGAGCCCCGGAGCGCCAACCCCGATCCGCCACGCGGAGGGCGACGACCAGGGGGAGGACCACGATCGGGAAGAGCTTCGCCCAGGTCGCCAGGGCGAGCATCCCCGCAGCCAGGCCGTCCCGGCGCCGCTGGAAGAGAAGGAGCGCGAAGACGAGCAGGCAGATTCCGAGCAGGTCCCAATTCAGAGTTGCGTAGAAGGCAAGTGCCGGCGCAGCGGCGAACAACCACGGGTTCGACCCCTCTATGCGCCCGATCGCCCAGACCGATGCGAGTCCCAGGCAGACCATGAGCGCGACGGAGGCAAGGAAGTAGGCCGCGACGCTGGTGTTGACGAAGCTCGCCACCCAGACGAACAGACCCGTCAGCACGGGGTACTCGAAGCGGAAGTCGAGGTACGGCGTCGGGTGCTGCCAGAGATGGTCGCGGAAGTACAGATGGGAGATGTCGGAGTAGGCGCCGACGTGCGCCGCCAGGTCCAGGTTGAGCCCGTGGGCGGTAGGCGGCCCCTGGTAGGTGAACAGGATCGGCGCCCGCATCAGCGCCCCAAGCAGGATCAGCCCCACCGGAAGTGCCGCCAGCAGGACCGTACGCGCGCGTTGACCGAGGTCGAGGTCGAAGATCACCGGATGATGATCACCTGACCCGGATGTTGGACAAGTCAGTTGGGCACGCTATCCTCCGTAGTGGACTAACTACAGAAATTGGACCTAGCCATGAACTTTCTCCTGATTCCACTTGATGAAGCGATTGTCTTCCCGGGCGTTACGGCGACCCTGCCCATCGATACGGGCGAGGAGGGTCGCGTCTTCCTGCTGCCCCGCCAGGACGGCGATTTCGGCCGCATCGGCGTGGTCGCTGAGGTGATCGAACGCGCCCAGCTGCCAAACGGTGGATGGGCGGCGACCGTGGTCGGCCTGCATCGCGGGCTCGCCGGCGCTGCGCAGCCCGCCGAAGGCGACGAGCTGCGCATCGACGTGCAAGAGATCCACGATGGAAGCCCCGACGACGAGCGCAGCAAGGAGCTAGTGCGTGAGTACCGCGCCGTGGTCGAGGAGATCCTCGAGGTTCGCGACGCCGACGAACGCATCGGCGCCTTCCTGCGCTCCATCGAGGAGCCGGGCGCCCTCGCGGACACCGCGGGCTTCAGCCCGGATCTCACGCGGGAGCAGAAGCAGAAGCTGCTGGAGACCCTTGACGTCAAGGCGCGGCTCGAGCTCGCTGTCGAGATGCAGCGCGAGCGGCTGGCGGAGCTTCAGGTCCGCCGCAAGATCCGTGACGACGTCGACTCCGGCGCGCAGGCGCAGCAGCGCGAGTACTTCCTGCGGAAGCAGATGGAGTCGATCCGCAAGGAGCTGGGCGAGGACGAGGGCGACCTGATCGGCGAGTACGAGCGCAAGATCGGCGAGGCCGAGATGCCAGAGGCCGTCGGCGAGCAGGCCGAGCGCGAGCTGCGGCGCCTCGAGCGCCAGGGCGAGCAGTCTCCCGAGTCATCGATGATTCGCAGCTACCTGGACTGGCTGCTGGCGGTGCCGTGGTCGAAGCGCTCCGAGGAGAAGCTCGACCCCGGGCACACCCGCGAGGTCCTCGATCAGGACCATGCCGGCCTGGATGACGTGAAGCGCCGCATCACCGAGTTCATCGCGGTGCGGAAGCTGCGCCAGGACCGCGGCGTCGAAGGGGAGAGCCGCGCCAACGGCGCGATCCTCACCCTGGTCGGCCC
>JAWVFG010000160.1:0-18542 GCA_033856335.1 Solirubrobacterales bacterium
TCGGTGTGGTCGCGAGCAGCTCGAGGTCGTACTCGCGCTCCAGCCGCTCCCGGACGATGTCCATGTGCAGGAGGCCGAGGAAGCCGCAGCGGTAGCCGAAGCCGAGCGCGTCCGACGTCTCGGGCTCGTAGGAGAGAGCCGCGTCGTTGAGGGCCAGTCGGTCCAGCGCGTCGCGGAGGTCCGCGTAGCGGTCGGTGTCGATCGGGAAGAGCCCGCAGAAGACCATCGGCCGGACCTCGCGATAGCCGGGCAGCGCATCGACCGCCGAGTTCGCGCGGCTGGTCAGCGTGTCACCGACGCGGAGCTTGCTGACGTCCTTGATGCCGGTGATCACGTACCCGACCTCTCCGGCCGCCATCCCCTTCGCCGGCGTCATCTTGGGCGTGAAGAAGCCGATGTCGTCGATGTCGGCCAGCGTGCCGGCCTGCATCGCGTGGATGGGCTCCTCCTTGGTGAATCGACCGTCGACCATCCGGACGTACGCGACGACTCCGCGGTACTGGTCGAACTCCGAGTCGAAGATCAGGGCCCGCGGCGGGGCGTCGGGCCGGCCCTGGGGCGGCGGAATCCGCTGCACGATCGCCTCGAGGACCTCGGTGACCCCCTCCCCGGTCTTCGCTGAGATCCGCAGAGCCTCCGACGGATCGACGCCGAGCAGGTCGGCGACCTGGGCGGCGACGCCGTCCGGGTCCGCCCCCGGCAGGTCCACCTTGTTGAGCACGGGGATCAGCTCCAGCCCGGCGTCGATCGCCGCGTACGCGTTGGCGACGGTCTGGGCCTCGACGCCCTGCGCCGCGTCGACGACCAGCAGGGCGCCCTCGCAGGCGGCGAGGCTGCGGGAGACCTCATAGGAGAAGTCAACGTGCCCCGGTGTGTCGATCAGATGAAGTTTGTAGGTCTCACCGTCGGACGCCGCATAGACGACCCGCACAGCCTGGGCCTTGATGGTGATCCCGCGCTCCCGCTCGAGCTCCATCGAGTCCAGCATCTGCGGGACGTGGGTGCGCGCATCGACGGCCCCGGTCAGCTCGAGGACGCGATCGGCGAGCGTCGACTTGCCGTGATCGATGTGGGCGATGATCGAGAAGTTGCGAATCCGGTCCATGGGCGGAAAGGAAGGGTAGGGGGCGCGTGCGGCGCCGCACGCTCGGTCCGCCCACGGTCGTCAAGATCACGCCGCAGCCGTGGGCGCGCCGTAGCGCGCGACGACGCGGTCGTAGTTGAGCCGCATCAGCTCGATCACGTCTCGGACGTCGTCGTCGGACGCGATCCCGCGAGCCGCCATCGCGTTCTTGCCGGGAAAGACCGGATGATCGACGACGCGCCCCTGCTCCCTGAGGGCGGCGCCGATCTCCTTGCCGAAGCTGAAGTGCGCGGCGTGATCACCGTGCAGGTGGCCGATCTCATGTCCGCTGACGCGGAATCCGTACTCGCCTCGCTTGCCGTATCCGGCCTCGACTCCCGGCCACGAGGTGACCTCGTCGGTGATCGTCTCGCTCGCTGGCCTTGCCTCGCTCATCTGCTCTCCTCCGGTGGGTGGAGGACCCAAGCTACAAGCTCAAGTGAGCTTGAAGTCAAGGGCAAATCGTGCTTCCCTGTCCAGATGGCCGAGCTGCTGACGATCAGCGAGGTGGCAAAGCGCAGCGGCGTCGCCGCGTCGGCGCTTCGCTTCTATGAAGACCGGGACCTGATCAGCTCGGAGCGGGCCGGCTCGGGCCACCGCCGCTACCCACGCTCGGTGCTTCGCCGGATCGCCTTCATCGTCTTCGCCCAGCGGGTCGGATTGACGCTCACCGAGATCGCGGGCGAGCTCTCCAAGCTCCCTCCCCACCGGGCCCCAACGCGGTCGGATTGGTCGCGGCTGTCCTCTGGCTGGACCTCGCGAATCGACGAGCGGATCGCCGAGCTCGAGCGCCTGCGGGCCGGGCTCACCGAGTGCATCGGCTGCGGTTGCCTCTCGTTGGATCGCTGCAAGCTCGCCAACCCGGATGACCGGGCCTCCCGCGCTGGTCCCGGCCCGCGCTACTGGGTCGGCGATCCGCGCCCCGCGTAGCGCCCCTTCGCGCCGCTAGATGTGTCGCGCCAGCCGCATGATCTGCCTCGCCTCCGGAACCCGCAGCGCGATCACCGCTCCGAAGTAGACGGCGAACCCGGCGGCCAGCCCGGCTCCGAGCGAGGTGATCTGGGCGATCGTGCTTCTCCCGAGCGCCTGGTCCAAGCCGTACCAGACTAGATAGCTCACCCCGGCGAGCAGCACGGCCGAGGCCAGGACGCGGATCCCGGTCCCCATCAGGCGAGTCAGCTCCAGCCCGTCGAGCTGGCGGCGCAGGATCACGGCCTGGGCGACCACGCTCGAGACCGTGGCGATCACGGTCGCCGCGACCACCCCGCCGATCCCGAAGGGCGAGTAGAGCGCGAATGAGAAGACGAGGTCGACGACCAGGTTCGAGCCGGCGACCACCGTCGGAACCCACGGGCGCTGCAGGCTGAAGAAGGTCCGGGTCAGCATCAGATACAGCCCGTTGAAGGGCAGCGAGAACGCGAACCAGAAGAGCGCCTGTGCGACGAGATGGGTCTGCGCGGCGTCGAACTCGCCGCGCTGGTAGATGAGCCGCGTCATCGGCACCGACAGCACGAGCACCGCCGCCGCTGCTGGGATCAGCAGGAGCAGGATCTGCCGCATCCCGTTCGCCATCGTCGACCGCAGATTGGTCCACTCCTGGCGCGCGGCGAACCGGGCGAGGGTCGGGAACGTCACCGTCGCGACGGCGACCGAGAAGATGCCCTGGGGCAGCATGTAGATCCGGAACGCCTTGTCGATCGCTGCTGGTGCCTGCTCCGAGATGAGCGTGCCGACGATGCTGTTCAGGAGCAGATCGAAGTTGATCAGCCCGAGGCTGAGCGTCACCGGCAGCATCAGCAGCAGTACCCGGCGGACCTCGGGCATGTGCCAGTCGATCGTCAGCAGCGGCCGGAAGGGCGTGTTGCGGAGATCCCACGCCGGGATCGCGAGCTGGACCGCCGTGCCGACCAGCACCCCGATCGCGTAGGCATAGATGCGGTTGTTGCCGTGGAAGGCCGGCGCCAGCAGGACGAGCACCGCGATGATCACGATGTTCCAGAAGAACGGCGAGATCGCGAACGCCGCGAAGCGGTCGTAGCTGTTCAGGACCCCCACCACCATCCCGGTCGCGCCCAGCATGATCAGGATCGGGAAGAGGATCTGCGAGAGCGTGACGGTGAGATCGAGGATCTCTCCGCTGAAACCCGGAGCGAAGATCGGAACAACCAGCGGGGCGGCGAGGACGAAGATCGCGGTGATCGCCCCGAGCACCAGGGTGACGAGGTAGATCAGCGTCGAGGCGAGCCGGAACGCCTCACGCTTGTTCCCGTTCTCCAGCTCCTCGGTGAAAACCGGGACGAACGCCGCCTGGATCGCCGCGTCGGCGAACAGGGAGCGGACCAGGTTGGGCACCTGGAAGGCGATGGTGAAGGCCGACATCGGGCCGTTGATGCCGAAATAGCTCGCCGCAACGATCTCGCGAACCAGGCCCGCAACGCGCGAGAAGCCGGTCGCGATCGAGAAGAAGGCGGTCGAGCGGCCGAGCCGCCCCTCCCGCTCGTCGAAGTCCGGAGGGACGAACGTCGACGTCGGTGTCGGCGCCGGGATCGCCATGAAGGTCGAGGTGTCCATCGAGACCGCCTCGTGGCGGCGCTCGATCCGCTCGGACTCCGCCTTGCGGACCGCCGGAAACTCCCGGGTCGACGGGTCGAACGGCTCGGGCGGAGCCGGAGGCTCCCCCCTGACATCAAAACGGGGGTCTCCTCGGCTTCGCCTGCGGGGACCCCGCGCATTACCGTCGCCTTCGCCCCTCTCGGTCATTGCTCTATTCTCTTCGCCGCCCGCCTCGCGGGTCTTTTCATGGCCAATATCGCGTCACAGAAGAAGCGGAATGCGCGCACTGAGCGTGAGCGCGTCGAGAACCTGCGCTTTCGGAGCTCGGTGAAGACTCACTTCAAGCGGCTCGAGGCGGCCGTTCAGTCGGGCGACGCCGGCACGGTCGCCTCCGAGCACAAGGCGCTGATCTCGCGGATCGACAAGGCCGTGAAAAAGGGCGCCCTGCATCGCAATACCGGGGCGCGCAAGAAGTCCCGGGCCGCCGGCATCGTCGGCGCAGCCTCCAACACATAACGGGTGTCTCCTCGGCTTCGGCTCCGGGGACCCCTCGCACGAAGCTCACTGGAGCGCCCAGGCGAGGGGCTCGGTGTCGTCCGGCACCAGGCCGACCGCCCTGCGCAGCGAGAGCGTGAACGCGACCCCCTCCGCGTAGTTCGAGCCACCCCGCGACCAGAGCTCCAGGTCCGCGAGCGCGCGAATCGACGCATCGAGGTCCTCCGGGGTACGGCCCTTCACCTTCGAGACGAGCATCTTCGCCGCATAGGGGTGCATCGAGAGCCCCTTGGCCACCTCTCCGGCGGGCTTCCCGGCCTCCAGCTCGGTGGCGGCCCGCAGGGCCTGGCGCAGCCGGGGGGCAAGCGCGTAGACGATCCGGGGCAGCGCCTCGCCTTGGGCGACCAGCCGCTCGGCCACTCTCATCGTCAGCGCCTCGTCCCCGGCGACAACGGCGTCCGCGAGCGTCCAGATCGCCTCCTCGGAGGTGTCCGCCACCATCGCTTCGAGGTCCTCTGCGCCAACGTTTCCCCCTTCCCCCGACCAGAGCGCGAGCCGCTCGAGCTCGGTGCGGAGCCGCATCGGCCTCGGCCCGAGGCGCTCGACCAGCAGCCGGGCGGCCACGGGATCGAGGTCAAACCCGAGCTCACGTGCCTCCGCGACCAGCTGCTTGGGAATCTCGCGCTCCCGGGGCACGTCGAACGCCAGCACCTCGCCGCCAGAGCGCTCCACCGCCTTGGCGAGGCCGGCCGGCGCCTTGCCGTGGGCAACCAGAGCGAGGGTCGTGTCGGGCGGGATCTGTCCCAGCGCCTCGGTCGCGCGCTCGGCGTCGCCCTTTCCCCACCCTTCGATCCCGTCAACCAAGAGGTAGCGGCGCGAGGCGATCAGCGAGATGACCGAGAGAGAGGCAATCAATGCGTCGACGTCGGGCGAGCGCCGGCCATCGCCGGCGTCGAACAGCTCGAGTGCACCCGCCCCGCTCTCGCGTTCGGCCCGCTCTCGCAACCGGCTGCGGGCCCGGGCGATCTTCGCCTCATCGGTTCCGGCGATCAGGTACGCCGGCTTCATCTCAGCCATTCGAGCAGCGAGTCTACGGCCGGCCGGCGATGGCGCGAGGGCAGCCGTCGCGGCTAGACCGAGATGGTGGTGCTCTCGGCTCCCTTGCAGATCTGAGGGGCCTTCAAAGCCCGGATCTTCCGCTTGACGACCTGGACCTGGTAGGTGCCCGGGTAGGTGGGGGTTGTCAGCGTCACCTGGTAACGGCCCTTGCTATCGGTGCGCTGCACCGAGAGGGGCGAGGTCTGGCCGGTGTTCGGGTCCGTGTAGAAGAGGTTCACGACCCTTGAGCCGTGGCAGGCCTTGAGCTTGGAGGTCACCACGCCTGTGTAGGTGGTGCTCGATGGATGCGTCAGCGTCACGTGCGAGGCCCATTTGCGCGCTTTCTTCTTGTGCTTCTTCTTAGCGCCGGCGACGCCGCCGCTCAGCGAGAGCGCCAGCACCGCTACAAGCAGCAGGATCCCCGCTCGCCTCACCCATCCCATGCGGAAAGGCTATCCGCGCCGGCGCCCACCGTCCACCCGGAACCGTTCGCATCGATGTCGATCTCGCCCTGACGGTCGGTGCGGAGGGTCGGGACCTCGTGCGAGCGAAGCTCCGCGAGGGTCCGTTCGGTCGGGTGGCCATACGAGTTGCCTGCCCCAACGGAGATCACAGCGAGCTTCGGGACAGACCGGTCCAGCAGTTCGCCCAGCCCCGCGTCCACCGAGCCGTGGTGGGCCACCTTGAGAACGTCGATGGGCCCAGGGTCCATCGGGACAGCCTCGGCCTCGGCGTCGCCCGTGAGCAGCATCGAGAAATGGCGCCACTGCGCCACCAGCACCAGGCAGAGAAGGTTGGGGTCCTCCCCGGTCTCGCCGAGCAGCTCGCGGGGCGGCCAGAGCGCGCTGAGGTGAAGCGCCCCCGAGTCGAGCTCGCCTCCCTCAGCGAGCCGGTAGGGCTCGGCGCCGGCGCCCAGCGCGAGGGCTCGCAGCCTGGGATCAGCACGGCCGTATACGACCCTGTCCACGCGCACCGAGTCCAGCAGCTCGCCGAGGTCACCCGCGTGGTCGGACTGATCGTGGCTGATCACGATGGCGGCGAGCGAGCGAATCCCGAGCTCACGGAGCCGGTCCTCCACCCCATCGCCCGGCGGGCCCGTGTCGATCAGGATCGGATCTGCGGCGGGTGGGTCGAGCAGGATCGAGTCCCCCTGGCCGACGTCCAGGACGCGCACCACCAGGTCGCCCGCGGGATGCGTGGGCGTTGAAGCCGAGCCGAACGGCCAGGCCAGCAGGACGATGGCCACGAGAAGCAGCGCCAAAGCTGGGGCGGCGAGCGCCGCCCTCGGCCGGCGCCTTGCCTCACGCACTGGGTCCCGATCCGTTGCTCGCACCTGGCGATTCAGGAGCCGGCGGATCAGGAGCTCCATCGCGGCCAGAAGCAATCCATACGCCGCGGCGACCGACCAGATCGACCCCAGGTGCACGGAGAGAAGGGCCCAATGGGGCGCGGCGAGCCAGTGCGCGATTTGGGCGATGTATGCGAGACAGAGCGAGTCCAGCCAATTGATGGGCTCCACCGGGATCAGCGGCAGCTGGCCCGCGATCCCGGCGAGCATGCCCAGCCACATGGCCGGGGCGACCGCGGGCAGGGCCAGCACGTTCGCGGGCAGAGCCGCCGGCGAGAACTGGTCGAAGGCCTCGGCCATCACCGGCGCGGTCGCCACGGTCGCAGCCACCGTGACCGCGGCTCCATCGACAAGGGCCCGGCGCACCGACCCGCGGGCCGCACCGCCTGAGAGCGCGGACGCGAGTCGCCCCGCCCAGAGCATGATCCCGATCACCGCGGCGAAGCTGAGCTGCCAGCCGACGTCGCCATCCGTCCGCGGGTTGATGGCCAGCGTGATCGCGGCGGCCAGCAGCACCGCGTACCAACGCGAGCGCGGCCGGTCGGCGAGCGCGGCGATCAGCCCCGCCGCCCCCATCACCCCCGCCCGCTGGATCGATGGCCCGGCCCCCGTGACCGGCACGTAGATCGCGATCAGGCAGAGCGCCCCGACCAGCCGAGCGCGGAGCGTCAACCCGAGCAGCGCCAGCAGCGGCCAGGCGAGGACGCAGAGCAGGATCACGTTCTCGCCGCTGACGGCGAGGAGGTGGGTGAGATTCGACCGCTGGAAGTCGTTCCGCGTTCGCTGGTCGATTCGGTCGTCCTCCCCGAGCACGAAGCCGCGGGCCAGCGCCGACTCCCGCTCCGGCATGCCACGGCCCAGCGCCTCCTCCGCCCGGTCCCGGACCCCGTCGATCCACCCCGAGATCCCGCCGCGACGGCCCGGCTTCGGCTCGATCCGGTCGGCTCGCAGCGTCATCGCGATCCCCTGGCGCTGCAGATATCCGGACCGCCAGGGCTCGGGGTTCTCCAACACACCCTGCGCGCTCACCTCGGAGCCGACCGGCAAATCGCTCACGGGCTCACGGGCGACCACCAGCACCCGCCCTGCCGGCGAGTCGACGCGCACGTCGACCTCGTCGCCATTGCGGCGCGGGACGCCGGCGACGAACCCATCGACCGTGGCCGGCATCCCGGGACGGGCCCGAAGGGCTCCGCCATCGATGGCATGCAGCCGAGCCCCACCGGCGAGCAGGCCGGCGAGTGCGGCCACCATCGCTATGACCACGAGCCAGGCGAGCGCGGCGGCCCGGCCACCAGCTCGCGGGCGCACCGCGGCGATGCCCATCGTGGCGATTGGAACGGCGCCGACCGCGCCGAGGGAAGGGGCCGGTTGGGCCAGGGGCGCCAGGGCGAGCCCCAGAGCGGCGCCTGCCAGTGTCGCGAAGCGCCACTCTCGCAGCCAGTGACTGCCTTCTCCCTGCGCTCCCGCGTCCGGTTTCACTCAGTGGTCACGTGGTAAGCGCGGAGGAGCTGATCTTCGACGATGGAGGAGCGATGACCAACCGCGAAAAAGAGAAGCGCGGTGCGGAACGACGCGCCCAAACAGAGAAAGCCGCTCAGCGCCGGCTCGACAGGCGCCGGGCGGACATGCAAGCGGCCGAGGGCCACGCGGGCAGCGTCCCGCGCGGCAATCAGCAGCCCGAGCGGGACAACCTCGGCAATCGCCGGAACGAATGGGACCGGCTGCTCGGCCATTGACCGTGTGCCCTGTCCGCCTGACACTCAGGGCTGTAGCGCGGCCCTGAGTGTCTCCATGGTGGACGGGCCGATGCCGTCGACCTCGTCGAGCTGGTTGATCGAGGAGAGCCCACCGCGCTGGTCGCGGAACTCGATGATCTTCTGAGCCGTGACCGGGCCGATGCCGTCGATGCCATCGAGTTGCTCGACGGTCGCGCTTCCGAGGCTGATCGGCCCTGTCTGCCCACCGGCGCCTGAGCTCGCGGCGGCCGCCCCGGGACCGGGGACGACCACCTGCTGGCCGTCGCTGAGCCGGGCCGCCAGGTTGATCGCGTCCTGACTCGCACCGCCGGCGAATCCGCCCGCGCGCCTGACCGCGTCCGTCACCCGTGAGCCGGCGGGAAGCCGGTAGACGCCAGGCCGCCGAACGTCGCCGGCGACGTGCACCACGACATCCCTGGTCCCCTCGGCGGGGTGAGAGGAGTCCGCCGCAAAGCTCACCTCCGCCCCACCGGTCGACCCTCCACCGCTCGAGCGAATCCAGCGAGCGCCGATCATGAGGACGGCGACCGCGATGGCCCCGTAGACGAGGAGTTGAGAGCGGCTCAGCTCGGGCACTTGCCGAGGCTCACCGCGCACCCTGCGCGGGATCAGCCCGATTCGTGACGGATCGGCGACCGATCCGGGTCAGCTCAACGAACCTCGAAGCCGGCCAGGCCCTCCGGCCGCTCCTCCTCCACCTCGACCGATGCGACGTCGGCCCGACTCGGCCCGCGGCGGCAGAACTCGACCAGCGCGTCAACGGCATCAGGATCTCCCTCGAAGACCGCCTCGACCGACCCGTCCCGCGTGTTGCGAACCCACCCGGAGACCCCGGCCGATTCGGCACGGCGTCGCGTCGTGTCCCGAAAGAAGACTCCCTGTACCCGCCCGCTGACGACGACCCGCCTGCGGGTCAGGCGACTAGTCCTCTTCGTCGTACTCGGAGGCCGCGCCCGCCGCGACCGTGCGCCCGAAGACCTCCGAGGACGTCACCGGAGGTGACTGGACCGAAACGCAGCAGAGGTCGGCGGAGCCGCCGTTGGCGATGGAGTGATCGGTAGCCGGCGGGACCAGGACCAGATCACCCGACGCGACCTCCTGGGTGTCGCCGGCGACCGTCATCGTGCCGTTCCCGCTCACCACGATGTAGACCTGCTCCGCCTCCTCGTGCGAGTGGAGCTCCTGGTCGATGCCCGCAGGGACCTCCAGCCAGGTCACTGACATGTTGCGGGAGCCGAGCTCCCCGGCGTCCATGAGGATGTGATTGCGGAGCCTGTGCCACTCCTCGGTGGGAGCGTCCGCGAGCCGCCTGACCAGCACGTCGGCCTTTCTAGCAGATCAGCCTTTTACGACCAAGTTGACCAGGCGGCCCGGGACGACGATCTCCTTGGCGATCGCCTTCCCGTCGAGGTGGCGCTGGACGTTCTCACTCGACTTGGCGAGATCGAGCAGCTCCTCCTCGGCGGTGTCGGAAGCCACCTCGACCCGGTCTCGCAGCTTGCCATTCACCTGGACGACCAGCATGTAGGTGTCGCGCTCGAGCAGATCGGGGTCGGCCTCCGGCCAGGGCTGCTCCCAGACCCGCTCCCCGGCCAGCCACTCGTAGACCTCCGAGCAGAGATGCGGGGCGAATGGGAAGAGCAGCGACGCAGCGGTCGAGGTCGCGAAGCGCACGGCGGCTGCACCGGTCGTCGTGCCAGGGGACTCCTCAGGCGAAGCCGAGGAGCCACCCGTTTGGCTCAGGAGGCCGTCCTTGAGCCGGTAGATGTCATTGACCAGCTCCATCACCGCCGCGATCGCGGTGTTGAATTGAAAGCGGGGCTCGATGTCGCGCGTCGCCTTGTCGATCGCCCAGTGAGCCTTGGCCAGCAGCTCCCTCGCCTCCTCGGCGGCGCCATCGGTCGAGCCACCTGATTCGGTCCGGTCGGCGACCTCCCGGCCGAGGCGCCAGAGGCGGGCGAGGAACCGGAAGATCCCTTCGACCCCCTCGTCCGACCAGTCGCCGCCCTTGATCGGCGGGCCCATGAAGCAGATGTAGGTACGCAGCGAGTCCGCGCCGAAGCGCTCGACGTACTCGGCCGGGCTCACCGTGTTGCCGCGGGACTTGGACATCGTCGCCCCGTCCCGGGTGATCATGCCCTGGGTGAAGAGATTGGCGAAGGGCTCGCGCGCCTCCAGCAGCCCGATGTCGTGCAGCGCCTTGGTGAAGAAGCGCGCGTACATCAGGTGGAGGATCGCGTGCTCGACGCCTCCGATGTACTGGTCCACCGGCATCCAGTAGTCGGCCACGTCGCGGGCCCAGCACTCCTCGTCGTTGCGCGAGTCGAGGTAACGGAGGAAGTACCAGGAGGAGTCGACGAAGGTGTCCATCGTGTCGGTCTCGCGGCTGGCCTCGCCGCCACAGGACGGACACTCGGTCCGGACCCAGTCCTCGGCTGCCGCCAGCGGGCTCTTGCCCTTGGGCGCGTACTCCTCGATGTCTGGGAGCAGCACGGGCAGCTGGTCCTCGGGGACGGGGACCGTGCCGCACTCGTCGCAATAGAGGATCGGGATGGGGGCGCCCCAGTAGCGCTGGCGCGAGACGAGCCAATCTCGCAGGCGGAAGTTGACCGCCGACTTGCCGCGATCCTCGGAGGCCAGCCATTCGACGATCTCCTCGTGGGCCTCGCGGTTGTCCTTGCCGTCGAAGCGACCCGAGTTGACCATCCGGCCGTCGCCCGAGTACGGAAGCCCCTCGTCGTCGTTGGTGCGAGGGGGCTCCGCAGGCGAAGCCGAGGAGCCACCCGTTTCATCAGGGCGGTCGGTTCCCTCGATCACCCGGCGGATCGGGAGGTCGTACGCCTTGGCGAACTCGTAGTCGCGCTCGTCGTGCGCAGGGACCGCCATGATCGCCCCCGTGCCGTACTCCATCAGGACGTAGTCCGCGACGAACATCGGGATCCGCTCGCTGTTCACGGGGTTGACCACCTCGCGGCCGAGGGGCACACCGGTCTTCTGGTGCTCCTCGTCGGCGCGCTCCTCGGCAGAGGCGCGAGCCGACGCGTTGACGTAGTCCCGGACCGCCTCCTCATGCTCGGTGCCCGCCGCCAATCGCTCCACCTCCGGATGCTCGGGGGCGAGGACGAAGAAGGTGGCCCCGAAGAGCGTGTCGGGCCGGGTTGTGAAGACCGGGAAGTCGAGGGCGGGCTCCTCGCAGGTGAAGATCACCTCGGCCCCCTCGGAGCGACCGATCCAGTTGCGCTGCATGGTGATCACGTTCTCGGGCCAGGAGTCGAGCAGCTCGAAGTCATCGAGCAGCTGCTGGGCGTACTCGGTGATCCGGAAGAACCACTGCTCCAGCTGACGCAGGACCACCAACGTCCCGCAGCGCTCGCAGTGCCCGTCGATCACCTGCTCGTTGGCGAGCACGGTCTGGTCCTTGGGGCACCAGTGGACGGGTGCCTCGTGCCGGCGGGCCAGCCCGCGCTCGTACAGCTTCAGGAAGATCCACTGGGTCCAGCGGTAGTAGGAGGGCTCGTGTGTCCCGAGCTCGCGCGACCAGTCGATCGAGATGCCCCAGCGCTTGAACTGCTCGCGGAACGAGGCGATCGACTTCTCGGTGGCGTCCCGGGGGTGCTCCCCGGTCTGGATGGCGTTGTTCTCGGCGGGCAGGCCGAACGCGTCGTAGCCCATCGGGTGCACCACGCTGTAGCCGCGGCGGCGCCGGAAATGTGCGATCGCATCGCCGACCGAGTACGTCTTCAGGTGCCCGACGTGCGGCTCTCCCGAGGGGTAGGGCAGCATCTCGAGCACATAGCTCTTGGGCACGGAATCGTCGAACTCCGGGGACCCGGGGTTGGCCACCACCCAGGTGTTCTCGGCATCCCAGACGAGCTGCCACTTGCGTTCGATCGCCTGCGGGTCGTAGCGCTCGGCTTCGGATGCTGAATCGGCCATCACCGGCTGAGTCTACGAAGAGCCCGCCGGACCACTTGGGTCGGCGACGGGCGAAGGCGTGGCATACATAGGTCAATTGACGTAGGCAGATGACGTACCTGACCCAGCGCCTGCTGGGGGTACAGTGGCGATGCGCGGGTATCAGGAGGATCTGATGGATGGACCGAACGACTCACGGATGGGCGATCGGCTCAGAGCGGCCAGGGAACGGCTTGGCTGGAGCCGAGAGGAGCTCGCGTTTCGTTCCGGCGTCAGCTGGTCGGCCATCGCCCAGGCCGAAACCGGGCGAAGGCGGAACCTGAGGCCCCGAACGCTCTTCCTCCTCTCGATGCCACTGGGGGTCTCGATCGACTATCTGGTCGCTGGGGGTCCGACCCGACCGATGCTCGACCATCAGGCGCTGCTGTACGACACCGAACAGGCCTTCACCGAGGGCGCCGGGCGCTTCCTGCTCGAGGGGATCGAACGGTCGGAGGCGACACTCGTGGTCACCAACAAGGGGAACATCGAGATTCTCAGGGACCAACTGGGCCGCGAAGCAGAGCAAGTCGAGCTCGTGGACTCGGCGAACGCATTGACCAGTCCCGAAGCGGCGCTCGAGCTCTTCACCGGGTTCTTGAACGACAGGATTCAGCAAGGGGCCGTCTGGACGCGAGTACTCGCCGAGCCGATCTGGGCCGGAAGGTCCAAATCCGAGGTTCGCCTTTGGACCAGGTTCGAATCTCTGATCAATCTGCTGCTCGGCTCATCACCGGCGTCGGTCGTGTGCCCCTACAACGTGAAAGCCCTCCCTCCCGCGATCCTCAGGGAGGCCCATGCGACGCACCCGAGAATGGCCGAGGGGGGAGCGGTCACGGTCAGCCCCGATTACCGGGGCCCGGGATCGTTCGCCCTCGACGCCTGAGGGGCGCCAGGGAACGCACGCGAGCTAGCAGTCGGCCGGATCCTGGACCAGACCGAAGCCGCCTGCCTCTTCATTGAGGACGCGGACACCCTCCATGAAGTGAGCGCGCGCCGCCGGCGATAGGCGCTCCAGGGTCCGCCTGAAGGGCTCGAGGTGCTCCTGGACCCGGGCCTCGGCGATCTTGCTGATCTCCTCAGTGAGGCTGACGATCGTGCGCCGGCGATCCTGCTCGTCCTCGCGGCGCTCGACCAGGCCGGCCTTGCTCAGCTCCCCGACGAGGAGGCTGGTGGTGCCCACCGTGAGGCCGACGCGGTCCGCCAGCTCCGAGACGCTCTGCGGCCCCTCCAGCGAGAGCACGATCAATGGAGGAAAATGCCGCTCGCCGAGCGATCCCTCTTCGAAGGCCCGCTGGAGTTCCTCGGGCTTCTCCTCCCCCCGGTCCTGCTTGAACCCCTTGAAGATCCCGGCGAAGAGGCCGACCAGCTCTCGCACCTGCTCGTCCATGGACGGTGTGCCGGCTTTGCGCTTCTTTTCCGTGACGATGGCCATCTGCTATAACCCCTTGATCTTCAAACAGTCCGAATTTCCAACTACTTGTAAATCAGAGTATATCCCCCCAGGAGGACCGCGATGAGCCCCGAGCAGATACACGCCGACCACTCCGGCCCCCTGGCGCGAATCGCACGCTGGTCCGCGGGTCACCGCAAGACCGTCCTGATCGGATGGATCGTGGTGCTGGTTGGGGTCCTGGGCGCCTCCAGCGCCGTCGGCACCAAGTACGCGAACAGCTCCTCGAGCGGCAACACCGACTCGCAGCGAGCCACGGATCTGCTCAAAAGAGACTTTCCCGCGCAGTCTGGCGACACGGATCAGATCGTCTTCCGGACAGCCACCGGCAAGATCACTGACCCGGCTGTCCGGTCTCGAATCGCACCGATGCTCGCGAAGGTGGCCACGCTGCCGCACGTGACGAGCGTCGTCAGCCCCTATGCGAAGGGCGGCGGTGACCAGGTATCGGCCGACGGCACGATCGCCTTCGCGCAGGTCAACTTCGATCAGCTGGGATTCGACATCCCCCAGGCCAATGCCAAGAAGGTCATCTCGGTCGCCCAGAGCGCCGCGACGCCGCAGCTTCAGGTCGAGCTGGGCGGCCAGGCGATTGAGCAGGCGCAGCAGCCGGCGCTCGGCACCGCAACTGGGATCGGCCTGATCGCCGCAATCATCATCCTGCTGATCACCTTCGGGTCCGTGGTTGCCATGGGCCTGCCTATCGTCACCGCGCTGCTGGGATTGGGAACCGGAGTGGGTCTGATCGCGATCGCGACTCGGCTGATCGCCATGCCGGACTTCTCCACCGAGCTCGCGGTGATGATCGGCCTCGGAGTGGGGATCGACTATGCGCTGTTCATCGTCACGCGATTCCGGGAGAACTACCGGGCGACCGCCGAGACGGAGAACACCGCCTCGGCGGCGATGGATGAGGCTGGCCTGGCGGTGGTTCGCAAGGCGAACGTGCAGGCGTCGATCATCGCCGCGATGGACACGGCCGGGCGGGCGGTGGTGTTCGCCGGGTCCACCGTGATCATCGCCCTGCTGGGCATGTTCGCGCTCGGCATCACCTTCCTGAACGGGATGGCCGTGGCCGCCTCGATCGCCGTCCTGATGACCATGATCGCCGCGCTCACCGCGCTGCCCGCGCTGCTCTCGCGACTCGGGCACCGGGTCGGCCGGCCGGGGCGCCGGGAACGCAGCCGGACGGCCGCTCGAATCGCGGCCGGTGAAGCGATTCGGCCGGCTGCGGATTCCGGCTTCTGGCCGCGCTGGGCGCGCGTCGTCCAACGCCATCCGTGGCCGGCCGCGCTCTCGGGTCTGGCGATCATGGCTGTGCTGGCCGTACCGGTCTTCTCGATGCGACTGGCCTCGAGCGACGCCGGCAACAACCCGACCAAGGACACGACTCGCAAGGCGTATGACCTGCTCGCGCAGGGATTCGGCAAGGGCTTCAACGGGCCACTCCAGATCGTCACGGAGCTGCCGAAGGCCGGGGACACGGCCGCGCTCTCGCAGGTGACAGCCGCGGTCGCCAAGGATCCCGGGGTTACGTCGGTGGGGACTCCACGGTTGAGCCCCGCAGGACGGACCGCGGTGTTCAGCGCGTTCCCGGATTCCGCGCCCCAGGATCAGTCGACGACGAACCTGGTGAATCGGCTGCGCAGCGATGTCCTCCCCCCTGTCGAGCAGAGCTCCCAAACGACCGTGCTCGTCGGCGGCCCGACCGCATCACAGGTCGACTTCGCCAACGTTCTCGCCTCGAAGCTGCCCCTGTTCATCGGCATCGTGATCCTGCTCGCCGGCCTCCTCCTGTTGGTCGTGTTCCGATCCCTGGTGATCCCGATTCAGGCGGCGGCGATGAACCTGCTTTCGATCGGCGCCTCGCTGGGTGTCGTGGTGGCGGTCTTCCAGTGGGGCTGGCTGGGAAGCCTGCTCGGCGTCACACCCGGGCCGATCGACTCCTTTATCCCGGTGTTCCTGTTCGCGATCGTTTTCGGGCTCTCGATGGACTACGAGGTCTTCCTGATTTCCAGGATCCACGAGGAGTGGACCCGCCGGAGAGACGCGTCCCAGGCGGTGGTCAGTGGCGTGTCCACCTCGGGCCGGGTGATCACGGCGGCCGCGGCGATCATGGTCTGCGTCTTCCTTTCCTTCGCCGCCGGAGATGAGCGGGTGCTGAAGCTGTTCGGCATCAGCCTGGCCGCCGGGGTGTTCGTCGATGCGTTCGTGGTCCGCAGTCTCCTGCTGCCGGCGGTTCTGCAGCTGCTCGGGCGGAGGACCTGGGCGCTCCCGGACTGGCTCGACCGGCGCCTGCCGCACCTGGCGATCGACGCGCAGCCGGCCGATGAGCATCGCGAGCGCCGGCCGCCGAAGCCCGCATTCGAGGACGCCGGCTAGCCCCGCTGGGCCTGGATTCCCCCTAGGCCAGCGGGTGCAGCCGGGTCTTCTCGATCCGGGCGAGCTTTCGCTTCAGACGCCGGTACTGCTTCTCCTGCGCGGCGGTCCGCTTGTAGCCCCGGTAGGCGAGGTTCTTCCGCTCCAGCGGGTCGGTCTTCAGGTCGTACATCTCCCACTGCGGCGGCTTCTGGTGCTCGACGTCGTAGTACTTGGCGAGCTTCCAGCGCACCTCACGGACGCTGACGACGTGGTTCGGCGGCCTGGGGTACGGCCCGGTGGACTGACCCGACTGGTAGTCGTCGTAGGTGAAGACGATGTAGTCCTGCGCCGGCTTCGCCCGGTTGGGGTTCAGCACGAGCGAGGAGTAGTCCACTCCCTCCCAGTCGGCCCGAGCGACCTTCGGGGCGTCCACCAGGTTCGCCAGCGTCGGCAGGAAGTCGACGTGCGAGACGAGGGCGTCGCTGGTCAGCGGCTTGGGGAAGAGCTTCGGGTTCGAGTAGACGAGGGGGACGCGGATCGCCTCCTCGTAGAAGTTGAAGTTCTTCTGGCGCAGCCCGCCGTGGGCGAGTCCCATCTCGCCGTGGTCGGCGGTGCGGACCACGAGCGTGTCATCGAGTAGGCCGGTGCTCTCGAGCTTGTCCAGGACCGTGTTCAGGTAGTTGTCCGACGAGCGCATCAGGTTGCCGTAGAAGTTCAGATAGGCCTGCTTCTGCTTGGCGTTTCTGGGCTTGCCGGTCAGGTTGAAGATCCGCAGGAACTGCTCCTGGACCGATGGCTTGGTCGAGAGGTCCTCGCCGTTCGTCGCTGGGATCTCGATGTCACCCTGGGTCCAGGACTGGTCGTACCCGCCCTGTACGAAGGTGGTGCCCGGGTAGAAGAGGACGTCGTGCGGGTTGACCAGGGAGATCACCATGAAGAACGGCTGCTGCTTCGTGGCGGCCGTCTCCAGGTACTGGAGGACACCCTCCTCGCCCGCTGTCGGATCGCCCAGCGACTCCATGTAGCGGCCGTCGTTGTTCGTGAATCCGCCACCGGCCTGCGGGATGCTCTGGTCGCCTCCGGCGTCGGGCGGATTCCAGCGAGAGAAGAGGTACCTGTCCAGCTCGGCGGTGGTGGAGGCCTTCGAGCAATGCCACTTGCCCTTGTAGACGGCGTTGTAGCCGGCGGCTCTCATCACGGTGGCGAGGTTGGGGAGGGTGGGCGGCATGGGCAGCTCGACCTGCGGATATTGGTCCGCCGGCATGTCCTCCTCGAGCGTGTACTTGACGCCGTGCTGGGCCGGGAAGTAGCCGCTCATCAGGGTCGAGCGCGCCGGGGAGCACATGCAGGCGTTGGTGAAGGCACGCTCGAAGCTGATCCCGTTGCGACGCAACCGCCTCATCCCGGGGAGGTTCTTCCGCAGCCAGTTCGGCGGGAAGTGCTGGAGGGCCCTCTCCTGATCGGTGAGGAAGAGGATCACGTTCATCCCGGCGACGGTGCTGCCCTTCGACTCCATCGCGGCCAGGGCACGCTCGAGTCCGGCGCCCTGGGCGAGCACGGCAGCCGCCGCGGCGCCCGCGCCCGACTTGAGCAGCTCCTTGCGGGTGAGCCCCGCCCCACGCTCCTGCGATGCGCTCATCCCTTCCTCCTGAAGACGTCGATTGCGTTGCTGTAGAACGAGGTCATGTACACGTAGCGGCCGTCGGGGCTGATCGCGATGGAGCTGGCTCCTAGCGTCGCCCGAGCCGGCTTGCACCCGATCGATCGGCCGAGGCAGCCGGCATGGCCCGGCTTCTGCGCGACCCGGCCGGTGGCGCGGTTGCGATTGAGGACGTCGATCGCGCCGGTGGTGAAGGCGGCGACATAGACGTTCTTGCCGTCGGGAGCCACGTCGATCCCCTCCGGCGCGCTCATCGCCCGTCCGAACGAGCAGCCCACCGCGCGCAGGAAGACGAGGCAGCCCGCAGTGCCCTGCTTCTGGGTGAGCGTTCCGTGGTTGAACGAGGTGACACTGTTGCTGAGCAGCGACGTCACGTATGCCTGCTTGTCACCGGGGCTGAGCGCGACGGCGTTGGCGCCGGCGAGCTGCACCCCCGTCGTGCAGCCCGTCAGCGGGGCGTCGACTATGCAGCCGCTGCCGTCAGTCGCCTGGGTGAGTGCCCCGGTCGACGGGTCCCGGGTGAGGATGGCGACGGCGTTGGACAGCGCGCTGCCCGTGTACACGCTCGATCCATCCCCGGTGATCGCCAGGCCCTCGATGGCGCCCAGCGCGATCCCCGGCGCGCAGCCGCTCGTCGCCTCCGCGATGCAGCCCGCGGCACCGGCGGGCTGGGCGAGGCCACCCGTGGTCGGGTCGCGATTGAACGCCGCCACCGAGTTGCCGAAGAAGGAGCCCGC
>JAWVFG010000161.1:0-4367 GCA_033856335.1 Solirubrobacterales bacterium
CCGATATGGAGCGGCCTGGTGGCCGCTAGGAGGCCGGGTGCGGCTCGTGCCCGGTCGCGAGGCGACCGGAGAGGACGGTCCCGACACCGCCAAGCGCGCCGGCAGCCAGAGCCACGACCGCCCAAAGGGTCCCGTGCAGGTCGAAGCCGAAGGCGCTGTCGAGCGACCAGCTTCCGGCCCCGACGCCTGCGAGCGCGAAGACCGCGGCGATGATGACCAGATTGAACTCGTAGCCCTGGTTGCTGTTCCAGATCCCGTTAGGCGCGTGCACCGTGATGATGGCCGCGACCATCACGCCGATCAACGCGGCCGCGGCGAGGGGGGTGAACAAGCCGAGAGCGAGCAGAGCTCCGCCCAGGAACTCCGACGTGCCGGCCGCCCGGGCATGGAGCCAGCCTGGGCGCAGGCCGATGCTGTCGAACATCCCCGCGGTCCCCTCGAGGCCGCCGCCGCCGAAGACGCCGAAGAGCTTCTGGGCGCCATGGCCGACGAAGAGCAGTCCCACCACAACTCGAAGTGCGATCAATACGAGGTCCATGCGGTTCTCCTTGGGTCGAGGTTTGAAAAGTCTCGCGGGGATACTTGCCTCCGCAAGCATTTCTCAAACCTCGGCAAGTTAAGCCGACAAAGTTGCTCAGAAACTTCAAGTATTCCGATGGGGATCGTTGTATAACCAGCGCCGTGGACCCGACTCGCAGCTATCTGGTCTGCGCCACGCCGCGCAGCGGCAGCACCCTCGTCTGCCAGGCCCTGAAGGGAACGGGGGTGGCCGGCCGGCCGGAGGAATACTTCGAGTCGTTGGAGCACAGCGGCCGCCCGCGCCGCCCGGAGGAGTACTTCAACGGCGTCGAGGACCCATCGATCCTCAACCAGCTGCAGCGCCGCGGGATCGCGGATGACCCACTGCCGCGGTCGCCGCTCTGGAGTCGGACCGCCTACGACCGGTACCTGGAGTGGGCCATGGAGCAGGGAACCACGCCCAACGGGGTCTTCGGCGCGAAGCTGATGTGGGGATACCTCGGCGACTTCATCAGCCTGCTCCGCAACATCCGCGAATACCGCGATCTCTCGTTGGCCGACCTGTTGCCCGCCGTCTTCCCTGATCTCACCTTCGTCCGGGTCCTACGAGCGAACAAGCTCCGCCAGGCGGTCTCGCTGTGGAAGGCAGTGCAGACGGCGACCTGGCGGCAGGAGGGTGAGGGCGACCCCTTCGCCGGTGTCCCGGAGGACAGCGACGTGCCGCCGTACAAGACCTTCCTGGACGAGCATCTGCCGGCGCTGCGATTCAACTACAACGCGATCTCGCATCTGCTGGGCCAGATCCTCCGCGACGAGGCCCGATGGGATGCCTTCTTCGAGCACGTTCGGATCAAGCCGGTGCTGGTCCTCTACGAGAACTTCGCCGCCGACTACGAGGCGAGCACGTTGAACGTGCTGGATCGATTGGGGCTCTCACCGCCTGAGGGGTTCAAGTTCGAGCCGCGGATGAAGAGCCAGAGCGATGGACTCAACGACGACTGGGCCCGCCGCTACGCCGAGCTGCGGTTGGGCACCGAATTCGACCTGGTTCCCAGCGTCCCGCAGCCAGTCGAGCCGCCCGCCCGATAGCGGCTGATCACGGTCGCGGGGCAGTCGGCGCCGGTGCCATCCAGCTGATGCAGCGCCATGGGTCAGTGGCGTAGTTCGACTCGACGTCGGGCGTGCGGTGCTCGAATCCACAGATCCCGCAGTTGACGGACCCCAGCTGCCAGAGCCGCCGCACCTGGCCTGCGTGGAAGTCCTCGCCGAATACCACTCCCATCAGCAAGAAGCGCAGGAAGATGCCGTGGCTGACGGCGATCGTGGACTCGGTGCGGTCGGTCACCAGGCGTTCCTGCAGACGCCTGGCCCGCCCGGTGATCTCGTTGAAGGACTCTCCCCCGCGGTATGAGTGATCTGGATCGTCCCCATGCTCGGACATCCAGACCGACCAGCGGCGCATCCGCTGGTCCTCCAGCGACAGCTCGCCGAACCCCTCCGACTCACGGAGCTCCCGGAGCTCCTCCACCACGGTGATCGGCAGGTCGAGCCTCTCGGCGATCACCTCCGCCGTCTCTCGGGCTCGGCGTAGTGGGCTGGTCAGCACCCGTGTCGCACCGGCCTCGCCGAGTCGCTCGGCCACTGCGCGCGCCTGCTCGAACCCGCGCTCGGTGAGGCGGTCGCCCTGGTTCCCGGGTAGCGCCATTGCGCCCGGGGCAGCGTTGGAAACGGACTCGCCGTGGCGGACGAAATACACCAGCATCAGGCGAGGACGCTACCCGCAGGGATCATCGACCGTTTGGGACCGTCGTCGCGTCCCCTGGACCGGCATATGATCGCCCGATGGGCCAGCTGACGAGTCTCGACGCGCAGTTCCTGGCGCTGGGGAGCTCAAGCCAGACCACGAGGAGTTGAGGTAGCCGCGGAGCTGACGGAGCTGGTCCCGGACCCCGGTGCGGGCCGGGCCTTCGAGCAGGGCATGCGGCCTGGCATCGCTGACGCAGATGCGGCGGGCCGCTGCCGGCTGGATGCGATGGCCCGCTGGCTTCAGGACGTCGCCTACGCGGACCTGATCGATGCCGGGTTCGAGGGCCGTGGAGCCTGGATCGTGCGGCGGACGCGGATCAGGGTCGATGCCTTTCCGCGCTTCGGAGAGGATCTGACCCTGCGGACCTTCTGCAGCGGGATCGGCCGGTTCTCGGCCGAGCGCCGCACCTCGGTCAGGGGTGGGAGCGGGGCGGTTGAGACGGTCTCGCTCTGGGTCTGCCTCGATCCCGAGCGCGGCCGGCCGATGCGGTTCCCACCCGACTTCATCGCGGCCTACGAGGTCAGCGCGGCCGGCCGGGACGCCAACGTCCGACTGCGCCACGACGACCCCCCGGAGGATGCCGAGCGATCTCCGTGGCACTTCCGCGCCACGGAGATGGACCCGGCGGGGCACATCAACAACTCGCACTACTGGGTGCCGCTGGAGGAGGACCTGGCCGGGTCCGATCCCGAGTCGATCGACGCCGAGGTCGAGTACCGCGATCCAGCGGTTGCGGGCGATGCGGTATTGCTCAGGCAGGGCTCATCCATGTGGGTCGCGGACGCGCACGGGACGGTCAACGCCTCGCTGATCCGAGCCTGATCGACCTCAGTCGTCGGGCCCGAGGGGCGGGCCGAGGTTCTTCTGGCGGTGCTTCGCGAAGACACGCTCAATCTCCTCCGGCGAAGGCCGGGGAGCCCCCGCGGGCGGGAGAGCCCGGTCATCGGCAGGGACAGAGCCGTCGCGGACCATGCGCTCGAGGCCCGCGGGGGTGCTCAGGACGAGCACCCGCGCCGTCTCCGAATCGACCCTGAAGGTGTGCGGGACGCCCATCGGGACCACGGCCGACCCACCGGCATCGAGCTCGAAGCGCTCATCGCCCGACTTGATCGTCAGTCGCCCGTCGAGCACGACGTAGGTCTCGTCCTGGGGATGGGTGTGAAGCGGGGGGGAGGCGTGCTGAGGAAAGAGGAACTCGATCAGCGCGAAGCGATCCCCAACGGCCTCGCCGGGGACGCGGATCGTGGCGAGCGTGCCCAGGAACCAGAAGGCCTCGCCCTCGCCGAGGGCACTCCAGGTGCTGCCCGCTTCGGCATCAGGCGCGACCACTGCGGCCACCCCGCACAAGTCGCTCCGGGCCTTGCCCTTCGCTCCGATGTGCCGTGGCCTTGTCGTCGCTGTCCCCCGCGTGCTCGGCGACGGCGTCGATGATCTGAGGCCAGACTCCGCGGGGCAGGTCGTGCCCCATTCCCTCGATCATCATCAATCTGGCTCCGGGGATCGCCTTGGCCGTGGCCCTGCCGCCCGACGGCCTCACCATCTTGTCCACCGAGCCGTGGATTACCAGCGTCGGGGCCTTGATGGCGGCCAGCTTCTTGGTCCGGTCACCCGAGGCGATGATGGCGCCGAGCTGGCGGCCACCCGCGCTCACGTCGAAGCCGCGATCGAAGCTTCGGCCGGCGCGGTCACGGATGTAATCCTCGTCCCGCGGGAAGCCGGTCGATCCGACCAGGCCGAAGACCTCCGCGGACCGCTGGATGTAGCCCTCGCGATCGCGGGGTGGGGGACGGAGCAGATAGCGGTAGACGGAGGGCGCCGGCTGGCCGTGCCAGCGGCTGCCCGTCGTCGACATGATCGACGTCAGCGAGCGGACGACCTCCGGATGCTCGGCGGCGAGCATCTGGCCGATCATTCCGCCCATCGAGACCCCCACGATATGGGCCGGGGCGATGCCCAGTTCGCGGAGCAGCACGGCGGCGTCCTCGGCCATGTCGGAGAGCGTGTACTGCTCCGTGCCGACTCGGCGGCGAAGCATCTGGCC
>JAWVFG010000162.1:0-13078 GCA_033856335.1 Solirubrobacterales bacterium
TGGCTCACGGAACGCCGGGTCAAGGCTGCGACCGCGGGCATCTTCGTGGCCGCAACGCTGGGCTCAACGGTCGCGCTGAAGGGATCCAGTCCCCCGGCGCATCACCCTCCAGCCCAGGCGCCTATTGATCACACCATCGATCGTTAGCGCCTACCGCCTTCCGCCGGGCTGACCACTTTGCCGTTCGCACCCTCCATCGCCATTCTCAGCCTCGTGCAGGCGAGCTTGATCGCGCTTCCGTCCGGGACGATGCCGGCGGTGGCCTCCCGGCTTGCCAGTCGCTGGTGGGCCCTCGTGCTTCCGGGCTCGATCCTCGGCGTCATCGCCGGCATCGCCATCGACCCGGGACTGGCTGATGCCCTCACCTATCTGGCACTCGTGGCCGTGCCGCTCCTGGCGGCGCTCGCCCTGTCAACCGCCGTCAGGGGAGCCCGACCCGTATTCGCCGGTGTGACTGTGCCGCTGTTTGTGATCGCATGTGGCCCGCTCGGATCTCTCGCCGCGCAGGCCGCAGCGCTCGCGCTGTCGGGCCTGGCCTGCGTTGCTCTCGGCTCTCTGCTCGCGTCCATCGTGTCCGCCCGCTGGCTGAAGCTGGCGATCTACGCGATGGCGATCGTCGATACCTGCTTCGTCGCTGCCGACCTGTTGCAGAACCCGAACGACGTGCTGAACGCCGCAGCGCCGGCGGCGGGCCTGCCGCAGCTGCAGTTCGCCCAATTCGGCTCGGCGGTGATCGGCTTTGGCGACCTGTTCATCGCCGCTGTCCTTGGAGCCCTGCTCGTGAACAGTCGTCCCAAGCAACTGCGAGCAGCGGGTATCGCCGCGCTGCTGGCCCTGGCGTTTGACCTGCTCTTCCTCTTCGTGGCCGAGCTCCCCGCCACTGTTCCCGTCGCGCTGGCGCTCGCCGTGCTCGAACTCGGCGAGCGCCGAACGGCGGCGGACACCGCAGGCGCTCGATCCGCTACCTCCCCTCTCAGGGACCCGTCTTCTCGTGCCGCTCCCGCTCGCGATCCTCGCGGCGCTGCTGCCTGAACGCGTGAAGCGACGCCGCCAGCACGATCAACACGGGGATCGCGTACGGGACCCACAAGTACCAGTGGCCCAGATGGGCGAGTGGGACGGCGAGGCTCAGGAACGGAGGCGTCCCGCCGGGGTGGGACGGCGACTCATGCTGATCGCGGTTGGCGTCGCCGGCCTGCTGGTTGCCGGCTGCGGGGGCGGCGCTCAGACGTTCACGGCCTCCGAGTTCGTGGATCGGATCAGCGCCCAAGGTGTCTCGATCGAGCTCGGCCGCCAACTGCAGAGCGGCGGCGACGCGAAGGGGCTGTATGCGGTCACCCTCCCGCCCCTTCCCGGCGAGCCGGCACCGCCCCCCGGCTCCGAGGGCGGACGGGGAGCGAGTGGCTCGCTCTACGTCTTCGGTGACACCTCCGCCGCCGAGGGGCAGCTCAAGGCCTGCCGCGGCTCCGGTGGGCTGCTCTGTTTCCAGGCCTCGAACATCGTGGTCGTGCTGGAGGGCTCCGGAATCGAGGCGCAGCGGCTCGGGGTGGCGATCAGGCGCCTTGGTCACTGATTACGCATTGGCCTGGGAGAGCAGGAAGAGCCCGAAGCAGGTGAAGGCCACCATCACCCCGAGCATGAAGTACTGCGATCGGGACGCGTTGCGCACGTTGTCGTAGACCGCGAGCGCCCGGTCGTGCGCCAGGGTCAACCCGACGACGTGGCCGGCGACCAGGGCCGCCACCTGCACGTACCAGACGGTGTTCGAGCCGACGATGCCGTAGTTGATCCCGCCGCCGGCGGTCCCGAACAGGTCGGAGCCGTGACCGAGCGGATCGGAGAGTATGTACGTGAACTGAGCCTGCTCCTGGTAGAGAAAGGCGCTGAAGTAATGCGCCACCAGATAGGCCAGCGCGATGGGGATCAGCGAGTGGGCGAACGAGCGGCCGAGCTCCTTGACTCGAGGCGAGCCCCGCACCGTGTGCATCCCCACGACGCCGAGCCAGTACAGGCCGGAGACCACCGCGACGGTGATGACCAGCCAGATCGTGTTGGAGATCCGGAAGGAGTCGGGCAGGCTGAAGCCGATGTCGCTGGAGCGTTCGAACGTCCACCTGATCGCGCCGGAGAGGACGCCCTCCTGGGCCCCGTCGAAGCTCGTCACGCCGATCGAGGTGAGCACGAGCGCGGCGGCTCCGGGTACGGCGGCCCACTGCGGCGCTCCGGTCAGGAACTTGCGGCGACCGACCTCGCCCTCCCTCGCCTCGAACGGACCGAGCTGGGAGAACATCCCGAAGTAGGCATTGAACGTCTCCCCTCGCCGGATCCACTCCTCAACTCCGAACAGACCCATGCAGACGAAGGTGATGACCGTGTAGATCACGGTGGCCACGGCGACCTTGTGCGGCGTCGGCGCGGCGCCCCCGCCTGCGATCAGCTCCAGCCAGACGAACAACAGCACGCCGATCACGGCCGGCCAGCGACCCAGACCATCCGGATATGTGAACGGCGCGGGCGCGGACTCACCCGCGACCAGGCGAAAACCGCCCGAGATCAACCGGCCGATCGCACGCCATGGGTTGAAGGCTCTGAAGGCGTTCCCGAAGAGAACGCTGATCAGGACCAGCCCGAGCCAGAACGTGTAGAACACGAAGATGATCGCGAAGTTCTGAGTCGGGTCCTCGATCCCCCGGAAGCCGGCGTAGAGGACGAGGACGAAGAGCCCCACGCCGATCAGCCCGCAGACGACCTCCGTCACCGGATTGAGCACGGCGGTCGAGAACCAGCGCGGCATCGCCCGCCAGTCCTCCTTCTGCAGGCGCGCCTCGGTCCAGGCGACGGAGAGCAGCGCGAAGGAGATGATCAGGACCAGCGACGCCCCCCAGGCGAAAAGCCAGGCCGGGACCGGCAGGTCCTTGCGACCCACCAGGGCGTGGGCCGACGCGATGTCCGGGAAGAGAAGCGCCGCGGTGGGTGTCGCCAAAGCGACGCCCACCGCCGTCCTCAACCTGAGTGCCCGCATCATGGGTTGACGTGGAGCTCTGCGATCGGCCCCTCCGTCTTGTCGAGGCGGTGCACCTCGACCTCGAAAACCCCATCGAGCTTGGCGGGGAACGAGAAATTGACCGGGCTGTGCGCGGCCGACTTCTCGATCTCGTAGCCGTGCACGTGGACCGCCTCCTCGGGCGAGTTGAGCTCTACCTTGAGCTGGACCTGATCGCCCTTGTTGTAGGTCAGCGTCTTCACTCCGCCGACGGGGTTGCCGTTGTCGACATGCAGCACCTGAACGCCCTTGGCGGTGTTGCTGCTCGTGTCGCTGTTGTTGTTGCGCAGCACGATGAAGACCACGACCGCTGCGACGATCACCGCAGCCAGAAAGCCGAGTCGCGCAGCTCTCGATTGCATCTCTAAAGACCTCCTTGGAAGCCCGCACGGTCCCGTCGCCGTCTAAACGCGGGCGAAACCTGCGGGGATTGGTACCTGACTAGGCAGGAACCGGCGGAGGCGGTCGGCTGGCGAGGCCGAGGGCAAGGGGGGTGAGCAGCCGCTTGGCGTCCCGAGCCGCGTGGGCACGGCCCTGCACGCGTGGCGCTCGGCGAAGCGCGCGCGCCGCGCGGCGTCTCGAGATCGCGAGCTCGACGCCCTCCAGGGCGCCGGCGAGCAGGGCCGCCACCGCGCCGAGAGCAGCCGCCAGCGGAATCGCCAGCCAACCGCCCGCCGCGAGGATCGCGGCGAGGCCGGCCGGGTGGCCGGAGGCCAGCATCCCCTCGAGAGACTCCTGACTCGCGTAGATCACGAGCAGGGCGACCGTGAAGATCGCGGCGCGGCGCGACAGCGACATCCGCCGGAGGCCGGCGCCGTATCGGCCGCGGATCAGGGTTGCGAGCAGCGCGGAGAGGGCGAAGACCCCGAGTACCGGCAGGGCATCCGCCATGTACGCGTGGCCCTGCCGGGCGAGCGCCGCGGACGACGAGTCGCCGAACGCGATCAGGTAGCGCAGCTGGTGAAGGGCGAAGGCACCGAGCGCCAGGATGGCCGCAAGCCGGACCCTGTGAGCGGTGTGCATTGCCGACCTCATGGGTCGAGAATCCTACTGGGGCGGTTTCGGCTTTGACACCTTCGCGGGCGGCGCCGCGGGCTGAGGCTGCGTCTGGGTCGCGCCACCCGAGAGCGAGGGCTCGTCGATCGTGTTGCGTGAGCTCAGGAACAGAAACGCCAGGATGACCGCGATGCCGAGCAGGATCCCCAGCAGGATTCCGATCGCGCGGTCGCTGACTCTCGGAAAGCGTCCGCGCATGGGAACTCCGGGGTTCAGCTGACCCCGTCGAGCAGTCGCCAGTTGGCCTGGAAGGCGGACTCCGCCGCAGCGACGAGGGCATCCTCGTCCTCCGGCGTCATCGCGTCATCGATCAGCCTCCGTGACTCCTCGGCGTGGGCGTCGTCGGCCTCCTCGTGGACCCGGAAGTACTCGCTGCCCGGACCGCCGTTGATGCCGTAGAAGCGGGTGAGGCCATCGCGCTTGACGCGCGAGATCTCCGGCTGTCCACTCTCGATCGCGTACATCCGCGCGAGCTGGGCCAGATAGCCGTCGGGCGCCGTCCAGGCCGTCACGCACTCAGACGTCTCGGGGGTGGGCTCAGCGCCGATCTCGCCACCGGCCGCCTCGACGAAGTCATCCCAGAGGCCGACGTGCGCCTCCTCCTCCTCGGCGTGCGCCGCGATCTCGTCGCGGTGTCCCTCCGGAGCCGTCTCGACGGTCTGCCGGCAGAGCCGGGCGAGAGCTTCGGTGGCGTGGCGGTACTGGCCCGCATAGCGAGAGAGCTCCTCGGAGCTGAGCTCTCCGGCCGACCAGCGGACGTAGAAGGGGTGCTCGAGCACGTTGTGACGGGCCCGACTCTCTTCGATTCGCTCCCAGACAGACTCGCTCACCGCAACTCCCTTCGTCATTAATCGGGTTGCTCCTCGGCTTCGCCTGCGGAGCACCCTCTCATTACCGCCGCAGCATACCCTCCGGCGCCTGCGGCCCCCGCGACCCGACATCGCAATACCCCCCGTCCCTCACGGTCTCGAGTGGGTCGGCGAGCCGGTGGACTCGATCGACCGGCTGGTGGCCGCGCGCCCTGTTCTCGTCCATTTCTTCGACTTCGCCCAGCTCAACTCGATTCGAACGCTGCCCTACCTGCGCGCCTGGCACGAGCGCTATCGCGGCGACGGCCTGGCGATGATCGGTGTCCACTCCCCGCGCTTCCCCTTCACACAGGATCGCGACACGGTCGAAGTCGCGGCGGAGCGCCTGGGGGTCGAGTGGCCCGTGGCCGTCGACCCGGAGTTCGCGCTCTGGCGGCTGTATGAGCCCCACGGCTGGCCGGCCCTGTTCCTCTGGAGCCAGGGTGGCGCACTCCGCTGGTACCACCTCGGCGAGGGCGACTACGCGGGCACCGAGGAGGCGATCCGCGAGGTGCTCCCGAAGACGAATGGAGATCACGATTGGCCCCCGCTGCTCGATCCGATCCGGCCCTCGGACGCGCCGGGCGCCAAGGTGATCGCCCCGACCACCGAGGTGTTCCCCGGCGGATCGACCGAGGAGCCGTGGTCGAGCACCGAGGGCGAGGGCTCACTCGAGATCGAATACGAGGCTGGCGGTTCCTATGCGGCCACCGATGGCGAGGGCCGGATCGGGATCCGCATCGACGGCGAGCACCACGAGCCCGTCGAGGTCACCCATCCCGGGCTGCAGGAGCTGACGATCCACGAGCGCACGGAGCGCCACACCCTCGAACTGGAGCCCTCCCCCCGTCTCCTCGTGTATTCGATTCAGTTCGCCGCGGGCGTCCCGGCCGGGTAGGCGCCTGAGCCGGCGAGCTCCTTGCGGATCTCGCCGGGGAGCATGAAGCGGACGTCCTCGTCGACGGTCTTCAGCTCGGAGACGTCGGTGGCGCCTCGCTCGCGGAAGAAGGTGACCAGCTGCTCGACCAGCTCCTCCGGGGCGCTCGCCCCTGAGGTGATGCCGACCGTCTCGACGCCGTCGAGCCAGGACTCGTCGACCTGGAGGTGGTTGTCGATCAGGTAGGAGTCGGAGCCGTGTTCGCGCGCGACCTCCACAAGCCTGTTCGAGTTCGATGAGTTGGTCGACCCGATGACCAGCACCAGGTCGCACGCCCGGGCCAGCTCCTTGACGGCATGCTGGCGATTGGTGGTCGCGTAACAGATGTCGTCGGTCTTGGGCCCGACCGCGTTCGGGAACTTCTCCTTGAGCCGGGCGATGATCGAGGTGGTCTCGTCGACGGAAAGGGTGGTCTGCGTGATGTAGGCGATCCGATCCGGATCGTCGACCTCGAGGTCGTCGACGTCTGACTCGGTCTGGACCAGGATGGTCCTGTCCGGGGCCTCGCCGGTCGTCCCTTCGACCTCCTCGTGGCCCTCGTGGCCGATCAGGACGATCGTGTAGCCGTCCTGGGCGAACTTGCGGGCCTCGACGTGGACCTTGGTGACGAGAGGACAGGTCGCGTCGATCGTGCGCAGGCGGCGCTTCTCGGCGTTCTCGTGGACGCTCGGGGCGACGCCGTGCGCGGAGAAGACGACCATCTCGCCCTCCGGCACCTCGGTCTCCTGCTCGACGAAGATCGCGCCCCGCTTCTCGAGCTCGTGCACGACGTGCTTGTTGTGGACGATCTCCTTGCGGACGTAGATCGGCTCGCCGTAGAGGTCGAGCGCATGCTCGACCGTCTGCACGGCCCGATCGACGCCCGCGCAGTAGCCGCGCGGCGCGGCGAGCAGGACCCGGGAGGGCCCCGCAAGGGTGTCAGGTGAAGACGGCACGCCCGAGGGAGGGTAGCGGCAGCACCTCAGCGTCAAGAGGCTAGGCTCCCCGATGAAACGGGTTCCTCCTCGGCTTCGCCTGCGGAGCACCCTCGCATATGGCACAGGGTCACATGGACAGGCTCACTTCGATCGATGCGTCGTTCCTGGCGAACGAGACGTCGAACGCCCACATGCACGTGGGGGCGATCCTCATCTTCGAGGGGCCGCCGCCTCTCTACAACGACTTCCTCGAGCACGTCCGCAGCCGGCTGCATCTCGTCCCGCGCTTCCGTCAGAAGCTCGCCTTCCCGCCGATCGAGACCGGCCGTCCGTTCTGGGTGGACGATCCGCACTTCCATCTCGCCTACCACGTGCGCCATTCCGCGCTGCCTGCGCCCGGATCCGAGGAGCAGCTACGCAACATCGCCGGCCGGCTCTTCTCGCAAGCGCTCGACCGCTCGAAGCCGCTCTGGGAGCTGTGGCTCGTCCAGGGACTGGAGCGAAATCGGTTCGCCATCATGACCAAGACCCACCACGCCCTGGTCGACGGGGTCGCGGGCGTCGACATCGCCACGGTCCTGTTCGACGTGAAGCCGGTGCCTGACCCGATCGAGCCCGATCGCGACTGGGTGGCGCACCCTTCCCCCTCGTCGGCCGAGTTGGCGGCGCGCGGGCTCGCAGAGCTGGGCGAGAGTCCGTTCAAGCTGGCCCGCCGCGCCGTGCGGGCCGCAAGCCACCCCACGCGGACCGCGCGCAAGGTCGTAGAGGCCGGCGAGGCGCTCGCCGAAGTTGGCTGGAACTTCACGAATCCCGCTCCCGACGTCCCCATCAACATCGAGATCGGCTCGCATCGCCGCTTCGCCTGGGCGAGGGCCGAGCTCGGCGACTTCAAGCGGATCAAGGACGCGCTCGGCGGCACGGTCAACGACGTCGTGCTCACGGTGGTCAGCGGCGCGCTGCGGAGCTGGCTGCGCAGCCGCGGCATCAAGACTGAGGGCCTGGAGCTGCGCGCGCTCGTGCCTGTCTCGATTCGCGCCGAGGATGAGCACGGCCAGCTGGGCAACCGGATCGCCGCGATGCGGGGCCCGCTGCCGGTCTACATCGAGGACCCGGTCAAGCGGCTGGATGCGGTCCGCCACGCGATGAACGGGCTGAAGGAGTCCAAGCAGGCCCTCGGCGCCGAGGTGATCTCCCGGTTCAACGACTTCGCGCCGCCGACGCTGCTCGCACAGGCATCGCGGATCAACTTCTCCACGCGGCTCTTCAACCTGATCGTCACCAACGTCCCGGGCCCGCAGATCCCTCTGTATGTGGTGGGGCGCGAGCTCCAGGACGTCTTCCCGGTCGCCTTCCTGCCCGAGAACCATGCCCTCGCGATCGCGATCATGAGCTACAACGGAGGCATCGACTTCGGCCTGCTCGGCGACTACGACGGCATGGAGGACATCGACATGCTCGCCACCGGGCTCTCCGAGGCACTGGGGGACCTGCTGGCGGCCGCCGAGGTCACGGAGGGCCGCTCGCAGGACGACGTGGCCGCGGAGGCCGACCTCCCGGGCTAGGCCTTCGCGTCCGCCTTGCCCGGAGCCGACTCGCGGTTCCCGGCGTTGTCAACGGCGATCGAGTAGAAGCGGTAGCGGTGGCGTGGCTTGGCGTGGAAGCGCAGCTTCCCCTTGGTGGTCTTACCGATCCGGTGGTACGGGCCGCCGTTCGCCGATGCGAACACCAGGACCTTCTTGACGCCGGCGGGTGGGAGGTTCACGCATCCACCGCCCTTGGGATCTTTCCGCTTGATCTTGAGGACGATGATCCGGCCGGGCGCTCTCTTTGCGCGGGCGACCCTCGAGTTGGGCGGGTCGATGTCCCTGTTGAGCGCAGCGCCCACCGCTTGGTCGGCCTGGATCAGCCCCCAGCCGATGCCGCCCCCATAGGAGCCGCAGTGGCTCGCGGTCGCCTTGATCAGGTGAACGACCCTGGTGTTGGCCATGTTGGGCTTCGCCGATCGGATCAGCGCGGCGACCCCGGCGACCTGGGGCGTCGCCATGCTCGTCCCTTCGAGGTAGGCGAATCGGTTGTCGCCGTTGACGGTGGTCCGGCACCCACAAGGTCCAAATTGACCGACGACACCGTTGTCCAAGTCGGTGCTGTTGGCCGGCCAGGTGGAGAGGATCCCCTGCTGGCCGCCGATCGTGTCGGTGGCGGATCCAAAGGCCGCGACGGAGACCCGGCTGGTCCCCTCGGCGAAAGATGCCCGAGTGCCGTCGTACTTGGCCGCGGTGACGACCAGACCGCGGTCGAAGCCGACCGTCGGACCCGTCCCCTGGGGCTGCACCCATTCCTCCGGGTAGAGGCAATTGGTTCCCATGAGGAACCCGCATGAGCCGCTCGGGACCGGGCTGTTGTCAGCTGCCGCCACCAGCACCACGTTCCGGGACTGTGCGTAGTTGAGCGCCGAGGAGATCGGCTCCGGTGGGCATCCGCCGAGGCTCATGCTGATCACGTCGCTGTGGCGGTCTGCGGCCGCCGTGATCCCGTTGGCGACGTCGGAGCAGAACCCTCCCTCCTTGGCGATGAAGAGTCCACAGTGGAACCCCATCGAGGCGATGCCGTAGCCGTTGTCGGCATCCCCGCAGGCGAGCCCGGCGGTGTGCGTCCCATGACCGACGGTGTCGGTTGTGGGAGAGCTGCCTGTGCCGAAAGAGGCTGCGCCGACGATGCGTGGCGCCAGGTCCGGATGGCTGCCATCCACGCCGCTGTCAACCATCGCCACCTCGGCCCCGGTTCCCTTGGAGAGGTCCCAGGCCCGAGGGCCGCCCTCGCGGATGAGATTCCACTGCCCCAGGTCGCCACTCGGCGCGTTGGGGTCCTGGTGGGTGAAGGCGTAGTCGTTCGGCGCGTACCGCAGCTGGACTGGGACGTCGGGCCGCACCGCCTCGACCCTGGGGTCATCAGCGAGCTTGGTCCGCAGGGCCGTAAGGCCGCCGGGGCCCAGCTTCACCGCAAGCGACCCGATCTCGGGGTTGGCGGATTCGATACTCACGTCGTTGCGCCCGGCGAGACGATCGAGGATCCCTCGTGACTGTGCCCGCAGCTCGTGCCAGCGCTTCCGCGCGCCGGGGCCCTGGCCGCTTGGCAGCCGCGGGGTCGAGACCATGACCACCGCGCGGGTGACCGGAGACGGCGCGCCCCGGTCCGCGGGCTGGGCCAGAGCGTCAGCCGCCGCGCCGACCACCAGTGTCGCCAGCACGGCGATCGTGAGGGCTGCCCGCCTCATCTCACCCATCTCAACAACTCTAGGTAGAGATCGGTGCGCCGCGCTGCAGTGGCTCTGCGGTACGGGACGTGCCTAGGTGACCTGGACCTGGGAGCGTTGACGGCGCGCCAGGGCATCGAGTGTCACCGCGGCCAAGAGGACGCCGCCGGTGATCATGTACTTGACGTCGGAGTTCAGGCCGAGAAGGTCCATGCCGTTCGAGATCGACCCGATCACCAGCGCACCGAGCAGCGCCGTCCAGACGGAGCCCCGTCCGCCGAACAGACTGGTCCCCGCGATCACCGGTCCCGCGATCGCATCGAGCAGGAGATCGCCCGATCCCGATGCCTGATTGACGGAGATCAGTCGCGAGGCGGCAAGGATCCCGCCGGCCGCCGCCAGCGTCGACCCGAGCATGAAGACCATGATCCGGACCCGGTTGATCTTGATCCCGGCGCGCCGCGCGGCCTCTGCGTTGCCACCGACCGCGTAGATGTGCCTGCCGAACCTCGTTCTCTGGGTGATGAACGCGAACCCGGCGACCAGCACCAGCAGGATCAGCACCGCGAGCGGTATCCCGCGATCGGAAAGCAGGATCGCGACCGCCACGAAGACGGCCACGCCGACGGCCACGGTGCGGAGGAGGATCCCGGCCAGCGGTGGCGGCTCGAGATCTGCCGCCTGGCGCCGTCGCCTCGTCATCAATCCGCTCGCCAAGGTCGCGGCCGTCACCGCGACAGCGAGCGTCCAGCCGACGCCGGCTCCGTAGAAGGTGCTGGTCAGATCCGTGATCGTGCTCGGCGGGAAGTTGATCGTGCCCGTCTTCCCCAGAACGGCCAGCAGCGCACCCTGCCACGCCAATAAGCCCGCCAGGGTGACCACGAAAGAGGGGATTCCGAAGTAGGTGACCATGAACCCGTTGAACAGCCCGATGGCCGTCCCAACGAGCAGTCCGGCCAGGATCGCGAGCTCAGGGGACAACCCGTGCTGCACCGTCAGGACCCCCATGACGCCGGCCGCCAGACCGCTCACCGCGCCGATCGACAGGTCGATCTCGCCGAGCAGCAACACGAGGACGACTCCGACCGAGATCGTCCCCACCGCGGTGATCTGAAGCATCAGGTTGGTGAGGTTGACCGCGCTCAGGAAGCGGTCGTTGGCGAGCTGGAAGACCGTCCAGATCAGTGCGAGGCCGATCAGGACCTGAAGCACCCCAAGCTCGCCCCGTGCGATCCGGCCGAAGATCCCGCTACGGGCCTCCTTGCTGAACATTCTCAGCTGGGCAGCTGCGCCTCCCTCCATGGAGTCACCTCCTCACTCATTCTCGAGCCTTCTCATCTCTGCGGTGTCCGCGCCGGTGATGGACGAGACCACCTGATCCGGGGTCGTCTTCTCGCGATCGAAGGTCGCCACTCGCTCGCCGAGACGCAGGACGATGATCCGGTCGGCGACCTGGAACACGTCGTCGAGGTTGTGGCTGATCATCACCACTCCGAGACCCTCGTCGGCGAGCCGTTTCACCAACGCAAGCACCTGCGCCGTCTGGGAGACGCCCAGGGCCGCGGTCGGCTCGTCGAAGAGGATCACCTTGGGCTCGCCCACCATGGTGCGTGCGATCGCCACCGACTGGCGCTGCCCGCCCGAGAGGCTCCCGACCGTAGTCCGCACGCTTCCGAGTGTGGTGACGGAAAGGTCCTCCAGCAACTGCTTGGAGCGCTGCTCCATCTCGACCTCGTCCATCAGGTGGACCGGGACGTTGTTGTGACCCACCACCTCCTTGCCGAGGAAGAGGTTCGCGACCACGTCGAGGTTGTCGCAGAGCGCCAGGTCCTGGAACACCGTGGCGATGCCCATGCGCTCCGCGGTTCGCGGATCGCTGATCCGGACCGGCTTGCCGTCGAAATATGCCTGGCCCGCATCCGGTGGCTGCACGCCATCGATCGCCTTGATCAACGTGCTCTTGCCGGCCCCGTTGTCGCCGACGAGGGCGACGATCTCTCCGGAGTCCACCTCGAAGTCGACCTCGTGCAGGGCGCGCACCGGTCCGAAGCTCTTGCTGAACCCCCTGAGCGCGAGGAGATGCTCGGCCGACCCGCCGCCGTTGCCGGCTTCCTTCGGCTTTGCGTCTCCTCGCGCCATCCGGGGATTCATTCTTTCTCCTTGCTACTTCCCTTGCACCTAGCCCAGCCCAGCGGCCTGGCAGGCCGACTGGAACGTGGAGGTGCAGACCTGACCCACGGTCCAGTAGCCGCTCGGTCCGACGAGCTTCTGGCCTCCGTACTCGGCGTTCGCGACGCTCGAGGTCCCCGCTGCGCCATCCTTGGTCACAGCGATCGGGGTGAGGAGGACCGACGGCACCTGGGTGGAGCCGTTGTCGGTCTTGCCGGTGACCATCCCGGCGGGTATCGGCTGGCCCTTGGCCAGAGCCACGGCGATCCGCGCAGCGGCAGTGGCCTCCGGCTTGGTCGCCTTGAACACGGTCATGTACTGATCCCCGCTGAGGATCCGCTGGACCGCCTCCAACTCGGCGTCCTGACCGGTCGTCGGGATCGTCTTCGGATCGATGCCCGCGGCCTGCATCGCGGCGATCGCGCCGCCTGCGGTGCCGTCGTTCATCGCGTAGACGCCCTTGAACCCGGTCTTGCCGAGTGCGGTGATCGCCTGGTCCATCTCGGTCTGGGCCTGGTCGGGGCTCCAGTCCGGCGTGTCGTACTCCTTGGCGACCTGGACATTGGCCTGGCTGAAGGCCGCGGCAGCGCCTTGACCGAACAGCTTGGCGTTGTTGTCCGTGGGCGAGCCGTTGATCCGCACGATCGGCCCGTTCGCGTTCCCGTCGGCCGCCAGCTTCTTCGACAGGGTGTCGCCCTGCAGCGTGCCGACCTTGACGTTGTCGAACGAGACGTAGGCGTTCACGTCCGGCGTGTTCAGGATCAGGCGGTCATAGCTGACAACGGGCACGTTCTGCTGCTTCGCCAGTTGCACCATCGATGCGGCGGACGTCGAGTCCACCGGATCCAGCACGAC
>JAWVFG010000163.1:0-17284 GCA_033856335.1 Solirubrobacterales bacterium
CGGCCGCCGCGGTCTCGGTCGACGCGATCGTCGACGGGGTGCATTTCCGGCTCGACGACTTCGCCGCCCCGGCGATCGGACGCAAGGCGCTGGCGGCGGGACTCTCCGACCTGGCGGCGATGGGGGCCGCCCCGGGGGAGGCCTACATCGTCGTGGCCGCGCCCTCCGAGCTTCCGGACGAGGTCCTGCTCGGCATCGCGGACGGTCTGGCCGAGTTGGCATCGCGGGAGGGGGTCACCGTGGCGGGAGGCGATCTGGTCGCTTCGCCGGTCCTGGTCGTGTCGGTCACGGCCATCGGCTACGAGCCCGACGGCGGCCGGCTGATCACCAGGGCGGGCGCCCGCCCGGGCGATGTGGCGGCCGTGACCGGGGAACTGGGCGGAGCGGCGGGCGCACTCGCGTTGATGGACCCGGACGGGGAACCCGCGTCAATCCCGCCCGAGCTGAGGGACGCCATGCTCGCGCGGCAGCTCGAGCCCACGCCCCGGCTGCGCGAGGGACTGGCCCTGGCGAAGGCGGGCGCCACGGCGATGATCGACGTCAGCGACGGCCTCGGGGCCGATGCAGCCCATCTGGCGCGCTCCAGCGGGTGCCGCCTGGAGATCGACCTGGATCGGATTCCGCTCGCCGAGGGCCTCGAGCAGGTCGCCGGTGGGCAGGGCGCGGCGCTGGAGCTGGCGGCGTCGGGCGGCGAGGACTACGAGCTGCTCGTCACGCTGCCGCCGGAACGGATCGCGGAGGCCTCCGAGGCCGTGACGGAGGCCGGCTCGAAGCTGACCGAGATCGGCTACGTGGCCGAGGGCCGGGGTGTCGCCCTGCGCCTCCCGGGCGGCGGCGAGATCCAGCCGAGCGGCTTCGACCAGAGACGCGGATCCCTCTCCGGCTCCGGCTGAGGGCCGGGGCCGGGACCGGGCTCCCGCTCCGGCTCGTCCTCCGGCTCCGCCTCGCCCGGTTCCGGTCCCTCCTCGGGGCCGCGCGGCTGCCTGCGCACGGAGATCTCGCCCTCCTGATCCAGCCTGATCTCCGGAACCGGTCGCGAGGGGCGGCCGCCGCCGACAGCCACGATCGCAACGCCCGATCCGGCCAGCACGCAGCCGAGCAGCGCCACGGACACGCCGATCTGCCCATCGGCGAGCATCAGCAGCAGGTCGTGCCAGACACCCGGGCCCGCATCGAAGCGGCCGGCGAGGTTGGCGACCAGGGCCACGAGCGGCAGCAGGCCGAGCAGGACCAACCCAGCGGAGACCAGGCGGCCACCGGGCGGCCGGGTGGCGGCGAGCAGCCAGGCCTGCAGCCCCAGCGCCACCAGCAGCCCGAGGTACGGATTTGCGGCCCAGACGCCCAGGGTGGCAAGGCACGCGACCAGGAGCGCGGCGGGCGCGGCGCTGGCCACCGCCTTGGCGGGCGGTGGGCGGAGTGGCCTCAGGAAGAACGCGACGGCGCAGTAGAAGAGCAGGGCCACCACCACCGAGACCGTCCCCCCGGTACCGAGGGTCTCGATGCGCGGGTCGAATGGGAAGTCGGGGCTCGGCAGCAGCCCAACCAGCGCGGCAGCGAGGAGAACCAGCAGCGCGCCACCGAACGGGACGGCCCGCAGCCCCGCCCAGAGAAAGCCGCGCGCCGCGTCGATCGGGCTGCGCGCCCCTGACGCGAGGCCAGAGCCCGCGGCGAGGGCCACCGGAAACAGCAGCGCGAGCGCCAGCAAGGCAATCGTCCATCCGGGCAACAGGTTCCCGGCCACTCCGATATAGCCGCTCGGGCCATGCTCGACGGCGCCGGGTGACGCATCGAGCGCGAGGATCAGCGAGAGCGCGGCGCGACCGAAGCGAGCGAAGGTGTCCGTGCTGAAGTTGTCGGGGGTGTCCCGCGCGGGGTCGATCGGCAATTCGCCGTCGGAGGAGAGACGAACCGCGGGGAGGCCCGCCTCGACCAGCGGGCCCTGCTCGCCAAGCCCCGCCGGCAGCGCCAGCCTGAACAGGTCGGAGAGGGGGCCCTCGTCGCCGGCCGGGGTGGCCGCCTCCTGCGAGACGGTCGAGTTCGCCGTTTCGTCGAGCTGGCTGGCGGTGCTCTGCGGCCCTGTTGACCACGGAATCACGAGGGGTGCGGTCGGGTGCTGGACGGCCGGCTGGCTCAGGACGATCGCCGCATCGAGCAGCCCCGCGTCGCTGTAGTCGCCCATGAAGCGCTTGACGCCCAGCGCGCCGATGCTCGATCCGTCGGTGGAGACGAAGACGAGGGTCTTGTGGTGCGCGGAGCCCGAGAAGCTGCTGGCGATCTGGAGCATCGCGGCGGTGGACGCCGCGCTGGTCACCGCACCGCTGCCCTGCGCGACATCTCGCGGTGCGATCAGCGCGATCTGGCGATCGGACTCGCCACGGAGGGTCGCGATCACGTTGCGCAGGTGGACGTCCTGGCCGTGGACGGAGGCGCTGAACTGCTGCTCGGAGACGGTCGCCCCGTCGATTCCCGAGAACTGGGTCCTCACCTGGTCCGCCATCGCGTTGTCGGCGGCCGAGCCGGCTGTGGGGTACGGGGCCGCGTTGGAGAGCTGCTTCGCCAGCGGTGCGGCGGTCGACGGGTCGAAGGCGTCGGGAGGCACACCGCCGGCGAGATTGGATGGCACCCCCTGGAGCGAGAACATCGCTATCACGGCCGCGGCCGGGACCGTGAGCAGCGCAAATCTGTAGAGGCGCATATCGATCACTGGCGTGCCTTCTAACCTTCAGGCATGGCGCGAGGACAGGCGCGGATCCTGCTCGTCGACGATGAGCAGGCCGTGCAGACGCTTCTCACCTACCCGCTTCGCAAGGAAGGTTATGAGGTGGTGGGGGCAAAGGATGGGCAAGAGGCCCTTGATCGCTTCGGCGAAGAGCGGTTCGATCTCGTGGTCCTCGACATCATGCTCCCGAAGCTGGATGGGATCGAGGTGTGCAGGCGCCTTCGCACTCGCAGCCAGGTGCCGATCATCATGCTGACGGCGAAGGGGGACGAGGTCGACAAGGTCGCCGGCCTCGAGATGGGCGCCGACGACTACATCACCAAGCCGTTTTCGGTCCGAGAGTTCCGGAGCCGCGTCAAGGCGGCGCTCCGCCGCGGGAACATGACCGGGCAGACCCCCCCGGCGAATGAGCCGATTCGCGCGGGAGATCTGGAGATCGACTTCGAGCGACGCTTCGTGCTGCTCGGGTCGGAGCCGATCAAGCTGACCTACGTCGAGTTCGAGATCCTCGCGGCCCTCGCCTCGGCCCCCGGGCGAGTCTTCACCCGCGAGATGCTGCTGGAGCACATCTGGGGCGACTCCACCTATCGCGACCCCCGGACCGTCGACGTCCACATCAGGCACCTCCGCGAGAAGCTGGAGTCCGATGCCAAGCAGCCCGAGTACCTGTTCACGGTGCGCGGCGTCGGCTACCGGTTCCGTGACACGGACCGCGATTGAGATTCAACACACTCCGCAACCGGCTGGTGGCGCTGATCACGCTGATCACCGCTGCGGCGATCGCGTTTGTCTACCTCTACGTCGTCCCGCAGCTCGAGTCGAGCCTGACCGCCGAGAAGCTGCGCCGCCTCGAGAGGCTCGCGAACGAGCAGGCCCCGCGGCTGGCCCACGCGCTCGAGTCCGGGGCCTCGCAGCAGCAGGTCGATGACCTTGTCCGCACGACCGCGCAATCCGCCGAGAGCCGAGTGACGCTGCTCGCCGTCCGCGATGAGTCCGGCGGGCCCGTGCCGGCCTTCGTGGTGGCCGACTCCCAGGCCGAGGCGACGGCGATCCAGGGCCGCTACCTGACCGCTGCGGCGGCGATCACAGACGGGAATCCGGCATCCGGCGTGGAACACGTCGCGGGAACGCGCGTCGCGACCTCCGCCGTCCCGATCGACCTGGGCGGCCAGGCGCGCTGGGTCGAGGTGCTCTCCACCCCGCTCGCCGAGGTGAACGACGACGTCGCGCTGGTCCGCCGTCAGATCCTGATCGCGGGCCTGATCGCCCTGATCGCGGCGTCGCTGATCGGCTACTGGGCCTCGGGCGCGGTCTCGCGACGGCTGCGCCGGATGCGGCTGGCGGCGGAGGCGGTCGCCGACGGCCACTTCGACCAGCCGATTCCAGTCGACTCCTCGGACGAGCTCGGCCAGCTCGCCCGGAGCTTCAACGAGATGCAGCGGCGGCTCGCGCGCCTGGACAGCTCCCGGAAGGAGTTCATCGCCAACGCCTCGCACGAGCTGCGGACCCCGATCTTCTCGCTGGGCGGCTTCGTCGAGCTGCTGGAGACGGAGAATCCGAGTGCGGCCGAGCGCCGCGCGTTCGTCGCGGAGATGCGCGCCCAGATCCAGCGGCTGCAGAAGCTCACCATCGACCTGCTGGATCTCTCCCGCCTCGATGCCGACGTGATGGAGATCCGATTGGAGCAGGTGGACCTGAAGGAGGCCGCGCGGCAGGTGGCCGATGAGTTCCGCCCGGTGGTCAGGGCCGATGGATCCAATCTCCAGGTTCGCGGGCGTGGCGACGTGGTCGCCCGGGCGGACCTAAATCGGGTCTCACAAATCATCCGTATTCTCATCGACAATGCGATCACGCACACCCCGCGGGGGACGAACGTGACGGTCACCGCCGTGCGCGGCGACGATACGGCCCAGCTGATCGTCGGCGACGACGCCAAGAAGGGCATCGACCCGCGCGCCGTCGACAAGGTCTTCGACCGCTTTTACACCGGCGACGCGGGAGTCGGCTCCGGGTTGGGCCTCGCGATCGCCGACGAGCTCGCTCAGCGCATGGACGGCCGGCTGGCCGTGGCCTCCCGCCGCGGGCACACGGCGTTCACCCTGAGCCTTCCGCTGGCCGAGCGCCCCGAGCCTCGGCGGGAACCGGCCGGAGCGGTCGCGTGAAGCGGATACAGAACGGGTCGCGCCTCCTGCTTGCGGCCGTGGCGGCGGCCCTGATCGCGACCGGCTGCGGCGGCGGCAGCAACAGCACCGGGGCCTCAGCGGGTCCGACCGCTACGCAGGTCGTGATCCAGTCGAGCGACAACAGCTTCAACCCGGCCCAGATCTACAAGGACGTCTCCCCCGGTGTGGTGACGATCACCTCCGTCTTCGATTCGGGCGGCAGCTCCCTCCTGGGCAGCGGCGGCGCCCAGGCCGGGCAGGGATCGGGCTTCGTCATCGACAAGAACGGCGACATCGTCACCAACGCCCATGTGGTCACCAGCGGTGGGCGCCTCAACGGAGGCGGCACGCCCCATGCGGCGAAGCAGGTCTTCGTCGAGTTCGGGGACCGCAACCGGGTCCCGGCCCAGATCGTCGGCTTCGACGCTGACGCCGACGTGGCTCTGATCAAAGTCGATCCGAGCGGCCTCAATCTCGTGCCGGTTCCGCTTTCCTCCCGCTCGACCTTCGCCGTCGGCGAGCCCGTCGCGGCGATCGGCAGCCCCTTCGGCGAGACCCAGTCGCTCTCGATCGGCGTGATCTCGGCGACCAACCGGACCGTCGAGGGCCTCACCAACTTCGGGATCGACAACGCGATCCAGACCGACGCGTCCATCAACCCCGGCAACTCCGGCGGCCCGCTGCTGGACGCCAAGGGCGAGGTGATCGGCATCAACGAGCAGATCGCCTCGAGCTCCGGCAGCAACTCCGGCGTCGGCTTCGCGATCCCGGTGACCTCCGTGCGCTACTCGGTGGACCAGCTTCGCAACGGCGGCCACGTCCAATACGCCTTCCTCGGCGTGACCAGCGAGTCGCTCTACCCGCAGCTCGCCGACCACCTCGGCATCCCAAGCAAGAGCGGCGCGCTGATCACCGACGTGGTCAACGGCAGCCCGGCCGATGACGCCGGGTTGAAGGGATCCACCGGAGAGACCACCTTCCAGCTCCAGCACGTCAAGACCGGCGGCGACGTCGTGATCGCCGTGGACGGCAAGCCCGTGTTCCAGAACAACGACCTCTCGGAGCTGATCGCCACCCACAAGCCCGGCGACTCCGTCACGCTCGACATCCTCCGGGACGGTCACCACGCGACGGTCAACGTGACGCTCGGCCCGCGCCCCGCCGACGTCCAGGGGTAGCGGCTGCCAGGCTGCTCCACCTTGGAGCGAAGGGCGAAGCCCGCAGCGACTTATGCTGGGCAGCCGCTCGCAGCCGCGGCTATATGGCGAAGCCGTCAATCAGAAACCTCGTAACCGACCTCGCAACTGAGCTGCGCGAGGAGGTCCTCCCTCATCTGGGCGGCCACGCCGAGCGTGCCCACTCCGGCTCCGCCGAGGGCGGGGACGTGACCTTCCAGATCGACGAGCGCGCCGAGGCGCGGATGGAGGCATTCCTGGCCGAGCGATCACCCGAGATCTCCTTCTACTCGGAGGACAGGGGCCTGGTCTCCCCCGCGGGCGATCGTGCCGAGTGGGTGCTGATCGTCGATCCGATCGACGGGACCCGGCCAGCGCTGGCCGGGCTCGAGTCCTGCTGCGTCTCGGTGGCCGCCGCACGCCTCGACTCGGAGCCGACGATGGGCGACGTGGAGGTGGGCTGCGTGCTCGAGCTGAAGAGCGGCCAGGGCTTCGTCGCCGAGCGAGGGGCCGGGCTGGAGCCGGCGGGCCGGCTCTCGCAGAACCAGTCGCTCGAGCGGATGTTCTGGACCTATGGCTTTCGCGGCCGCCCGGCTCGGGCGCTCGTGGAGGTGCTCGCGGAGCTGATCGACACCTCGTCGGTGGGCGGCGGCACCTTCGATCTCGGCTCCGCGACCTTTGACATGACCAGGATCGCGACCGGCCAGCTCGACGCCTACATCGAGCCCGGGCCTCGGATGATCGACGACGTTCCGGCCATGCGCGCCGAGTTCGAGCGCATCGGGGGCGGGGCGGTCCTCAACAACTCCCCGTACGACCTAGCAGCGGCGACGATCTGCCTCCAGGAGTGCGGCGCGATCGTCACCGACGCGTACGGACAGCCCCTGGCCGACCGGCCGCTGCTCGGCTCCAGCCACGAGTTCCAGATGTCCTGCGTGGCCGCGGCCAATGCAGGGCTTCACACTGCGATCTGCGCCGAGCTCGACGCCGGCATCGAGCGACTTCGCGCCGGTGTCTGACGGATTGCTCCTCGCTTCACTCGGAGCACCTTCGCGTCAAACGAGTACGTTTCCGCCCTTGCGCAACGACGTGATCATGGGGGTCCCGTGCTTCAAGAGGTAGCTCTCGGCAGCAAGTCGCTGGCCGATTACACGCACCTGGCCGGTCGCGGCCTGGTCGACGAGATCCGCGAGCTCGCGGAGAAGCTGGAGGGCAAGCGCGTCCTCCACGTCAGTGCGACCGCCTTCGGCGGCGGGGTCTCGGAGATCCTCTACACGCTCGTCCCGCTGATGCGAGACGTCGGCCTGGACACCCACTGGCAGGTGATCATGGGCCGCGAGGAGTTCTTCAACGCGACGAAGCTCCTCCACAACTCGCTCCAGGGCGATCCCAACACCCTCACCCCCAGCCAGTGGGAGCTGTTCGACCACTACAACAAGATGAACGCCGAGAGCCTGGAGGGGGAGTGGGACGTGGTCATCGTCCATGACCCGCAGCCGGTCGGGATGCGCAGCAACGCCACCGACCACTCCAAGCACTGGATCTGGCGCTGCCACATCGACCTCTCCGAGCCCAATCCCGAGCCGATCGACCGGCTGCTGCCGCTGATCTCCGAGTACGACATCACGGTCTGGCACCTCGAGCAGTACGTCCCCAAGGGACTGGACGGCCACGGCGGGGTCCGGATCGTGCCCCCGGCGATCGATCCGCTCTCGCCGAAGAACATGGCTCTCTCACCCGATGACGCCTCATACGTCTGCAACCAGTTCGGCATCGACGTCGACAGGCCGCTGATGACCCAGGTCTCGCGCTTCGACCCGTGGAAGGACCCGATCGGCGTGATCGACGCCTACCGCCAGGTCACCAAGGAGATCCCGGAGGTGCAGCTGGCGCTGGTCGGCTCGATGGCCACCGACGACCCCGAGGGCTGGGAGTTCTTCCACCGGACCTTCGAGTACGCGGGCTCGGATCCCGACATCAAGATCCTCAACAACCTCAACAACGTCGGCGCGATCGAGGTGAACGCCTTCCAGTCGCAGTCCGACGTGGTCCTGCAGAAGTCGATTCGCGAGGGATTCGGCCTGACCGTGGCCGAATCGCTCTGGAAGGCGCGCCCGACGATCGGCGGGGACGTCGGAGGCATCCCGCTCCAGATCGTCGACGGGGAGGACGGGTATCTCGTCTCCACGCCCGACCAGGCCGCCGAGCGCTCGGTCCAGATCCTCCAGGACCCGGAGCTCGGCCGCAGGCTGGGCCGCGCCGGCAAGGAGCGCACCCGCGAGCGCTTCCTCACCCCGCGCCTGCTGCTCGACTGGCTGCGGATCTTCACGGACCTGAACGCCTGATACAAACGGGGGCGTGCCCGAGCACTCCCTGACCATCGTCTCCAACCGCGGTCCGGCCGAGTTCGGGCGGGACGAGCGGGGCAACCGGATCGTCCACCGCGGCGGGGGTGGCCTGGTCACGGCGCTCTCGGGCCTCGTCTCGCACCGGAAGGCGCTCTGGGTCGCCTCGGCGATGACCGAGGAGGACGTGGTGGTCGCCAGCGAGAGCGAGGGCCCCGTCGCGATCGAGCTCGACGGAATCTCCTACGACGTCCAGCTGGTCGCGTCCAACCCGTCGGCGTACGACCGCTTCTACAACGTGATCGCGAACCCGATCCTCTGGTTCATCCAGCACTACCTCTGGGACCTCTCGAATGCACCGGACATCCGGCAGGCCGAGGTCGACGCCTGGGAGGAGGGCTACAAGGTCGTCAACGACGACATGGCGGACGCTGTGATCCGGGCGATCGACGGCCAGGAGAGGCCGGTCGTGATGCTCCACGACTACCACCTCTACACCTGCCCCGGCCTGATCCGGCGGGCGCGCCCCGACGCCTTCCTCCACTACTTCGTCCACATCCCGTGGTCCCAGCCCGATTCCTGGCGAATCCTGCCCAACCGATGGCGCGAGGAGATCTACCTGAGCATGCTCTCCAACGACATCATCGGCTTCCACACGACCGCCTACTGCCGCAACTTCCTGCAGTGCTGCCGGGAGCTGATGGAGCTGGAGACCGACTACGACCGCATGGCGGTGATCCACGAGGGCCGCGAGATCTGGGTGCGTGCCTATCCGCTCTCGATCGACACCCAGCGCCTCTACCGCGCCGCGGAATCGTCGGACGTCGCGTTCTACGAGAAGGAGCTCCTGCGCCGGCGCCGCGACCACCTGATCATCCGGGTCGACCGAGCCGACCTCTCCAAGAACGTCCTGCGCGGGTTCACGGCGTTCGACGTCTTCCTGGAGCAGCATCCGGAGTTCCGCGAGAAGGTCACCTTCATCGCCCACCTCCAGCCCTCCCGCCAGGACGTCCCGGAGTACGCGGAGTACCTGGAGCGAATCGAGGCGCTCGTCGCGGTCGTCAACCACCGCCACGGGACCACCGACTGGATGCCGATCGACCTGAGGATCTACGAGAACTTCCACGAGGCCGTCGCTCGCTACAAGCACTTCGACCTGCTGATGGTCAACTCGCTGTTCGACGGCATGAACCTCGTCGCCAAGGAGGCGCCTGCGGTCAACACCCGCAACGGCGTCGTCATGCTCTCCGAGAACACCGGGGCCCACGAGGAGCTCGGCGACTGCGCCCTCTCGGTCAATCCGTTCGACATCCAGGAGCAGGCCGACGAGATCCACCGGGCGCTGACCATGGAGCCCGAGGAACGGGCGCTGCGGGCCCGCCGGCTCAAGGAGATCATCACCGAGCGCGATCCCGGCGACTGGGTCGACGAGCAGATCGACGACATCCGCGCCAAGCGGTCGACTGCCGAAGTCGGCTAACGCTCGATCCGGAACTCGCCGGGGAGAGCCGGCGGTGAGTAGACGGTCGGTGGGCCGTAGACCGGGGTTGCGGCCTCGGTCGGCTGCTCGGTGTCGCTCCGCCCATCTGCTCGGCTGTGGCGAGCGTGGGAATGCGCGGATCGGCGATGTGCCAGCCGATGCGGGCCGGGCCGACGGTGGTGGGGTCGCTTCCTGGGCCTCGAAGCGGGCGGGGGCGGCGGTAGCTCGGCGCTTGCTCCGCCGGGCGGAGGGACCGACGCGATCGGAGGCGGCGTCAGCCCGACGTCCGGTGGCACCGGCGGGGGCGCATCGCTGCCGAGCAGCGCCGGAAGCGATGCGATCCCGGCGATCGCCGCGGCCACGATCGCCGCGACGCGGCCCACGCCGGCCCATCTGATCTGTCTCCCGGCCACGCTCGAGTGAGCGCTCAGAGCGCGGGTTCTCTCCCCTGCCCCCTCTCGTCTATAGTCGCTCGCCGCTGTGAATCGAAGCTACGAACTCGTGCTGATGCTCGACCCCGAGGCCGCCGACGCGGACCGTGAACGGGTCGCCGGTGACGTGCGCCAGCAGATCGAGGGCACCGGAACCCTCGATCGCGCCGACGAATGGGGCGTGCGCCAGATGGCCTACGAGATCCGCCAGCGAAACGAGGCGGACTACCGCTTCTACCGCTTTCACGGGGAGCCCGAGCTGCTCGAGCGCCTCGACCACAGCCTCAAGATCACCGACGGCGTGCTCCGCTTCCGGATCTTCAAGGTCGATCCCGAGTCGCCGGCGAATCCACCGCCCCCGGTCGAGCGGCTGGCGGTCGCCTCGGACCGCCCGGATCGCGAGCGTCGCGGCCGCCGCGACAATCGCGACGACTAGACCGGGGGTAGCCAGGCGGCCTCACTGCGAGGTCGTCGAACCCTGGCTCTGGCTGGGCTGCTGCAGCAGGTGCTGACACTTCTGGCTGGCTGACTCGAACTTCGGGTCGCTGCGATTGACCTTCGACGCGTCGAAGACCGGCCCGTTGCCGGAGAGGTTGGGGTCGGGCATTTGGTAGCCGTTCTGCCTCATGCAGGCCACGTAGCCGTTGACCGCGTTCCGGTACGCGGTGCTGTTGACGTTCGGGCCACCTGCCCGGAACTGCGTGCTCGGGGGCTGGATCCCGCAGGCCTGGAAGGCCTGGCGCACGTTCTGTGGTGGCCCACCGCTGCCCTGCGGCCCACCGGGCCCCTGCGGCCCACCGGGCACGCCGGGGGGAGGCCCGCCATTTGACGTGCCCGCTCCCTGGGGCGGCCCGCTCAGGCCGTGCTTCTGCAGGCAATCGCGATCCGAAGCGCTCAGCTGCGCACCGCGGCCGAATGGGGTCGCGTTCGCCGCGGTCGTCGTGCCACCGTTGCCCGAAGCCGAGGACCCACCGCAGGCCGCCAGGCCTACGACAACGCCCACGGAGGCCGCCGTGATCAGGAGCCGGCGAACAGTGGGCCGGCCGGCAATTCGTTGTTTGAAGCCTCTCATCGTCACTTCCTCTGTCGTTGTTTTTTTAAGTTGGACGAGCTACTGCCCGAAGAGCTGGTTGACGGCACCCGCACCGCCGCCGGGTTGAGCTGAGCCGCCGGACGCCGACGTCTGCGGCGCGCCGCTTCCGAAGGGCGCCGTGCCGCCGGTCCCCGCTGCGGATGCCCGGATCGACTGTGCGTTGACGGTCCCGCTCTTTCGCTGCTGCCCCTGGATGACCACGGAGTCGCCGGGGTGGATCTCGCTCACCTTCGAGCTCGCTGAGCGGGTCACCGTCGAGGCCTTCGTGGTCAGGACCTTGATCGTGTTGCCCTGGGCATCGGTCACGTAGAGGGTCCGCCCGCTGACGTTCGCAACCGTCCCGAAGGTCGTACCGCCGCCCGGCTGCGCGCCCGCGAGCCCGGCTGGGCCGCCGCCGCCGCTCGCGAGTCCCGCGGGGAGCGCGCCCGTGGCCGAAGATCCAGTGTCTCCCTTCTCGACCAGGACACCGCCGATGAATCCGACGGCCGCAATGGCCAGCGCGAGCAATCCCCCCGTGAGCGGAGTAAGGCGGCGGGCCCTGGTACGGATCTGGACCTCGGCCGCGGCATCGGGCCACTCGCCTTCCGGGATGAGGGGCTCGTCGGCGATCTGCTCGGTCTCATTCAAAGCGCAACGCCTCCATTGGGCGCAGCCGGGCAGCCCGGCTGGCGGGATAGGTCCCGAAGAAGAGGCCGGCGGCTGCCGCGGCCCCAAAGGCGAGGAAGACCGAGTAGCTCGCTATCACCGGCTGCACCCCGGCGATCCGGAAGCGACTGGCGAGGACGCCGGCGGCGACCCCGGCCAGGCCGCCGAGCACCGACACGACTACCGCCTCCGTCAGGAACTGGGCGAGGATGTGGCCCCGGCGGGCTCCGACGGCCTTGCGGATGCCGATCTCCCTGGTCCGCTCGGTGACACTGACGAGCATGATGTTCATCACTCCGATCCCGCCGACGAGCAGCGAGATCGCTGCGACGGCCCCGAGCAGGGTGGTGAAGACGTTGCTGGTGGAGCTCGAGGCAGCCAGGATCGAGCCCTGGTTGATCACCTGGAACCCGGGGTTCGTCGGGTCGGTGACGTCGTGGCGCTCGTCGAGGATCGAGGTGACCTCCGCCTGCGCCGCGTTGAGCTGAGATTGGGACTTGGCCTGGACCGTGATCGAGTTGATGTCGCCGTAGCCGGTCAGCGTGTCCTGGGCCGCCGTCAGCGGGACGATGACGACGTCGTCCTGGTCCTGGAACCCGTTCGATCCCTTCGGCTTCGTCACTCCCGTGATCTGGAAGTTCGACCCGTTGATCTGGATCGTCTGGCCGATCGGGTCCTGGCCGCCGAAGAGGTTCGAGACCACGGTCGGCCCGACCACGGCCACCCGGCTGCGGCTGGTCGACTCGCTCTGGGTGATCATGCTGCCCGCCGCGGCCTGGTAGTCGTGGGCCGTGGCGTAGGAGGGAGTGGTCCCGACCACCTGTGAGGGCTGATAGCTGGTGCTGCCGTCGACCAGGGTCGCGCCCTGGACGTCGACGACCGGCGCAGCGCTGGCGACGTCGGGGGCCTGCGCGGGGTCCTGGATCGCGCTCGCGTCCTCCGTGGTGAGGGGCTTCGTCCCCGCGCTGCTGCCGGCGCCGACTCCGCCGGGGCCGCTGGGGCCGCTGGTGCTCATCACGAGCAGGACGTTCGTGCCTAGGCGCTCGATGCTTGACTGGACGGCCGCCGAGGAACCGTTGCCCACCGCGACCAGGACGATCACAGACGCGACGCCGATCGTCATCCCGAGCACGGTCAGGGCGGAGCGAAGCTTGTTCGCGCCAAGGCTCGCGACTGCGGTCCGGAGCGTCTCCCTGATCATCAGGCAAGCACCCGGTCCGTTGCGGCGCCCACGACCTCGCCGTCCGCGATCTGCACGACTCGGTGGACGCGACGTGCGACCTCGGGCTCGTGCGTGATCAGGACGATCGTCTTGCCCCGGTCGTTGAGTGCCTCGAAGATCCGCAGCACCTCCTCGCTGGAGCGGGAGTCCAGGTTTCCGGTGGGCTCGTCGGCGAGGATCAGCGCCGGGTTCGTGACGATCGCCCGGGCGATCGCGACCCGCTGCTGCTGGCCGCCCGAGAGCTCGGAGGGGAGGTGGCTCCCATGCCCGAGCATCCCCACCGCGGCCAGGGCGGCCTCGGCTCGGCGGCGCCGCTCGGCTCGCCCGACGCCCGCGTAGCCGAGGGGAAGCTCCACGTTCGCCTGCGCGCTGGTTCGCGGCACCAGGTTGAAGCTCTGGAAGACGAATCCGATCTTCCGGTTGCGCAGGTCGGAGAGGCCCTCGTCATCGATCTGGCTGACGTCGATGCCGTCGAGCAGGTAGCGGCCGGAGGTCGGTGCGTCGAGGCACCCCAGGATGCTCATCAGGGTCGACTTGCCGCTGCCGGAGGGGCCCGTGATCGCGATCAGCTCGCCCGTCTCGATGCTCAGCGAGACTCCCCGCAGGGCGCGAACCTCCGATCCGGGGAGCCGGTAGGTGCGGACCACGTCTTGGAGCCGGATCACGGGCGGCCTTTCCTGCCCACCACGCCTCATGGCCCGCCCCCCGCTGGCCCCGCGAAGACGGCCGGGCCGCCGCCGCCGCCGCCGATTCCTCCGCCGCCGATTCCGCGAGAGAACCCCGCGCGATTGGCCTGGGCGCCCTGGGCCCCCAGGCCCGACGCCGCGGTCGGCAGGACGACCTGCTCGCCCGGCTGCAGCCCGCTGACGATCTCGGTGGTGCTGTCCCCGACCAGGCCGGTGGTGACCTGCTTCCGGACATCGTTTCCGCCCTGCTTGACCGTGACGAAGCTGCCGGTGACGGCACGACTCGGCACGGTGATCACTCCCTGCACCTGCGCGATCACGACCTCGGCGGTCGCGGTCATGCCGGGGCGGATGCCGGGCGCGCTCTGCTTGACGACGATCGTCACCGGATAGCTGACAACGTTGTTGGACGTGCTGGAGAGGAGGCCGATGTGCGTGACCCGCCCGGCGAGCTTCTCGTTCGGGACGGCGTTGACGCTGACGGTGGCGTGCTGGCCCACCTTGACGTTGGTGACGTCGGACTCGCTGAGCGAGACCTGCATCTTCATCCGGTCGAGCTGGGCAACGGTGATGAAGTTGGGGGTGCTGCTGTCGCCGATCGAGGCGACGATCCCGTCCATCGAGGCTCGGAGCTCCGTGTCGCTGAGCGCACGCTGGGCGTTACCGACCTGGATCTTGGCGCTGAGCAGGCTCGCCTTTGCGGACGCGACGCTCGCAGCGTGGCTGGCCGAGCTTCCCTGGCTGGAGGAGGATTGAGCCGATGAGGGCGAGGAGCTGGGGCTGCTCGACGAGCCGGCCCTGGCGCTGGTGAGGCTCGCCTCGGCGGAGGCGAACTGGGCGTTCGCCTGCTCCAGGGCCCGCCTGGCGCTGGCCGAGTCGAGGGTCGCCAGGAGCTGGCCCTTGTGGACGTGGTCGCCCTCCTTGACGTAGAGGTGGGAGAGGGTGCCGGGATTGCCGAAGCCCAGGCTTACCTGGCGCGCCGGCTGCAGGGAGCCACTGCCGGAGACGGTCTTCTGGACCACGCCGCGCTGGGCGGCCACGGTGGCCTCGGGCGCCGTCTTCGCCGACGCCGGTCCGATCACGGCGATGGCTGCCGCGACCGCGGCTGCGCAGATCAGGCCCAGGCCGACCGCCACATAGCGACGATCGCCGGCCCGCCTAGACATTTCCCGATCTGATCCTCATCTCCGATCGCAGGGACCTTGCTCGGAGAAGCTGAGAGGGACCTGGGAATGGGATGAGAATCCGGTACTTCCGCCTTTATGTAGAGCGGGGGGAGAGAATCAGGCCGCGCCGCGACTTAAGATCGAAGTTCGGAATCGAAAGGAATAGGAGCTGATCAAGTGGCAGCCTCGAACATCAACACGGTCGTCGTCACCGGGAATTTGACCAAGGACCCGGAGCTGCGCTCGACCCCCAACGGGACTTCAGTCTGCAAGCTGCGCGTGGCCGTCAACAGCCGCCGCAAGGACGGCTCCAGCGGCGAGTGGGTCGACAAGCCCAACTACTTCGACGTCACCGTCTGGGGAGCGCAGGGTGAGAACTGCGCCAACTACCTCTCCAAGGGACGCCCCGTCGCGGTCGAGGGACGGCTCGACTGGCGCGAGTGGGAGGCTCAGGATGGCTCCAAGCGGCAGGCCGTCGAGATCATCGCCAACAGCGTCCAGTTCCTGGGGTCGCGCTCGGACAATCCGAACGGTGGTGGTGGCAACGGCTTCCAGCCGAGCTCCGACGTCCCGGCCGACACCTCGGACTTCGAGGGCGCAACGGTCAGCTCGGGCGGCGGCTCGGACGACGACATCCCCTTCTAGCGACCACGAGGCCGCTCCACTCAGGAGCGAAGGGCGAAGCCCGGTAGCGACTTACTCGGCGCGGCCGCGGTGGTCGCGCCTGATGGCGAAGCGGGAATCGAAACAACCAACCGTCTACCATTCCCGCCCTCGTGGCGCGACAGCAACGACAGCAGACACAAACCGGCGGCCGCAGGCGCCGTGGCCTCACCGATCGCGGTCGTCCGCGGAAGTACACGCGCCTCAACGTCGAGGAGATCGACTACAAGGACCTGGGCCTGCTGCGCCGCTTCATCTCGGACCGCGGCAAGACCCGGTCCCGCCGCGTCACCGGCCTTTCCCGGAAACACCAGCAGCAGCTCGCGCTGGCCGTGAAACGCGCCCGCGAGCTCGCGCTGCTGCCCTACGTCGGCGAGCGCTAGGCCGATGGCGCAAGCCGTTCTGCTCAAGGACGTGGAGGGCCTCGGCGAGGCCGGCACCGCGATAGACGTCTCCCCCGGGTATCTGCGCAACTACCTCGTGCCCCGCAAGCTGGCGCAGCCGGCCACCAAGGGCGCTCTGGAGGAAGCCGAGCGGCGCCGCGAACGGGCAGCCGAGGCCGAGCAGCAGGCCGCGGATCGAGCCGGCGAGACCTCCGCCCTGCTCGGCAAGACCGTGCTGACGATCAACCACCGAGCCGGAGAGGACGGCAAGCTGTTCGGCTCCGTCACCTCCGCGGAGATCGCCGAGGCGATCCAGGCGGCCCGCGGCATCAAGGTTGACCGCAAGAAGATCCGTCTCGAGGAGCCGATCCGGGAGACCGGCACCTTCATGGTCGAGATCGAGGTCGGCGGCGGCGTCACGGCGGCGGTCAAGACCATCGTCGCCGAGACGCGAGAGACCCCCTAACGGGGCAGACGAAAAGCTCGCAAATCCGGGAATGCCCGGAGGCGAACCTGGGCGTCGGCGTGATCTTCGCGCCCCGGTGTGATTCATTCCAACCTCGTCCTACGAAGCAGCTTCCGCCTCGGGGGAGATCAGACTCCGTAGGGCCCTTAGCTAATAGGGCAGGCTCCGGCTTGCGGCCGGAGCGATCGTCTGCGCGAAAGAGGAGCAGTTGGCGACCAACGGAAAAGCGACCATCGTCCCGCCCCAGAACCTGGAGGCAGAGGAGTCCGTACTCGGGGCGATGATGGTCTCGGAGTCGACGATCGAGCCCGTCCTGCTCGACGTCCGGCTCCAGGCGGAGGACTTCTACCGGGATCGCCACCGCGCGATCTACGAGGCGATCCTCCACCTCAACGAGGACGCTCACCCCGTCGACGTCCTGACCGTCTCGGAGGCCCTCGCCAAGCACGGCCAGCTCGACGAGATCGGCGGCCGGGACGTGGTCGCCAGCCTGGCGGCCAAGGTTCCGGCGCCCGGCAGCGCCAAGCACTACGCCGAGATCGTCAAGCAGAACTCGCTGATGCGCCGCCTCGACGCGGCCGCGAAGCGAATCCAGCAGTCGGTCGCGGAGCGGGACGGCGAGCCGTCGGAGATGGTCGAGCAGGCCGA
>JAWVFG010000164.1:0-6541 GCA_033856335.1 Solirubrobacterales bacterium
AGGAGAGCTCCTTCGACGAGCTCGCCCAGGCGCGCCTGGTGGCGGAGCGATACGGCACGGACCACCACGAGCTCATCCTGCGGCCTGACGCGGTCGATCTGCTGCCGCGGCTGGTCGAGGCCTTCGATGAGCCCTTCGGCGACTCGTCGGCGCTTCCCACGTACCTGGTCTCGCAGCTGGCGGCCGACACGGTGAAGGTCGTCCTCTCCGGCGAGGGCGGCGACGAGCTCTTCGGCGGCTACTACACCTACGTGGCGGACCGGCTCGCGCCGCGGGTCGGGAGGGCCGCACCGTTCCTGCGCCCGCTGGTCGATCTGCTGCCCAGCTCCTCGGGCAAGGTGAGCTTCGACTACAAAGCGAAGCGCTTCATGCGCGGGGCGCACCTGCCGCCGGTCGAGCGCCACCACGCCTGGAAGGAGATCTTCTCGCCGGAGGCCCAGGACGGGCTGCTGGACGCGTCCCGCGTCTCGGACCCGCTCGACCTGTACCGCGCCCGCTACGCGGAGACCGAGGGAGCCCAGGATCTGGCGCGCCTGCAGGATCTCGATCTCGGCATCTACCTGGTCGACGACCTGCTGGTGAAGACCGACCGAGCCAGCATGGCCCACTCGCTGGAGACCCGCGTCCCCTTCCTCGACCCGGTGGTCGCCGAGGTGGCCCTCGCTCTGGAGACCCGGCAGAAGGTGCGCGGATTCTCCAAGAAGCGGCTGCTCCGCCAGGCGGTGGAGCCGCTGCTGCCCAGGGAGATCGTCCGCGGTCGCAAGCAGGGCTTCTCGATCCCGGTCGCCGCCTGGCTTCGCGGTGACCTCAAGTCGTTCGCCCGCGACGTCCTCTCGGCGGAGACCATCGAGCGCCAGGGCTACCTGCGGCCCGAGGCCGTCGGCAGGGTCCTCGAGGATCACATCGCCGGGAAGGAGGACCTGAGCCGGCAGATCTGGGGGCTGCTCTCCTTCACCCTCTGGTTCGACCGCTATGCGCGGGAGCCGGCGGCGGCCGGCGCGGGAGCGGGCGGCGGAGCGGAGATGTAATGCCCGACACGCTCGACGCCCTCTTCGCGTTCGTCTTCGCCGGGGCCGCTGTCTGGACCCTGGTCCCTGCGACCGAGTCGCTCGCTCGCGGCATCGGCGACAGGGCGATCGACTATCCGAACGAGCGCAGCCTGCACGAGTTCCCCACCCCGAAGCTCGGCGGCCTGGCGGTGCTCATCGCGGTCCTGATCGGCGGCTCCATTTTCCTGCCCTGGAGCCAGGAGACCCGCTCGATCCTCGCCGGGGCGATCGTGATCACGGCCGTCGGGGTGATCGACGACCTTGTCGACCTGCCCGCCGGGATCAAGTTGCTCGGCCAGACCGGGGCGGCGATCATCCCGGTCGCCTCAGGGGTGACGGTCGCCAGCTTCACGCTGCCGTTCCTCGGGCGCATCGACCCCGGCTCGGTCCAGCTCTTCGACCCGCCCGGAATCGGCGCCATCGACCTCGGTCAGTTGCTGACGGTGTTCGGCATCGTCGCCGTCGCCAACGTGATCAACCTGATCGACGGGGTGGATGGGCTCGCCGCCGGCGTCTGTCTGATCTCCGCAGGCGCGCTGGCCGTGATCGCGCTCTCGCTGGAGCGCAACGAGGCGGGTGTTCTGGCGGCCGTGACGGCCGGGGCATCGCTTGGCTTCCTGCGGCACGGCTTTCCCCCCGCGTCGAGCTTCATGGGGGACACCGGCTCCAACCTGCTTGGGTACCTGATGGCGGTGATCACGGTCCAAGGTGCCCTGAAAACGAATGCCGTGGTCGCCTTGTTCTTCCCGCTCGCCGTCCTGGCCGTGCCGATCCTCGACACGGGATTTGTGGTCGCCAAGCGCCTCAAGTACAGGCGGCCGATCTATCGCGCCGACACCGAGCACTTCCATCACCGGTTGGCGCGAATCGGATTCAGCCAGCGGCGGACGATCACCTACCTGTACGGCTGGACGCTCATCCTCGCGGGCGTGGCGCTCGCCCTTCGATTCGTCCCCTACAGCGACAACCACGGGCACTTCGACCCCGTCTGGACCACCTTCATGGCCCTCTGCCTGGCGGGGGCGCTGGCGGCGAGCGTCTACGTGATCTCCGTGCTCGAGATCCTCAAGCTGAAGCGCGTCCGCGGCTGGCAGATGGTGGGCCTGCGAGGGCCGCAGGCGCCGCCCCCGGACGAGGCTGAGGTTGAAGCCGGTGTCGAGCACGAGCTCGACACCGGGACCTTCGCCGCGGTGGATCCGTCGACCGGCGAGATGAGGACGATCGATCCGGACACCGGCGAGATGGACGCCGTCTCAAGGCCCAGTCGCTAGGATTCGCCGCCCCTCCGGCCCAGCTCCGGAGGGAGCAGCGGCGGCGGTGTTTCTGGCCGCCGTGGATAGTGGGGGGTAAGGATTTCATGCGCTCGTTCGACATCGACAGATCAGATGACGTGCCCAGGCTCGGCCGCAGGGCTCGGCGTGGGGATGGCTTTTGTCCACGCTCGCCTTAGACGGGTCCAGCGGCGACGTCGGCACGTCCCGCATGGGCACCGCTCTCCGCTTCTTCGACCTCGTCCTGCTGGCGGCGGCACTGCCCGTGTTCATCGCCGCCGACCTGCCCATGGCGGGCTACCTCGTCGCCGCCGGCGTCTGGCTCGCGCAGCACGGGATCGAGCTGGGCGCAGACCGGGCAGTCGCACGTGCCGTCGCCGAAGGCGATCGTCGCAAGGCGATGGGCTGGATCGGCGCCACGACCCTCGCCCGCGTCTGGGTCGTGACGCTCGGGGTTCTGCTCGTCGGGTTGCTCTCGAGCAGGGAGGCCGGCCTTGCGGCCGCAGTCCTGGCGGCGATCCTCTTCACGGTGCACCTGGGCGGGCGCCTGCTTGGCAGGCTGCTGTGGCCGCCCGACCAGGCTGGAGGCGGTTGATGCTGGCCTCCCTTTCGAACAAGCAGAAGGTCCTCCTGGGCGCCGGGATCTATTTCGCGATCACGATCCTGCTCCTGCTGGTCGCGGGCAGCCAGGGCAAGAACAACGAGTTCAAGCCGCAGAACGAGTTCAAGCTCGACAACTGGATACCGATCCACCTCGGTCCCGCGGACCTGTCGATCAACAAGTTCGTCCTCTATCTGGTGCTGGCCAGCGCGCTGACGATCTGGGTGATGGTCTTCATCGCCCGTCGCATGCAGATGAAGCCGAATCGCGTGCAGACCGCGGTCGAGGTCGCCTTCGACATGACCAAGAACAACATCACCGGCGGCAACCTCGACGGCTCCTACGCGGTCAAGTGGTTCCCGTTCATCGCGACTCTCTTCTTCTTCATCGCCTTCTCGAACCTCATCGGATACCTGCCGCTGCCGACCAACACCGAGCACGAGGTCGCGATCTTCGGCCTTCAGATACCGACCTTCGCGATCTATGCGGCGACCGCGAACATCTCGTTCCCATTGGTGCTCACCCTCGTAGTCTGGTTTTCGTACCACGCCGAGGGGGTGAGGAAGAAGGGCCTGTTCGGCTATCTCAAGAGCTTCCTGCCCGCGGGCCTGGAGGACATGAATCCGATCGGCAAGGCGCTGATCTTCGTGATCGAGCTGCTCTCCCACCTGATGCGGCTCGTCTCGCTCTCCGTTCGACTCTTTGCCAACATCCTCGCCGGCCACCTGCTGCTGCTCTTCATGGGCGGCGGGCTGGCGGTCTTGCTCGGGCTGGCGGCGCTCGGATCGCTCACGTTCCCCCTCGCCTTCGTCTTCTTCGTCTTGGAGGTGGGGCTGATCGCAACGCTTCAGGCGTTCATCTTCGCCACCCTCTCAGCCATCTACATCGGCGGCGCAGTCGCCGAGACGCACTAGAAAGGAGCAGTTTGTGATTGACCCACTGACAATCGCCGCGAGCGGCGTCACCGACACCGGTGTGAAGGACGCCGGCAAGGCGATCGCGCTCGGCGTCGGTGCCGGGCTCGGCTCGATCGGAGCCGGCATCGGGATCGGTTTCATCTTCGGCAAGGAGATCGAGTCGGTCGCCCGCCAGCCGGAGATGAAGGACGACCTCCAGTCGATTCGCTGGCTGGGCTTCGCCCTCACCGAGGCCGTCGCCTTCTACACGTTCATCTTCGGCCTGATCGCCTTCTTCCTCTAGGCCGTTGGAATCAAGCATTCACATAGTCGCCTCGAGCGGCAGCTTCCTCGTCAGCCCGGGCCTCGGGCTGATGATCTGGACGCTGTTCGTCTTCCTGTTCACGATGTACGTCCTCAGCAAGGTCGCGTTTCCGCGAATCCAGGAGGCGCTCGACAAGCGCGCCAACATGATTCGCGAGTCGATCGACCATGCCGAGAAGACGCGCGAGGAGGCGGACAAGATCCTCGAGGAGTACCGCGGTCGCCTGAAGGAGGCCCGTGAGCAGGCGGACGAGATCGTCGCCCGAGCCCGCAAGGCCGCCGATACGACGAAGGCGCAGGCGACTGACGAGGGCCGTGAGAAGCGCGAAGAGCTGCTCGCCGCGGCCCGCCGTGACATCGAGGCCGAGACGCGCCGCTCGCTGGAGCGGATCCGCAAGGAGGTCGCCGACCTGACGGTGCTGACCACCGAGAAGGTGACCCGCAAGTCGCTCACCGGAGAGGACCAGAAGAGGCTGATCGACGAAGCCCTCAAGGAGGTCGACTTCTCGAGCCTCAGCGGCGACGCAGTGACCGAGGAGGCGGCCAGCTAGCCATGGAGGAGATCGCCCGCGTATATGCGGAAGCCCTCTTCGGGGCGGCCAAGGACAAGGGAAAGCTCGACTCGATCCGCGAGCAGCTCGGGCAGTTCGCCGATGCGCTCAAGGGCTCTCGCGATCTGCAGCTCTTCTTCTTCAGCCCCTACTTCTCATCCACCGAGAAGCAGGACGGGCTGAAGAAGGCGATCACCGACGCGGAGCCCGAGCTGGTCAACTTCCTGGAGCTGCTGATCGAGAAGCACCGGATGCCCGTCCTCTTCCGCATCCGCCGCCAGTTCGACTCGCTCTGGGCAAAGGAGAACAAGCGCCTGGGCGTCACGGTGACCAGCGCCGTCGAGCTGGACCCAGAGGTCGCCGAGAGGATCGGCTCGGAGATCGAGCAGCAGACCGGGAACACCGTCGAGCTGGAGAGCCGGGTCGACCCCGACATCCTCGGGGGGCTAGTCGTGCAGGTCGGAAACATGGTCTTGGACACGAGCATCAAGAACAGGCTCGAGAAACTCAGAAAGAGCGTCGCCCGAGCGGCGTAGGAAAGGAACAGAGCCGCAAAATGGAAATCAAGCCGGACGAAATCGCAAGCATCCTCCGCGAGCGCATCGAGGGCATGGATGTGGGATCGGCCGACCTCTCCGAGGTCGGGACCGTGCTCGAGATCGGTGACGGAATCGCCCGCGTGCACGGGATCGACAACTGCATGTCGCTCGAGATGCTCGAGCTGCCCCACGACGTGGTCGGGCTGGCGCTCAACCTCGAGGAGGACAACGTGGGCGTCGTGCTTTTCGGCGAGTGGGACAAGGTCTCGGAGGGCGACACCGTGAAGCGCACCGGCAACCTGCTGGAGATCCCCGTCGGCGAGGAGCTGCTCGGCCGCCTGGTCGATCCTCTCGGCCGCCCACTGGACGACAAGGGCCAGATCAACACCTCGGAGACCCGCCCCGCGGAGTTCAAGGCACCGGGCGTCGTCCACCGCCAGCCTGTCGAGGAGCCGATGCAGACCGGCCTGAAGGCGATCGACTCGATGATCCCCATCGGCCGCGGCCAGCGCGAGCTGATCATCGGCGACCGCCAGACCGGCAAGACGGCCATCGCGATCGACACGATCATCAACAACAAGGACTCGGACGTCGTCTGCATCTACGTGGCGATCGGCCAGCGCATGGCGACCGTGGTCCAGGTGATGGAGACCCTGGAGGAGAACGGCGCGATGGAGAACACGATCATCGTCGCCGCGCCCGCCGACGAGGCGGCGCCGATCAAGTACATGGCTCCCTATGCGGGCTGCGCGATGGGCGAGCACTTCCTCTACCAGGGCAAGCATGCCCTCTGCATCTACGACGACCTCTCCAAGCACGCGGCGGCCTACCGGCAGATGTCGCTGCTGCTGAGGCGCCCGCCGGGCCGCGAGGCCTACCCGGGCGACGTCTTCTACCTCCACTCCAGGCTGCTGGAGCGGGCGGTGAAGCTCTCCGACGCCCAGGGCGGCGGCTCGCTGACGGCGCTGCCCGTGATCGAGACCCAGGCCGGCGACATCTCGGCATACATCCCGACGAACGTCATCTCGATCACAGACGGCCAGATCTTCCTGGAGACGGACCTCTTCTACTCGGGCGTCCGGCCGGCGATCAACGTGGGCACCTCTGTATCGAGGGTGGGAGGCAACGCACAGACCAAGGCGATGAAGAAGGTTGCCTCACAGCTGCGCCTGGATCTCTCCCAGTACCGCGAGCTCGAGGCGTTCGCCCAGTTCGGCTCCGAGCTCGACCCGGAGACCCAGAAGCAGCTCGCCCGTGGCGAGCGGATGGTCGAAGCGCTCAATCAGAAGGAGCGCCAGCCGATGCCTGTC
>JAWVFG010000165.1:0-3002 GCA_033856335.1 Solirubrobacterales bacterium
CGGGACCGCGTAGCCGGAGGTATGGCCGCGGAGGCCCTCCATGATCTCGAGGCCCTTCCCGACCGGCGTCCGGAAGTGGCCGGAGCCCTCGACGAGGTCGCACTGGTACAGGTAATACGGCCGGATCCGGTTCTCGACGAGGCGATGGACGAGCGAGCGCTGGATGTGGACGCAGTCGTTGACGCCGGCCAGAAGCACGGACTGGTTGCCGACCGGCAGGCCGGCTTTCGTCAGCTTGTCAACGGCGCGCGAGACTTCCGGCGTGATCTCGTTCGGGTGGTTGAAGTGGAGGTTGATCCAGAGCGGGTGGTACTTCTCGAGCACCTCGCACAGTTCGTCGTCGATCCGCTGTGGCAGGAAGACCGGCACGCGCGAGCCGATCCGGATGATCTCGATGTGGGGAATCTCGCGGAGGCCACGCAGGATCGACTCGAACAGCTTCGGGGCGAGCGTCAGGCCGTCGCCGCCGCTGATCAGGACGTCGCGGACCTGCGGGGTCCGACGCAGGTAGTCGAGCTGGGCCTCGTGGTCCTTGCGGTTGAAGTTCTGGGTGGGGTCGCCAACGATCCGGCTCCGCGTGCAGTACCGGCAGTAGCTCGCGCACTGCGTCGTGACGAGCATCAGGACCCGGTCCGGATAGCGATGGACGAGCCCCGGAACCGGCGAGTGGCGGTCCTCTGCGAGCGAGTCCTCCATCATCGCGGTGAAGGCCTGCTGCTCTCGTCCGAGCGGGATGACCTGGCGACGGATCGGGTCGTTCGGATCATCCGGGTCGATCAGGCTGATGAAGTACGGCGTGATGTCGACACGGAACTTGTCCGGCGCACCGAGCCCCTCGCGCTCCTCGTCAGTCAGGTTGAGGACCTGCTCGATCTCCTCGAGGTCGTTGACTCGGTGGCTCAGCTGCCAGCGCCAGTCGTTCCACTTGTCGTCGGGGACGTCATCCCAGATCGGGGAGCGGCGGCTCACGGCGGGCCGGCCATCCGGGCCGAGCGCCTGGGCAGGATCGCGGCGATTGACGAACGGCGCCTCGGCGGCAACTCGTTCGGCATTCTGGCGGGCGACCGCGGTCTTGATCTCCTCGGCGTCCAAGTCGGGCGGCCTCCTGGTGGGCGAAACGGGCGACACGAGTGCATAAGGAGTATGCACTCTGCAAGTCAGCGGATCATAGCGCGAGGCCGATCCGGCGGTCCAGCGCCCGGAGGTCCTCCCGAACGGGCGATCACGGGCGATGTTGCTCAGCGTGCGGCTGCCCGAGTCCAGGAGCGCGCCTTCGATCGGGCTCGGTAACCGGCCCCGGTGTAGAGCCGCACGGCGGCCACGTTGTCCTCTTCCCAGCTGACCTTGAGCCGCGTGCACCCGGACGCGGCCAGGCGCTCGAGGCCTGCGGCGATCAGGGCTTTCGACAGCCCCCGTCCCTGGTGCGACTCCTCGATCCTCATCGGCTCGAGGAGGCCGACGCGGGTGACGGGGTCTGCCCAGAACAGCGCGTACCCGACAACCTCCTCACCGTCGAGGATGGCGAGGTCGAGGTCGGGGCGGTAGAGCGGGCACTCGGCAAGCCGCCGGGCCACCTCATCGCCGCTGCGCGCCACCATCGGGTGCGTACCGCCCCGGTAGGACTCGATCCGGATGCCGGCCGGAAGACTCGGCATGCTCGGTCGGCTGGCGACGTCCATCCAACCGGTTGCGATGACAGCCTCTTCCGCCACGAACCCTGCTCGCCCTGCTGCGGCGATCCTGACGTCGTCGTCGTCACGGATGATCATGGCGGCGGCTTGGTCCGTGAACGCTCCCTGCACCCGTTCCCACAGGAGATCGGAATGCCTGGCAACGGCGGCGTCGGAGCCCATCAGGTCGAAGCCGATCCAGCCCTTCCAGCGGGTAAAGACGGCGGCGACGACCGGCGAGTCCCCGTCGCTCCAGATGGACTGCGCTGCTGGGTCGGCGTGCTGGTCGACCCGCCACCACCACTGGAGGTCCGCTGCCTCCCACAGTCCTCCGTAAGGCTCATCAAGGCGAGCATCCTGCATCAACAGGGAGGTCAGCTCGAGGTAATGGCGGCCGACTGGCCGCGACGCACGGAGCGTCACGACGCTCGCGCGCCGGAGCAACGACGACTACTCGCCGATCACCGACCAGAGGAAGCCCATCATGATGAAGAAGCCGGTGAACATCCCGATCAAGCCGAGACCGCCGTAAGGCGAGTTCGCGCCCTCGTGGGGGACGAGCTGCAGGCCGATGCCGAAGGCCACCGCCCATGCGAGGAACAGGAAGCCGAAGACGAACTTGGTCGTCGGTCGGCTCATCATCCGGCCGAGACCCGACGGACCCTCCGCGGACATCGCGGATCGCAGCAGGATCACGAGCATCAGGACCGTGATCGCGGTCGCGATGCCGAATTCGACGGGCCGCGAGAAAAAGATGACGAAGAGCTGCACCGGGGCCCTCGCTGCGGCAGTCAGGGATGCCCGCTGATGCTAGCAGATGGCAGGGCTCGTTCGGCCCGGGGGCCGGAGCCCAAGGCCGCCGGGCGAGCGGCCTCTAACCGGCGAGTGCTGTCGGGATGTGGGCCATGGCAGCGCTCGCCAGGTCGGTCAGGCGCTCGTAGTCGGCAATCGAGAAACCCGACACCCAGGGCGCCTGGACCGTGACCACGCCGACAATGGCATCGGCGGTTCCGAGCGGAACCGTCAGCGAGGAGCGCGTCTCGATGCCCGGAAACGAGAGGTGGTCGGGATCGAGGCGGACGTCGGCGCACAGGGCGGCTTCACCGGTCCGGAAGACCCGACCGCAGACAGAGCCTTGGAGCGGGACCAGCCATTCGCCGACGACGACCTCGCCGGTGTCCTCGCCGGCGCCCAATACCTGGCCCACCAGGCGCAGGGCGCCGGAGGCCGGGTCATGGATGAACACCGCGACGTTCTGGGCCGGCTGATCGAGGGCCACCTGGTCGGCGAGGAGCTGCGCCCACGGAGCGATGGCCTTCCACGGTGACCGGG
>JAWVFG010000166.1:0-8922 GCA_033856335.1 Solirubrobacterales bacterium
CGACGTCGCGGCGGAAGAGGCCGAAGGCGCCCGAGATGATCAGCAGCATGCCGATCCGCGACCAGCCGATCCGGCCGCCGAGGAAGGCCCGCAGGTACTCGACGATCTGGAGGTTGACGAGCATCCCGCGCGGCGTGCGGACCTGGATCAGCCGCCCGTCGGCATCGACCTCCGAGCCGTTCACCACCCGGACGATCCCCCCGACAGCCACGGTCGAGGGAGACGCCTGGAACTCCCAGACGAGCCGGGCGAGGGCTCCCGGGTCCAGCATCGTGTCGGCATCGATGGCGCAGAAGAGCGGGTAGCGCGCGTAGCGGATGCCGGCGTTCAGCGAGTCGGCCTTGCCCCCATTGGCCTTGTCGAGGACGACGACCCGATGATCCGAAGTGCTCACGTAAACGGCGGAGATCGGCTCGCAGGGAAGATTGGCGCGGGGAACCCGATCGACGCGGACGAGGTCGAATGCGCCGATGAGGGACTCCATCGTGTTGTCGGTGGACCCGTCGTTGACCACCACGACCTCGAGCTGTCCGAATTGGGACTTGAGCAGAGAGCGAATCGACGAGACGATCACGGGGCCCTCGTTGTAGGCGGGCACAAGAATCGAGACGGGCATGCTGAGCTCCGACTCCCCGACCTGCTTGTAGTCACGGAACGGGCGCCGGGCGACGTACTCATTCACGGCCCGCCAGCCGAGCGTCACCAGCAACAGGAAGACGCAGTCGAGAAGGATGACGTAGCCGAGCATGAAGAAGTTGAAGTCGCGCAGGAGCTCGCGGATGACGTCCGCCATCTCAGGCCTCCGCCAGCTGGTGGAGCGCCAGGGCCTCCTGGGCGCGGTCGCGGGCGAAGCGATCGGAATGCGAGAGCGCCCGCTTCAGGGCCTCGACGCCGTCGGCGCCGATCTCGGCGAGAGCGTCTGCCGCATTTGACCGGACCCACCATGCGTCGTCCGAGAGGCTCTCCTCGAGCGCCGGCACTGCGCGGTCCTCCGGGTGGCGGCCAAGCGATTTCGCCGCCTGGGCGCGTACCTCCCAGGCAGGATCGTCGAGTGCCTTGATCAGCACCGCGACGGACGCTTCGGACCCGCTGGGGCCGAGCGCCCTGGCCCCGGCAACCCGCTCCTCGGTGTTCGGGCTGTCCAACATGCGCGCCAGGGTCAGCTCGGCTCGAGCATCCGCGGCCACCCCCAGGGCACGGGCCACCGAGGGACGCCACCGCCCTGAGACCTCGCAGTCGTCGGGCGCCAGCGAGCGAGCGAGCTTTGGGTCCTCCAGGACCGAGACCATGCTGGGGACGGCCCATCGGCCGCCGAGCCGCTCGATGATGCGCTCGGGAGCGAGGTCGCCGGCCATCAGGGCTGAGATCAGCGAGAGCGCGGCGGCCTGGGTCGCGATTCCGCCGAGCTCTGCACACGCCACCAGCCGGACGTCTGGGTCCGGATCGGCGAGCAGCGCCGGGAGAACCTCCCCCGCCTTGGGAATCCGAAGCTCGCCGATCAGGAAGGCCGCGCGGCCGCGATTGACGGGATTGCGATGGCGCAGCTGCTTCATCAGCGAGTCGACCAGCCCAATCCTCGTGACGGTGTCGTGGAGGGTCGTCAGGTCGGCCTTGGTCAACTCGTCGACGGTTCCGGAGGCAGTCACGGCGAAGTCGACCTGCGCCTGAGCCACATCGCACGCACACGCTGCGGCCGTTCGGATCACATCCTGGTCGCCGGCGAGCAGAGCTTCCCTCAGGCGCTCACGACTGGTCTGGGAGATGAACTCGCGCTTGTCCCGCCGGAGCTTTCGCTCCAGGACGAAGCTGATCATCAGCGCACAGCCGAGCGCGGTCAGCGCGGCGAGCAACAGGGCTGCCTGGATCGCCGTCATCTCTAGCCACCGCAGGCGTTGGAGGCACGGAACCTCATATTTTGGGTATCGGACCGCCCCCCGTTTCTGTGACCGTAGAAACCCGCGCACGGGTCTGGCCTATACCGAGGAATGGGTAGCGGCGCCTAGCGGCGCTTGCGCTTGACCGCGGCCGGCTTGGCGCCGGCGGCGGCGGCGTTCCCCGCGTCGAGCCTGCGGAGGGTCGTGCGCACCGCCCAGTAGCCCGCCCGCGGCGAGAAGTCGCGGCGGAGCAGTCCGTAGCGGTTGTCCCATACGTTGGCGTCGTCGCCGGCGTCGCGGAGGTCGTACGAGGTGAGCCCGCGCACGTAGCGCCAGCTCGCCGCGGCGCGGAAGCTGTCCGCCAGGGAGCGAGCCTGGCGGCCCTCCTGCACGCAGTAGGGCTGGGTCGGGCAGACCGAGTAGCCGAACTCCGTGAGCCAGAGGCCCGTGGAGCGATCGCCGGCGGCGAGCATCGTCCGGTGGATGTTCTGGACCCGGGTCTCGAAGAGGTCGCGATGGCCCTTCCAGCGGCCCCTTGGGGTGAATCCCGCGCTCATCTGGAAGTCGTATGGATGAATCGAGATGCCGTCGTAGCCGTGGATCCCGGCGGCGTAGAGCTGTCGCAGATAGCCGACGTCCGCCGCCCCGATCGAGCCGACGAGCATCTTCGTTGCGGAGCCGACGCGGTCTGCGGCCGCGGTCGCCGCGTTCGCGAGCGCCGCGTAGTCGCTAACGGAGCCGTGGAAGAAGGCGGTCAGGTTCGGCTCGTTCCAGACCTCGAGCGCGTAGATCGCGGGCCAGCGCTGCAGGATTCGCTCGACGATCGAGCCGTAGGTCGCCGGATCGTTCGGGGGGTCGAAGGTCCCCGCCCCGGGCGGGCAATGGGTCAGTGGGCTGTCGGCGGCCGCCCAGCAGGGGGTGATCATCAGGGTGACCAGCACCTTGATCTGGCACGAGGATGCCTGTGCCAGCACCTGATCGATGCGACTCGCATACCCCAGGTCGATCCGCCCCTGGACCGGCTCCAGCCGGTTCCATTTGACGGTGAAACGGACCAGGTCCGCTCCAAGGTTGCAGGCCGACTGGATCTCACGCGCCGAGGTTGAATCGTCCATCCCGGCCGAGCCCGGCCACTCCCAGTTCGGGGTCAGGTTGACGCCGCGCAGCTGCTGCGCCACGGGCGCGGACGCCTTGTCCGCCTTCCTCTTGGCGACGGCATCGTGGGCAAGGACTCCGGCCGCAACGAGGCAGAGCGCCATCGTGGCGCAGAGCAGCGTGATTCGAGATCTGAGAACGGACGAGTGCATCGGCCTCCTTGCCGGTGCGCCTCGCCCCGTGGAAGCTTGGGGCGGGCATCCTTGCCCTGAGCTTTCGCAAGCCGGGCATCCTTGCCCGCTATGCATCGTCCCCAAGCGAGGCGGGCCGTACATCTGCAATAGCCCGCACAGCTGGTGCGTGTAGTTCCGCAGGGCGACCCTTAATGAGGACGCCGCCCTACCGATAATCCGGTGAAAGTCGATTTCCGGTGCCACACCGTCTGATCGGTGGGCGCCAGATCGGTCGAGACCCGACACGCCTGGAATGGACCCGCGACCGTTGTTGATTCCCCGCGGACCTGATCAGGGAATTCCCGCAACGTCGCTAGGGTCTCTGCGGCCTTGGCGACGCTCGACCCAGTAGTGATCCTCTGCGGGGGGCGGGGCACCCGCCTCAGCGAGCGAACCGAATCGATCCCGAAGGCGCTCGTCGAGATCGGCGGCCGCCCGATCCTCTGGCATGTGATCTCGATCTACAGCGAGCAGGGGTTCTCGCGGTTCCTGCTGCTCACCGGATACAAGGGCGAGGAGATCCGCAGCTGGGTCGCGGCGAGCCCGTGGCCCGATCGGGTCGAGGTGAGCTGCGTGGACACCGGCCTCGACACCCCCACCGGCGGCCGCATCAAGGCGGCGCAGGAGCAAATTGGCCCGGGGGCGTTCTCAGCCACCTACGCCGACGGCGTCGCCGACGTGGATCTGGCGGCGCTGGCGGAATTTCATCGCGAGGCCGGCGGACTGGGGACGATGACCGTCGTGCGGCCCGAGCTCCAATTCGGCATCGCGGACATCGACGGCCAGGGGAACGTCCGGGGATTTCACGAGAAGCCCCGGGTAGAGAGCTGGATCAACGGAGGGTTCTTCTGCTTCGAGCCCGGCGTCTTCGACTACCTCGCCGACGACAGCGTCCTCGAGCGCGAGCCCCTCGAACGGCTCGCAGCCGACGGGCAGCTGCGGGCGTTCCGGCATGAGGGCTTCTGGGACTGCATGGACACCTACAAGGACGCCATCCTCCTCAACGACCTCTGGGAGTCAGGCGATCCGCCATGGCGTGTCTGGAGCGAGGAGCCCGCCGAATGAGGGCACTCGTCACCGGTGGCCGCGGCTTCGCCGGCTCCTGGCTCGCGAAGGCGTTGCTGGCTTCCGGCGCCGACGTGACGTCGTTCGATCGCGGCGGGCCCTCACCGAGCGGGCTCGAGCTGCTCGGTATTGACGGAGAGGTCGACGACGTCGGCGGCGACCTGCGCGACGCGGACCTCGTCCGGTCGACGATCCGCAAGCGCTCGATCGACGCGGTCTTCCACCTCGCCGCCCAGGCCATCGTCGGGGACGCAAACGCCTCCCCGGTCCCGACCTTCGAGACCAACATCCAGGGGACATGGGTGGTCCTCGAGGCCTGCCGGGAAGGAGGAGTCGAGGTAGTGGTCGTCGCGTCCTCCGACAAGGCGTACGGGCCGCACGACGAGCTGCCCTATACGGAGGACTCGGCGCTCCAGCCCGTCTACCCCTACGACGTCTCCAAGGCCGCGACCGACCTGATCGCCCGCAGCTACCGGCACACCTACGGGCTGCCGGTGGCCGTCACCCGCCTGGCCAACATCTACGGCGGCGGCGACCGCAACTTCTCCCGGCTGATCCCGGAGACGGTCACCGCCGTCCTCGACGGCAGGGCGCCCGTGATCCGCTCGGACGGCTCGCCGGAGCGCGACTTCCTCTACGCCGAGGACGCTGCCTCGGCCTATCTGGCGATAGCCGGCGCGCTGGCGGAGGGCCGCGGGGCCGGCGAGGCATTCAACGCAGGCTGGGGCCGGCCTCACCCGGTGCGTGAGGTCATCGACCTGATCTGCGAGCTCGGCCCCGGCGAGATCGAGGCCGACTACCAGGGGACTGGGAACCCGAGCGGCGAGATCGAGCGCCAGTACCTCGACTCGGCCAAGATTCGCGCGGAGATCGGCTGGGAGCCGAGCGTCGATCTGGGGGACGGCCTGCGGCGGACCCTCGATTGGTACCGAGCGCATCCCGAGATCAGGCCGGCCTCCGTCTGAGCAGCGACGCGGCGCGGACCAGGACCCTCTCCATCCGTGAACCGCGCGCCGGAAGCAGGCCGAGGGCGCGCATGATCGCCGCGCCGTCATAGTAGGAGTCCAGGCGGACGATCCGGCCGTCCTCGTCCAGCGTCGCCACGTCGACGCCGCTGCTCTCCACGACCCTGCCGGTGGCGGCGAGCCCCTCGAAGTCACCGCCGTGCGTCATCACCGAGCGCCACTCGCCGGCGGTGAAGTCTCCGCCGTGCGCCGCCCGAACCAGCTCGAAGCGCAGGTCGGGGAAGCCGGCGTGCACGCGGGCGGCGTGGTCTCGGATCCCGTCGCGGCCCCGGGCGGTCGCCCCCGCTCCGTGATCCTCATAGACGGCGGCGTCGGAGAAGAACGATGCGATCCGCTCCGCGTCGCGGTCGTTCCAAGCGCCGAGGTAGGCGCGCATCAGCTCCTCCCTCTCCTCCACCCCGCATATGGTGACGTAGGCTGGGCGAATGCCGACGCCCCGGAAGGTCGCCGCGCTCGTGCGCTTCCTTTGGCTCCGCATCCGCTGCCGCCACTTCGACGGCCGGCCCTTCTTCATCGGCCCGCGTTCGACCTTCGACGTGGACCGGAATGCCCGCGTCACGGTCGGCAGGCGCCTGACGCTGGTTCGCGACTTCGATGGCCGCTTCAAGGGCGAGCTGGTGATCGGGGACGACGTCTGGTTCTCGCCCGGATGCACGCTGGCGGTGCACGAAAGCGTCTCGATCGGGTCCCACTGCGTCTTCGCCGAGTACGTCTCCATCCACGACAACAACCACGCCGGTGGCGGACTGGAGGAGCCGCTCGCCGGTCGGGGGTTCGACACGGCGCCGGTCATCATCGGCCGCAACGTCTGGGTCGGTGCGAAGGCGACGATCCTGATGGGAGTGACGATCGGGGACAACGCCATCGTCGGAGCGAACTCCGTCGTCACCCGCGACGTGCCAGCCGGAACTAGGGTCGCGGGCGCTCCTGCACGTGAGCTCGGCCCAGCGCAAACTCGACCAGACGCCCTACGGGCCTGAAGGGCAGCAGCGTCGTGGCGACGCTCCCTCCCAGCTCCGCGTAGTCGATCTTCTGCAGCAGCTCCTCCGCCTCCGCGCGCTCCTTCGTGGAGAGCTTCGAGCGGCGGCCCCGCGACTTGCGGATCAGCTCGCGCAGCCTGCGGCGCTCCTCCGGCTCCAGCCGGCGCCAGTGGCGGTTTGCCAGCCAGGCGACCTCGAGCGCCGCGATGAACCAGAGGCGCTCGGCCAGCCAGCGGCTCCGCGAGGCGGCGCGCCTGCCGCCCCACGCGATCAGTCTGTTGACGGCGCGAAAGATCATCCGCCCACCTGATTACCCCGAATGGCGTCCGGCATGCGAAGGAGCGCCATGCCCGATCCGGGGATGGGGAAGGACGTGCATCAGATAGACGAGGGTCTCGGCGAGGTCGTGCTTCGCGTAGACGGCCGCATGGGTGCCGGGTCGGTCCACGAAGACATGGGGAATGCCCAGCTCGTTCAGGCGGTCATTGAGGCTGAGGTTCGTCTGCTCGATCCCCGCCTCGAATGAATCCGGCCCTCCCCCATACGCGCCGCCCGGCTGCCCATTTCCCGTGAAGAGCAGAACGCGGGTGCCCCGGAGCTGCGCCGCGAGGTCCCACGGGTTGTGGGCCCGCCAGCGCGCCTCCTGCGTGTCGCGGGGGCCCCAGACCGCCGGGTCGCCCGACGGTGTTCGCTGGGTCTCGAACAGCGGCCAGAACGGCGCGTAGTTGGAGTCGACCGGGCCCGAGAAGCTCGCCGCGATCGAGAACAGGCCCGGATGCCGCGCCGCGTAGCTGAGCGCACCGAAACCGCCCATCGAGTAACCGGCGACCGCGCGGGCCCGTCCGACGGCCTTGGTGCGGAAGCGTGAGTCGATCCAGGGGATCAGCTCACCCACGTGGTAGGTCTCCCACATCGGCGGCCCTCCCCGGCCGTCGTTGTACCAGTCCGAGTAGAACCCGGCGGGCCCTCCATCCGGCGTCACGACGATCAGCGGCAGCCCCTTCGTCATCCGAAGCGCCGATCCGGTCCAGCTCGTGTAGTTGCCGGCGGCGCCGTGCAGCAGATAGAGGACGGAATACCGCCTCCTGTCGCTGCGGTAGCCGTCCGGTAGCAGGACCCTGACGTGGGTCGGAGCGCTGAGCGCCGGCGTCGAGAGCGTGACGTCGAGGAGCCGCGGGCCGAGGCGAACCGTGCTCTGGACGTCCAGGGCGTTCGCCGAGGCGGCCGGCAGGAGCGCGACCGACAGGGCGAAGGCGAGTGTCGAGGCGAAGCGCCGGGCTCGGCTCATCAGGGGATTGAACATGCCCATGGCGCCAAGAGAGCGGCGGACGGGACTTGAACCCGCTACCTCGAGCTTGGGAAGCTCGCGCTCTACCAGGTGAGCTACCGCCGCGCGCTCCGGACATTCTAGGTCTGCCGCGCCTCCCCTCTAGCCTTCCCCCGGTGAGCTCGAAGTCCTTCGCGGTGGTGATCGCCGTCCTGGCGGTGATCGGCCTGCTCGGGTATGGCCTGCTCAGCAAGGGGGAGTCGTCGCTCGCCGTCGGCGAAGTCGCGCCCGACAAGCAGCTCTCGGCCCTCGGCTCCACGGGCACCGGCGAGATCGCCGACTACCGTGGCAAGTGGGTGCTGGTCAACTTCTGGGCCTCCTGGTGCGGGCCGTGCAAGTCGGAGGCGCCGGCCTTGGAGAGCTTTCAGCAGGCGAACCAGGCTCGGAACTTCACCGTCCTCGGCATCAACCTCTACGACTCGACCGACCACGCGATCTCCTTCGTCCACCGCTACGGCCTCACCTATCCGCAGCTCCACGAATCCGGGGGCGACGATCGCAAGCAGGCCTACGGGATGACCGGATTCCCGGAGAACTTCCTGATCGACCCGCGGGGGCATGTCGCCCTGATCCGGCGCGGGCCGGTCGACACGAGCTATCTCAACCAGGTGGTCGAGCCGCTGATCCGGTCCCGATCGTGAGGAGCGTGCTTCGCCTCGCGCCGGCGTTGAGCATGGTCGCGGCGATCGTCGCTCTCGCCGCACTGGCGACGAGCGCCGCGGCCTGCGCGCCGCAGACCAACCTGCCCGACGTCGAAGACGAGGTGATGTGCACGATCTGCGGGACGCTCCTCGAGGAGTCCGATTCTCCGCAGGCCGAGGGCGAGCGCTCTCTGATCCGGAAGCTGATCGCCGAGTGTCAGACGAAGGACCAGATCAAGAACGTGCTCGTCGCCCAGTACGGCCCGCGTGTCCTAGCCACTCCGAGCGCCCACGGATTCGACCTCGCTGCCTGGATCGTGCCGGGCCTCGTGATCGCCCTGGCGATCATCGGGCTGGCCGTCGGTGCCACCCGGCTCACCCGCCGCTCGCGTCCACCCGACCCTCCGGCGCCGCTCGACCCCAGCGACGAGGCGCGGCTCGACCGCGACATCTCCTCCTACGACCTCTGACCTCGACGGCGTCCCGCCGGATCACTCGCCGAGCAGGACATCGAGGAACCGGGCGGCAAAGCGCTCGGCTCCGTCGGGGTCGAATAGCTCGGGCCCGTAGCGCAGCGTGACGAATAGGCCCCGGTCCGACGCGGCGACGCCGAGCGCCAGCCCGGCGGGCATCCGCACCGGAGGCGAGAACCAGAGCGCCTCGACCGGCAGGTCGGGCCCGA
>JAWVFG010000167.1:0-2829 GCA_033856335.1 Solirubrobacterales bacterium
TGACCTTGGGGGTCACGGTCTGGACAGCGGACGCCAGGTTGCCTGCCGCGTCGGTCGCGCTGATCGAGTACGTGTAGGCGGTGCCGGCCGCCACACCCGGATCGGTGAAGCTCGCGTCGGTTCCCGAGTAGACCTTGCTCGCAGGCGCGTTGCCGATCCCGGGCGAGCGCACGATTTCGGTCAGCACAGCGTCAGGCGAAGTGTCCCATTTCAGGGTCACGTGCGAGTCGGCGGCGGCGGGCTTCAGCACTGTGAGCGCCGGCGGGGTGGCGTCGTAGTTGAGGCCGAACGTCCCCGCGGCGGAGTTGCCTGCGACGTCACGGCAGGTGCCGGTCACCTGGGCCGGTGAACTGTCCGGGCCGGAGTAGTTGACGGTGTCGCAGGCTGCGATGCCGGATGTGGCATCGGCACCCTGGAACGCCAGCGCAACCGGATGGTTCCACCAACCATCGTGATCCGGCGGGCGTGCAGGCGCGAAGCCCGTAACCGCCGGTGCCGTCGTATCGAGGCGCACGGTCGCGATCTCGTTGACGACCTTGTGCGAGACCACATCCCAGACCGCACACATGACGTCCCGGCCAGCCGTGTCCCTGTCGATGAGGAACGGGCTCGCGCAGTCGCTCCCGAGCAGCGGCGCCGGCTCCGAGTTGACGTCCCAGCTCCACCTGAGCGTCACCGGGCTCGTGTGCCAGATCGAGCAATTCGCGGCGATCCGCGGGAGTGGCGGGTCGCATCCATAGCCGAGCGTCGGGTCGGCGGCTGCCGGAGGCGCTCCGGCCACGGCGAGCGCCACGAGCACCGCGCCGGGTGAGAACTGCGCTGCGACCTTCCTGGTCACGCAACCCCCTATTGACATCGCCGCTACCTCAAACCCGAACGTATTCCCCCCGTCGAGGCGGTGTCAAGCCGACCGATGAGTTTGCGCGCCGGCGCAGGTCATAGCTGGTGAAGACCCACTACCAAGGAGGGCCCGAAATGACCACTACAACGACCCGGATCGGCGCGATCAACCTCGTGATGATCCCGACGCCCGATCAGGACCGATCGATCGAGTTCTACGAGTCTCTCGGCTTCGAGAAGCGCACGGATGTTCCCTTCGGTGAGAGCTACCGCTGGGTCGAGGTCTACCCGCCGAGCGGAACCACCGGCATCGCCCTCGCGCCGCCGCGGCCCGGCGACACGACAGGCGTCGAGACCGGCATCAGCCTGACCACCGACGACATCGACGCCACCCACGCCGAGCTGAAGGCACTCGGCGTCGATGTCGATGCCGAAGTCTCGCGGATGGGCGACCCGGTGCCGCCGATGTTCTGGTTCCGCGACCCAGCCGGCCACACGCTGATGGTCGTCCAGACGAGTTAGGGGCTGAGCGAAAAGGGCCCCGCCCGGCGGGGCCCTTTGAGCGCCTCGGTGAATGCCGGCCACGCAACGGGGTCGTGGCCCGGGACGATCGGGTAGCCGTACTCGTCCGCCACCTCTTTGACCCGCAGCAGCGATTGCCGCGCGTCCTCCGCGGTGCAGTGGACGAATCCTCCCGGCCCGATCTCGTTCTCGAAGTTCTCGACCAGATCGCCGGCGTCGAACGGCAGCACGAACCCGCTGCCGTCCTGCAGCTCGATGACGAAGCTCTGGTGCCCCGGCGTGTGCCCCGGGGTGGTGAACGCCCAGATGCCCGGAGCGATCTCGCCGTCGCCTTCCATCAGCTGCCAGTTGATCAGCGGGTCGTCGTAATCGATTCGGAACATGCCGTGCTGTTCCGGGAACGGATGGTCGGCGAGCCCGTATTCGAGCTCGGAGCGCTGGACCCATACGGGGACCTCGGTGGGAAACAGCCGCAGCCCGCCGGCGTGGTCGTTGTGGAGGTGCGAGAGCACGATGCGCGAGACGTCGTCGACGGCGACACCGTGGGCGGCCATCTCGTCGATCAAGGGCTCGCCGCCGGCGGTGATCGGACTGATCTGGTTGTTGCGTGTGTGGAAGCGCTTGTGCAGCCAGGGGTCGTTGATCAGCGGCATGTTCATGCCGGTGTCGATCAGCAGCCAGCCGTCGTCGGTATCGAGCAGGAGGGCCGGCACCGGCTCGACGAGTACCTCTCCCGAGGTGTCGCCGTGAACGCTGAACGATTTCGGGAGCCGTTCCCAAGCGAGGGTCAACGGGATGAGCTGGCGGACGCTTGTCATGTCGACGCGAGGGTCGCGGGACGGGCGCCCGAGCAACATGGACCGGCGGTCGAAAGCTGGGCCGGCGATTTTGTACACCGAGCACTAGATGGCGGTGCCGACCGCTTCCTAGCATCGGCATCGCCCTAGGGTTCCGCCGCCTCTGACGAGGCGGGACTGGTCCGAGAGGGCGGGCCGGCACTCCACATAGCCGCGCTGACACGGAGGGACAAAAGCCCGGGAGAGAACTTTTCGCTCCTGGGTTTTTTCGTTTTCTGCGCCCAAACGAATGCACCCAATGAACAACACCGTTCTCGTCGTGATCGACGTCCAGAAGGGCGAGCTGACGCCTGAGACCGCCGGCATTCCGATCATGCCCGGGGCCGAGGGCCGCCACGAGCGGATCAGGGCGCTTGTGGGCGCGGCGCGCGCGGCGGGCGTGCCGGTCGTCTTCATCCAAGAGGTCCACAAGCGCACGCTGCTGGACTTCGGCCGTGAACTCGACGGCGCGGAAGGCATTCACGGCCTCGAGGGTGACGAGACCACCGAGCTGGCGGACGGACTCGACCCGCAGCCCGACGAGTATCTGATCCGCAAGCGGCGCTACTCGGCCTTCTTCGGCACCGAGCTGGAGATCGTCCTGAACTCGTATCGTGCCGAACAGCTGATC
>JAWVFG010000168.1:0-19804 GCA_033856335.1 Solirubrobacterales bacterium
GGTCCTTGACCTCGCTCGTATCGAGCGCGGCCTGCGGGTCGGGGGCGCTCTCGTCCTCGATCGTGTCGAGCAGGGAGACCTTGTCGCCCGAGGCGTCGGGGGTCATCCAGAGCTCCTCGAGGGCGAGAATCGAGGAGTTGGAGATCTGCAGCAGCGCCTCCTGCAGCTCCTCCTCGCTCATCCCGAGGCGCTCGGAGAGTTCCTCGTCGGTCGGGGCGCGGCCCAGCTCGTGCTCGAGCTTGGAGTTCGCCACCTCGATGTCGCGGGCGCGTGAGCGAACTGAGCGCGGGACCCAATCGAGCGAGCGGAGCTCGTCGATGATCGCCCCACGGATCCGCTGCATCGCGAAGGTCTCGAAGCGGATCTGCCTGTCTGGCTCGAAGCGATCCATCGCCTCGATCAGCCCGATCATCCCGTAGGAGATCAGGTCGGCCTGGTCGACGTGCGAGGGCAGGCGGGCGCCGGTGCGGCCGGCGACGAACTTGACCAAGGGCGAGTAGGCGACCACCAGCCTCTCTCGGGCGGTGGCATCTCCCCCCTCCTTGTACCTGCGCCAGAGCTCCCGGAGCTCGAACGCCTTTACCTCGGCTTCCATGGGCCTTTCACCTGCACTTGGGCTGATTCCTCAAGCGCGAGGATGACTCCGAGCGTACTGGCTTTGCAGCCAGGATGGCTCGACTTGGGTGTAAACCTGCGTAGTCGAGAGGCTGGCGTGACCGAGGAGCTCCTGAATGCTCCGCAGATCCGCGCCTCCCTCCAGCAGGTGGGTAGCGAACGAATGGCGCAGGGCGTGGGGCGAGACCCCGCCTTCGATCGACGCCTCGCGGACCCAGCGCTGCAGACGGCGACGCACGTCGGAGGGATGCAGCCGACGTCCGCTCTTTGAGACCAGAAGCGCATTTTCCGAACCCGCACCAACAAGAGCGCGTCGCCCGCGCTCCAGGTAACCGGTGAGGGCTGCCTGGGCGGGCTCTCCCATCGGCACCAGGCGGGTCTTTCCGCCCTTGCCCTCGATGCGAAGTCGCTCGCCGTCGAAGTCCGGTGAATGCATGTCGAGGTTGACGACCTCCTCGGCGCGCAGGCCGCACGAGTAGGCGAGCTCCAGCATCGCTCTATCGCGCATCTCGAGTGGGGTCCGCGTCGGGATTCGATCGAGCAGAGTCTGCATCTCCTCGCGGCTGAGTACGCGAGGAAGCTTCCGCTCGCGTTTCGGGGTGGCGACGAGGTCCGCGGGGTTGGCGCTGACCTCTCCGACACGCAGAAGCGCGCCGTAAAAGGCGCGGGCGGCGGCGAGCTTGCGCGCCACGCCGGCCTTCGAGATCCCACGCTCAGACAGAACGGCGGCGAAGCGACGAAGGTCGCGATGGTCGAGGGCGTCCGGAAACTGGCCCTTTGCGCTCGCCCACTGGGCGAGCTGGCCGACGTCGTTGGAATACGCCCGCCGGGTCGCCTCAGCGGCCGAGCGAGCCGATAGATCGCGATCGAAGATGCGGAGCGCGTCCTCCCAAGGGCGGCTCAGAGATGACTCTCGAGTCCCCTCGCTCATGTAGATAACTTCGCCGCGCGACGCCCAAGCCCTCCGCTGGACGGCTTCGCCAGTGGCTACGCCGCTATTGGATGTAGACCGGGTCGCCGACCTGGACGCGGTCGTAGAGGTCGATCACGTCGGGGATCGCCATCCGCACGCATCCGTGGGAGAACGCGTGGCCCAGCGAGGAGGTCTCGTCGGTGCCGTGGATCCCGGCCCCGTTGAAGATGCCCATCCAGCGTGCCTTCAGCGGGTCCGCGGGTCCCGGCGGAATCGTCTGTCCCGCGAGCGAGCCGGCCCAGGCCGAGTTCGGCACGTGCCATGAAGGATCGACCTGCTTGTCCTGGATGTGGTAGAGCCCTGCCGGGGTCTCGAGGCCCTGCTGCCCCACCGCGACCGTGTACTCCTTCTTCAACTTCAGGTTCTGGAAGAAGCGGAGCGTGAAACTGGAGCGGTCGATCGTGATGTAGCGCGGATAGGCCTTGGCGACGTCCTTCTTGTTGATCTCGGGCTTCGTCTTTCTGACCACGGCCGCCACGGTCGCGTTGCGCCCCGGCGAGCGAGCCGCGTCGTTGATCTGCTGCGTCATCTGCGCCTGGTCCACGGCGATGCCCGGGTGGCCGGACTCGGGCCGCAACGTGTCGCCTCCGGCGGTCGGCGTGATGGTGGCGTTGACCGGGTCGACGTCGATCTGGTCGGCGAGCTGGTGGACGAAGTCCTTGACCGCGGATTCGTCGTAGCCGACGCGCGGCTGTAGGTCGACGCTCACGTCGCCGCCGGTCGCATAGCGGGAGACGCGATCCAGGATGTTGCCTTGGCGGCTGCGGTCGATCGCCTCCTGCACCATGCCGTTGATGTCGGCGCTCTCGTGGAGGCGCTGTGGGCTGAGGGTGTAGTCCTTGCCGTCGTAGCTGACCACGACGGGCTGCCTGAGGGGGGCGACGACCTGCCGTTTGATGATCTTGCGGGCGGAGTTCGCGTCCCGGCCGCCTACGTCGACGCCGCCGACCTTGACCCCGGGCGCGATCTGGTCCTTCTGGGCATCGTCGTATGCCCACACGCCGACGGCGAGCAGCAATCCCATCGCGACCAGGGCCACCAAGGCGATCAGAACTTTCTGAGGCATTTTCAGTTTTGCGCGCACTTGGGCGTTCTGAATCAGCTTTCCCCCTCTGCGCGATTCTACGTTCCCTCCCCGGACGCTCCCTGTCTGGGCATGTTTCGCAACGGTCGTTGCGGGTACCGGCGCGCAGCGCAGCCGCTCCACATGCGGCGGCTCTCCCTCCTTAGGATGCCCCCCCATGTCGCCGACTCCCATCCGGGCCTGATGCGGACCAAGGACCAGGTTCGCCGGGACGTCTGGAAGGCCATGGATCGCGAGGGCGTGTCCCGCTTTCCGGGCGCCGAGGGCAGGATTCCCAATTTCGCCGGAGCAAAGCTCGCGGCCGAGAAGCTGGCGGGCCATCGCCTCTGGAAGCGAGCTCAGGTGATCAAGGTCAACCCGGACTCGCCCCAGACCCCTGCCCGGCGCGCGGCGCTCGAGGAGGGGAAGACGCTGATCATGGCCGTGCCGAGGCTGCGCGATGCGCATCCCTTTCGCCTGCTCGATCCCCGCAAGTTCTCCGCCAAGCAGGTTCGAGAGGCCGCGACGATCAAGGGGGCGATGAAGCACGGACGGGTGGTGTCAGAGGAGGACCTCCCGGACATCGACTTCGTCCTCTGCGGCTCGGTGGCGGTCAACCTGAGCGGCGCCCGGGTCGGCAAGGGCGGAGGATTCTCCGACCTCGAGTACGGGCTCCTGATCCACGCCGGCAAGATCGACGACCACACGACCGTCGCCACGACGGTCCACCCCATCCAGATCCTGCGCGAGCACCTGCAGACGACCGCCCACGACCTGCCGGTCGATCTGGTCGCGACGCCGCGCGCCGTCATCGACGTGGAGCGCCAGTACCCGCGGCCACGCGGGATCCTCTGGGATCATCTGCAGCCGCCCCAGATACGTGAGATCCCGATCCTGGAGCGGATGGGCTACGCATGAGCTCCCGAGAACAAGTGGCGTTCGCCGAAGAGCGGGACCCGAGCGATTCCGCACAACGCCCCCTGCGCGACGAGCTGCGCCGGATCGCCTCCGATACGGCCTTCGCCTTCAAGCTCGCCAGGGGCCGGATCGAGCTGCCGCCGGCGACTCCCTCCGACGGGCCCGATCCGTATGGAAACCCGGACCCCGAGTGGCTGCGAATCGATTGGCGCGAGCACCGGCGTCAGGTCGACGTCGTCGGGGCGCACGTCAACTACGTCGAGATGGGAGAAGGCCCGGCCCTCCTCCTGGTCCACGGCCTGTCGGGCGCCTGGCAGAACTGGCTCGAGAACATCCCCTCCTTTGCGCGCAGCCACCGGGTGGTCGCTCTCGATCTGCCCGGCTTTGGCTCCAGCCCGATGCCTCCCTGGGAGATCTCCATTCCGGCCTACGGGCGGTTCCTCCGCGACTTCTGCGAGCGGGTGGGAATCGGCCGCTGCTCGCTGGTGGGCAACTCGATGGGCGGCTTCATCGCGACCGAGGTGGCGATCACCGACCCGGAGCGCGTGGACGACCTGGTCCTGGTCTCCGCCGCCGGGATCACCTGGGCCCGGGCCCGTCGCGAGCCGGCCGAGGCGCTCGCGCGGGTCGGGCGAGCGGCGGCTCCGTTTGCCCTCAAGCTGCAGACCTCCGGCATCCGCCGGCCCGGCCTGCGCAAGGCCGCCTTCAGCGGGGTCTTCCACGACCCGCTGTCCCTCCGCCGCGAGATGCTCTGGGAGAACTTCGTCCCCGCGATGAAGAGCCCCGGCTACTTCGACGCGATGACCAATCTGGTCGGTTACGACATCCGTGACCGGTTGGAGGAGATCGGCGTCCCGACGCTGATCGTCTGGGGCCGCAACGACCGGGTCGTCCCGGTCCCCGCCGCCTTCTCATACAAGAAGCGGATCGGCGACAACGCCGAGCTCGTGATCTTCGACGAGTGCGGCCACGTGCCGCAGATCGAGCGGCCGGTGCGCTTCAACCGGGTCGTCGAGGAGTTCCTCAAGCGGGCCGGAACGCTGGACTGATGCGAGGGCGCGCCGCAGACGCGACCCGTTATGAGGTTATTGCGCCCTGAGAGGCGCTCGAGACCGAGGCTGCGTACTTGGCCATCACGCCGCGCTTGTAGTGCGGCTCGGGCGGTTCGTAGGCCGCCACCCTCTTCGCGATCTCGTCGTCTGTGAGGTCGACGTCGAGCCGGCGCGTGTCGATGTCCAAGGTGATCTGGTCGCCGTCCTGGACGGCGGCGATCGGGCCGCCGCGGATCGCCTCCGGGGCGACGTGCCCGGCCATCAGGCCGTGGGTCGCTCCCGAGAAACGGCCGTCGGTGAGCAGCGCCACCTGGTCGCCGATCCCCTCCCCGACCAAGGCGGCCGTGACCTGGAGCATCTCCCGCATCCCGGGGCCGCCGGACGGGCCCTCGTTGCGGATCACGACGACGTCGCCCGGCTTGATCCCCTGCTGCTCGACAACGGCGAAGCACTCCTCCTCGGAGCCGAAAACCCGCGCCGGACCGGTGTGTTTGCGGCGCTCCTCCCCTGCGACCTTCACCACACAGCCCTCGGGCGCCAGGTTGCCGCGGAGGATCACGAGGCCGCCGGTCGGCTTGAGCGGATCGGATAGCGGGCGGACGACCTGCTGGGCGGGCGTCTCCTGGGTGGCGTCTGCCTCCTCGCCGATCGTCTTGCCGGTGACGGTGATCGCATCGCGGTGCAGAACGCCGGCCTCGTCCAGCCGCTTCGCCAGCACGCCCACGCCGCCCGCCTCGTAGAGGTCCTTGGCGACGAAGCGCCCGCCCGGCTTCAGGTCGCCGAGCAGAGGGGTGAGCTCGGAGATCCGGTCGAAATCGTCGATGGTCAGCTCGATGCCGGCCTCGTTGGCGACCGCGAGCAGGTGCAGCACGCCATTGGTGGAGCCGCCCGACATCGCGACGGTGGCGATCGCGTTCTCGATCGAGTCCTTGGTGATGATCTGGCTCGGGCGCAGGTCATCCTCGAGAACCTTCATCACGAGCTCGCCACAGTCGCGCGCCACCTGCTCGCGCGCTCCCGCGACGGCCGGCACCATCCCGGAGCCCATCGGCGTCATCCCCATCACTTCGAAGGCGCAGGCCATCGTGTTGGCGGTGAACTGCGCGCCGCAGGCGCCCGCGCCCGGGCTCGCGCAGCCCTCCAGCTCGTAGAGCTCGTCGTCCGACATCTCGCCGGTGGCGTGCTTGCCGATCGCCTCGAAGACGTCCTGGATCGTCACGTCCTGGCCTCGCCAGCGGCCCGGCAGGATGGAGCCGCCGTAGAGCATCAGCGAGGGGACGTCGAGGCGAGCCAGCGCCATCACGCATCCCGGGATGGTCTTGTCGCAGCCGGAGAGGGCGATCACGGCGTCGAACTGGTAGCCGCGCGCCGTCAGCTCGATCGAGTCGGCGATCACCTCGCGGCTGACGAGGGAGGTCTTCATCCCCTCGGTGCCCATCGTGATCCCGTCGGAGATCGCGATCGAGTTGAACTCGAGGGGAGTGCCCCCGGCCGCACGGACGCCCTCCTTGACGTGCTCGGCGAGGCCGCGGAGGTGGAAGTTGCAGGGCATCGCCTCGATCCAGGTGTTGGCGATCCCGACGGTCGGGCGCTGCAGGTCGTCGTCGTCGAAGCCGATCCCCTTCATGTAGGCGCGCGCGAAGGCGCGCTCGGGCCCGTCGAAGACGACGCTCGAGCGGGTGCGCATGCCGTTTCCCTTTACGGTCGCCATTGCCTCACCGCGGCCAGGTCTCGCCGCACCATCGCCGGGTCGAGCTGGCGGCCCAGCGGATGGACGTTGGCGGTGCCGATCAGCTCGTGCTCGTCGGCTTGGAGGGCCATCCACTTGGCGAGCACGTCGTCAGCGTCCGGGAGCCTCTCCCCCGCCTCGGGGTCCGAGCCGTCTCTGAAGCGGACGCAGTACTCGCTGAGCAGCTCGCCGGTCCCGGCGTCGTAGGCGACGAGTGGGCGGTGCGGATAGATCAGGTAGCCGTAGTCGCGATGCTCGACGGAGAGCAGGCCGAAGCGCTCGTACATCTCGAGGGCGGCGTCCCCCGCCGTCGAGCGCAGCAGCTCGCGCGCCCGCTCCTCTGCCCGGCGCTCGCGCGCCGCGTTCCTCACGTATCGGCGCCGCATCAGCCGCCGGCCGCCTGGGGGAAGAAGATCACGCGCTCGGCCGCTGCCGGGATCTCCGAGAAGTCGCGAACCATGGTCGCCTCGCGACTCCCGCCCGGGCCCTCGTGCGGCACCGCCGCCCACATGCCCAGATCGAGCTGGCGGCGGAACTCGCGGACAAGGCGCTCCTCGTCCTCGGCCACAGCCGGATCGCCCTCTGCGAGCAGAACGTCGCCCTTACCGGGAGTCATCCGAAGCAGCTTCATGTACCGATTATGCCCTGCGGCCATTCGCGGGACGGCCGCCAGGAAATGACGGGGCCCAGGCGGCGCCAGTCAAGGACGCAGGGAGGCCGAATAGCAGAGCTATTCGAGCGACTGAGGACGCCGCCTGGCGGCGAGCTGGGACCGTCATTTTCGGCGAGGCGTCTCGCGAAGGGCCGCCAGAACGTCCACCGGTCCCGGCCCTTCGCCGATTCCGCGCAGGCCGTTCGCCACCGCCTCGGCGGCGATCTCTCGGGCAGCGCGCGCGGCCCTGAGAGGTGTGTCCCCGAGCGCGAGGCGTGCCGCGAGGGCGGAGGAATGGGTGCAGCCGGAGCCGTGGGCGGCTCCATCCGCGTGCCGCGGCCCCTCGATCTCCTCCAGCACATCGCCGTCGAAGAAGCGGTCCGCCCCGTCCTCGAGATGGCCGCCAGTGACCACCGCGACACCCGGTCCAAGGCCGCGTACTGCGCGAGCGAGCTCCTCCGGGGACGCGTCCTCCCCCAGCCCGGTCAGCTCGCGCGCCTCGGCCGCATTCGGAGTCACCACCGTTGCGCGCGGCACGATCCGGTCGATCAGGGCCTGTTTGGCCTCCGGCCGGAGGAGCACGGCTCCGCTCTCGGCGACCATCACCGGGTCCAGGACCACGGGTACATCGTCGACCATCTCGAGTGCCTCGTCCACGGCCTCGATGATCGGTTGGTCGAACAGCATCCCGATCTTCACAGCGTCCACTCTCATGTCCGAGGCCACCGCCCGCACCTGATCGAGGATGAACTGCCGGGGCAGGGTCTCGATCGAGAGGACCTCATGCGTGTTCTGTGCCGTCAGCGCGACTATCGCCGAGGTCCCGTGGACGCCGCACCGAGCGAACGCCTTCAGGTCCGCCTGGATCCCGGCGCCGCCGCCGGAATCCGAGGAGGCGATGGTCATCGCGACCGGAACGCTTCGATCCTCTGCCATGAGGAGAAGGCTAGTGACGGGCGCTAGGCGGGCTCCGGCGGGGCCAGCGCGGTGCGCTCGTAGCACCCGCCCGTGCCAGAGTGGACGTAGCCGCTCAGCTCCAGCCTGACCAGCGCGGCGGCGAGGGGCCCGGGTTCGAGCCGCGAGGCCCGGGCGAGCGCGTCGGGACTGCCGGAGCCCCTCTCCACCAGATCCAGGACCTCCGCCAGATCGGGCTCGAGCGCCGGGCCACGCGCGCTGACCGGGGAGCGCTCCGCGCCGACCCCGAGCATCGAGTCCAGCACGTCATCGCCACCGCGGATCACGAACGCCCCATCTCGCAGCAGGCCGTTGGTACCCGCCGCCGGGGAAGAGCCGACCCGGCCCGGGACCGCTCCGACATCCCTGTTCAGGTCCTGGGCCATCTCGGCGGTGATCAACGAGCCCGAGCGCTCGCGAGCTTCGACCACGACCGTTATCCGGCCGAGCGCCGCCATGATGCGGTTCCGCGCCGGGAAGGTCCAGCGGCGGGCCGTCGTCCCGGGCGGAAGCTCGCCGAGCACGAGGCCCCTCTCGACGATCTCGTCGTAGAGCCGCGAGCAGCGCGGCGGGTAGGGGACGTCGACTCCGGTGCCGAGGACCGCGACGGTGAGCCCGCCCGCCTCGAGGGCTCCGCGGTGCGCGCACGAGTCGATGCCCATCGCCATCCCGCTGACCACCGCGAGCCCGGCCGAGGCGACCTCCCGGCCTAGCTCGGCGGCGAGCCCGCTCCCGTACCCGCTCGGGCGCCGCGACCCGACGATCGTCACGGTGCCCTCCGGCGCAAGGCCATCGAGAAGCGCGGCGTCTCCGCGGCCGAACAGCACCGCGGGCGCATCGCCCAGATCCGCCAGCCCATCCGGATAGAGCGGGTCATGGCGGCAGCAGGCCCAGGCGCGAGCGCCCGCCACGGCCGCGAGCATCCGTTCCGGTTCCCGAGCCGCCGCCATTTCCAGGAACGACTCGGCGCGCGAGCGAGCCATTGCGTCGGCCAAGTCCTCATCGGAGAGAGCGAGCAGCTCGTGCGCGCGACTCCCCGGCGTGCTGCTGTCCACGGCCTTCTCGATGTGACCTGCGAGGGAGCCGACCAGCCAGGCCCGCCTGAGGCAGTCCGGGCATGCCCGGGGACGCTGGGCCGCGCTCATGGATCGCCGCGCCTACGCTTCTCGATCGCCTCGGAGATGTGGTCCACCGAGATTCGCTCCTCGCCCCCCAGGTCGGCGATCGTCCGCGCCAGGCGCAGACACCGGTCCCAGCCGCGAGCGCTCATGCTGAGCTTCCGGTGACCTCTCTCCAGGGTCTCCCTTGCGGCCGGCCCGAGATTGCAGTGACGGCGCAGCTCGCTGGGGGTCATGTCGGTGTTGGTGCGGCCGGGCCCGAGCCTGTCCTCCTGTGCGCGCCGCGCCAGGACCACGCGGTCTCTCACTGCCGACGACCCCTCCGTCTCCTCGTCGGTGAGCTCCTCGGCCGGTGGGGGCTCGACGGTCATGGTGATGTCGATCCGGTCGGCGAGGGCCCCGCTGAGCTTCGCCATGTATCGCGAGACCGCGCCGGGATGACATTCGCACTCGCCGGAGTCCGGTCCGTGTCCGCAGGGACACGGATTCGACGCCGCGACAAGCATGAAGCGGCAGGGCAGCGACACGGTGCCGGTCGTCCTGGTGATCGTGACGACACCCTCCTCCAGGGGAACTCGCAGCGCCTCGAGGGCGTCTCGACGGAACTCTCCGAGCTCATCCAGGAAGAGGACCCCGCGATGGGCGCGGGTCACCTCACCAGGGCGGGGTGGCGCCCCGCCGCCGACCAGCGCCCGGCCCGAGACCGTGTGATGAGGCGCTCTGAAGGGCCGGCGCAGGCGCGGCCCGCCGTTCTCGCCGCAGACGCCGGCGATGCGGGTCACCTCGATCACCTCGTTTCGGCTCAGTGGCGGGAGCAGTGAGGGCAGTCGCTGCAGCGCAAGCGTCTTGCCCCCGCCGGGCGGCCCGACCAGGAGCAGGCTGTGCGCACCCGCCGCCGCGATCTCGAGGCAACGACGGAGCGCGGGATGGCCTCGCAGGTCCTCGAGGTCGGGCAGGTCCTCATCCGGGGGATCCGGCGCCGGGGCCGGCGGCACGGGCTCGATCGAACCCTCCCCGAGCTCGCGCAGCCGGGCGACGTGGTCCACGGACACCACCTCGAGCCCGCTCACCAGCGCCGCCTGGCTCGCGTCCCCGGGCGCGACCGCCACGCCCCTCATCCCCCACCCCCTGGCGCCCTCGGCCATCGCGAGAGCGCCCGGGACCGGCCGGATCGCTCCGTCCAGGGCGAGCTCGCCGGCGAGCGCGTATCGATCGAGGACTCCACGCGGCAGCTGCCCAGACGCAACCAGCAGCGCCGCGGCGATCGCCAGGTCGAAGCCCGGTCCCGCCTTGCGAAGGTCAGCCGGTGCGAGGTTGGCGGTGATGCGGTGCTGCGGGTACTTGAAGCCCGAGTTGACGAGCGCCGAGCGGACCCGCTCCCTGGACTCCCTGACCGCGGCATCCGGGAGCCCGACGATCGTGAACGACGGCAGCCCGCTGCCGATGTCGACCTCGACGTGCACCGGCTCGGCTGCCACCCCGATCAGCGCGAAGGTGCGGGCGATCGCGAACATGCCAAGACGCTAGGAGGGCCCGGTGCACGGCTGGCGCGCGGAAGGTCACGGTCCGGTGACGCCCTCGTTGCGGCTCGCGCGCGCCCGTGGCGCCGCCGTGGCGGAGCCTGACGGAATGACCTTCGCCCGCCAGAGGCTCGGCCGCGCCGCGGAGCAGCTGGTCGCCGCCAGGCTCGAGCGCTCGGGCTGGCGGATCGTCGGCCGCAATGTCCGCCTCCCTTCGGGGGAGCTCGACGTGGTGGCCCTGGACGGCTCGACGCTGGTCTTCGTCGAGGTCAAGGCCGGTCGCGCCGGTGCCACCGTCGGGCCCGAGCGCCCGGCCCACGCGGTCGGGCACCGCAAGCAGCTCAAGCTCCGCCGCCTGGCCCGCGAGTGGATCGCGGAGGGCCGCGGCCCGTCAGGCGTCTCGGGCTATCGGTTCGACGTCGTCGGCGTCTGCTTCGGCGCGGATGGCCTCCCGGATGTCGATCACATCCGCGCCGCCTTCTAGGGACTGCAAGGCAGCAGTCCCGACGGATGGCGAAGCGGGATATACCTCCTCGCCGAGGCCGAGCTGGCTGTAGGCAACCGACGCGAACGAGCGCCGGTGCAGCGGGCAGATCCCGTGGCGGATGATCGCCTCGCGGTGCTCGGGAGTCGAATAGCCGACGTTGCCCTCGAAGCTCCATTTCGGGTAGAGCGCGGCGACGCGGTGCATGTAGCGATCGCGAGTCACCTTGGCGATCACGGAGGCCGCTGCGATCGCGGCGCTCCGGGCGTCCCCGTCAATGACCGCTGTGTGCTCGAGCTCGCAGGCGGGCAGCCGGAAGCCGTCCACCAAGCGGGTCGCGTCATTCGCTGCCACGCCGCGCATGCAGTCGGCGAGCGCGTCGAGGTTGGAGACGTGCAGGCCGTAGCTGTCGATGGCCCGCACCGACCGCACCGCGACGGAGACACAGGCCGCCGCCCGGATCACCTGCGGGTAGAGCTCCTCGCGCTCCTCCGGGCTCTTCTGCTTCGAGTCATCGAGCCTCGCCAAGGCGAGGCGCTCGGACCGGCCGATGCGCTCCAGGTCGAGCAGGACGCCCGCGGCGAGCAGCGGCCCCGCCAGAGAGCCCCGGCCGGCCTCGTCGACGCCGGCAACGAAGCGTCGGCCGAAGGAGCGGTCGAACCGGAAGAGGCGAGCGGCTGTCCGCCGCTTGCGAGCCATCAGAACGCGGCCACTAGCGGCCGCCCACCACAAGTCGCTTCGCGCTGCGCGCTGCGCTCCTGAGTGCAGCGCCCTGGTGGCCGCTAGAAGAACCCGATTCGGTCCGGCGGCCAGTAGGTGGCGAATGCTTTTCCGATGATCCAGTCTCGGGGGACCGGCCCCCAGAAGCGGCTGTCGTCGCTCGACCCACGGTTGTCGCCCATCATGAAGTAGTGGTCGGGCGGGATGGTGATCGGTTTGGGCAAATTGCAGGCTCCGCCTGGCGTGCAGGGCCGGATGAAGTCCTCCTGGGCGATCTTCCCGTTGACCACGGGGTGACCGTTCTCGACGCTCAGCGTGTCGCCGGGGCCCGCGACGATCCGCTTGATGAAGTTGACGGTTGCCTCCTGGGGAGTCGGCCGATCGCAGGCGGCGCCGCTGCTCCCGCCCGCACCCGTCCTCGGGTCGCCGCACTCGCCTCCCGCACCTCCGCCGTTGGCGCCCTGCGGCGGATGGAAGACGACGATGTCGCCAATCGCAGGATCCTGGAAGTGGTAGAGGAACCGGTTGACCAGCACGCGCTGGCCGACGTCGAGAGTCGGCTCCATCGACTCCGAGGGGATCTGGTACGGCTTGACGATGAAGGCCTGGATGCCGAGCGCCAGCCCCAATGCGAGCGCGACGATGACGACGAGCTCGAGGAGCGCGCCCTGGGTGCTGTGGGGCCTCGGGATTCTCAGTCTTCTGCCTTTTCGGGGGAGGCGTCGGCCGTCGCGTTTGGCTCCGGCTCCTGGTTCGCCTCCGCCTGATCCCCACCGACATCCTCGGCCACGTCCTCAGCTTCGCTTCCGGACGTCTCCTCGGCCTCAGTCTCCTCCGCGGGCGGCTCGACCAGCTCGGCCTCCGCCTCGCTGACCGCGACGCCCTCGGCGTCCACGGCCTCCGCATCCTCTGGGGCGACCACGATCTCGTCCTCGATCCCCCAGCGACGCTCCGCCACGCGGGCGCGCTTGCCGACCTTGTCGCGCAGGTAATAGAGCTTCGCCCGGCGGACTGCGCCGCGGGCGGCGATCTCGAGCTTCTCGATCTTCGGGGAGTGGAGCGGGAAGGTTCGCTCCACCCCCACGCCGAACGACTGCTTTCGCACGGTGAACGTCTCGCGGACACCGCTCCCCTGGCGCTTGATCACGATGCCCTCGAAGACCTGGGTGCGGCTGCGGGTTCCCTCGACGACCTGGAAGTGGACGCGCACGCGGTCGCCCGCGCCGAATCTGGGGCGCTGCTTCAGGTCTCGCTTCTCGAGGCTTTCGATGACTGTGCTCATCAGGTGCGGGTGATCGTTGGAGCCCGATCTGAGCGACGCCTAAAGCGACGGGGACGGGACTCAAAAAAATGCGCGTACCGGTCGGCCCGCGCAACGCAGCAAAATGTAGCGGTAGACGCGGCCTCGGTGTTTGTGGCGGCCGTTATTTGGTGGCTCGCCGCCGCGCTTGCGTCAGCCGCCACTCACGCACCAGGGCGTGGTTGCCGGAGAGGAGGACGTCCGGGACCTCCCAGCCGCGGTAGGAGGCCGGGCGCGTGTAGTGCGGGTACTCGGGTGCCCCGTCGAGCGCCGCGCTGTAGGACTCCTCGACCGCGCTCTCGGCATCGCCGAGCGCCCCCGGCAGCTTCCGCAGCACCGAGTCCGCGATCACCATCGCGGGCAGCTCGCCTCCGGAGAGGACATAGCGGCCGATCGAGATCGTCTCGTCCGCGAGGTGCTCAACGACGCGCTCGTCGAACCCCTCATAGCGGCCGCAGAGAAGCGCGAGATGCGGCTCCGCGGCGAGCTCGGCGGCGAGCGGCTCGTCGAAGAGCCGGCCGGAGGGCGCCAGGGCGATCTTGCGGACGGCGTCTCGATTGGATCCATACGCCGCCTCGAGGGCGGCGTCCACGACGTCCACGCGCATCACCATGCCGGCGCCGCCCCCGTAGGGCGAGTCATCGACCTGGCCGGCGCCGAGCGGCGTCGTGTCGCGGTAGTTCCGGAATCGCAGCTCGGTGCCGCCGGCCACCGCATTGGAGACGTGGCGCTGGCGCAGGAACCATTCGAAGTGCTCGGGGAAGAGCGTGAAGACGTCGATGACCACGGCCGGGGCCTCAGTCCAGTATTTCGACGACGACGCGCTTGTCCTCGCGCGTCGCGGCGGCCTTCATCACCGAGCGCATCGCGTTGGCGACCCGGCCGCCACGGCCGATCACCCGGCCGAGGTCGTCGTCGGCGACCTCGAGCTCGAGCACCACCTCGCCGTCGATCTCCTCGACCTCGGTCACAACGACCGAGTCCGGGTGCTCGACCAGTGACCGGGCGAGGAACTCGAGCAGATCGCGCACGGGATGCCCGACGCAGCCGGCTAGCGGCCGGTCGCCTGGATCCCCTGGGTGCGAAGCAGCGTCGCCACGGTTCGGGTGGGCTGGGCGCCCTTCTCGAGCCAGTGGCGGGCGCGATCCGGATCGATGACGATCAGCGACGGGTCCGTCTGCGGGTTGTACTGACCGATCGTCTCGATCGTTCGACCGTCCCGCGGCGAGCGCTGGTCGGCGACGACAACCCTCCAGATCGGGTTCTTCTTGCTCCCGACCCTGCGTAGGCGAATTCTCACGGACATGCGGCGGCGGAGGTTAGACGTTGCACGGGGTCAGCGCATACCCCGCGTCAGCTGCTGGGGGTCGGGCATCTTGCCCTCGGAGAGCTGCTTCATCAACTTGTTGACCTGGCCGAACTGCTTGACCAGTCGGTTGACGGCCTGGACGGTGGTCCCGGAGCCGGTGGCGATCCGCTTCCGGCGCGACCCGTTGATCTCACCCGGATGGGATCGCTCGTAAGGCGTCATCGACTGGATGATCGCCTCGAGCCGGTCGAGCTCACGCTCGTCGACCTGGCCCATGCCCCGCATCGCCTTGCCCATACCGGGGACCATCTTCATCAGGTTGCCGAGCGGTCCCATGCGGCGGACCTGCTTCATCTGGGTGAGGAAGTCGTCGAGGGTGAACTCCTGCTTGCGGATCTTGCGCTCGAGGTCGGCGGCCTGGTCCTCGTCGAACTCGTCCTGCGTCTTCTCGATCAGCGACATCACGTCGCCCATGCCGAGGATCCGGCCGGCCATCCGGTCGGGATGGAAGCGCTCGAGCTCGTCGAGCTTCTCGCCCGTCGAGGCGTTGAGGATCGGCTTGCCGGTGACGGCCCGGACGGAGAGCGCGGCGCCACCGCGGGCGTCGCCGTCGAGCTTGGTGATCAGCACGCCGTCGAAGTCCGCGACCTCCGCGAAGCTCTCCGCGACGTTGACCGCGTCCTGGCCGGTCATCGCGTCGACGACGAGCAGGACGTCGTGGGGCTTGGTGACCTTGCGGACCCTCGCCAGCTCGTCCATCAGCTCCTCGTCGACGTGCAGTCGACCCGCCGTGTCGACGATCAGCACGTCGCGGTTCTCGCTCACCGCCTGATCGCGCGCCCACCCGGCGACCTTGACGGGATCGGTCTCGCCGGGCAGTGAGTAGACGTGGGCCTTGGCCTGGGCGCCGAGCTTCTCGAGCTGCTCGACCGCGGCCGGCCGCTGCAGGTCGCAGGCGGCGAGCGCAACGTCCCTGCCGTCCTTCTTCAGGAGCTTCGCCAGCTTTGCGCTGGCGGTCGTCTTTCCCGATCCCTGCAGGCCTGCCATCAGGATCACCGTCAGTCCGCTCGGGGCGAAGACCAGGTCGCGGCCGGCGCCGCCCATGAGCTCGGCGAGCTCGTCGTTGACGGCCTTGACCACGGTCTGGCCGGGATTGAGCGAGTCGGAGATCTCCTCACCGGCGAGGCGCTCCTTGAGGGACGCCGTGAAGTCCTTGACGACCTTGAAGTTGACGTCGGCTTCCAGCAGGGCGAGGCGCACCTCGCGCAGGGCCTTGTTGACGTCGTCCTCGGAGAGCTTGCCCCGCGAGCGAACGTCCGAGAGCACACCCTGGAGGCGTTCTGAGAGCTGGTCGAACATCCGGTCCAGCTTAGAGAGATCGGCTGGGTGCCCTCTAGGGGCAGCGGTCCAGGCGCGCCGTCAGCGGGTCCGCCCTGCGGCCCCTCACGTCGGCGTTCGCGCGGCACCTGTGACGGCGGCCGGCGGCGCGTGCCGTGGCCCTGCTGTCGGCCGACCGGTAGCCGAGCAGCAGGGGCGCGGGATCGATCGGCGTGCCGAAGTGTCGGACCTCGAAATGGAGGTGCGGCCCCGTCGAGAATCCGGTGGAGCCGACGTAGCCGATCGTCTGCCCACCGACGACGGATTGGCCGACCGAGGCTGCGATCGACGACATGTGCGCGTACCAGCTCTCGAATCCGAGCCTGTGCCGGACCACCACGAGGTTGCCGTAGCCGCCGGTGTTCATGCCCGCGAAGGCGACGACTCCGACGCCGCCCGCGTGGATGGGAGTGCCCCTGGGCTCGGGGAAGTCCAACCCGGTGTGCCAGCGCCCTGGTGGAATCCAGCCGAAGCCGTCGCCGATCGCTCCGGGCACCGGCCTGAAGAACCGAACCGGGGTGCCGGGGGCGGCGCTGACCACCTGGCCTCCCTGCAGCGCGTTCAGCGTGCTGGGGCCCGCCACGCCATCGACCTGGAGCCCGGCCGCGGCCTGGTAGCGGCGGAGGGCGTTTGCGGTGTTCGGCCCGAAACCACCGTCGAAACCGCCGGGCTCGAATCCGCGGGTATGGAGGAGGAACTGCAGCGCTGCCACGTCCCAGCCGCGCTTGCCCGCCCGCATCGGGCGCGTACCCAGGTCGGGCCTGCCGCGCCGGCCGAGGGCCGCGCGCGTCTGAGGCCCGGCGACGCCGTCGGCGGCCAGGCCATGCCGGGACTGGAATGTGCGAACCGCTCCCTGTGTCCACGGACCGCTGATTCCGTCAACCGGGTGCGGGTAGAGGCCGAGCGCCCCCATCGCGACCTGCACCGCGGCCACGTCGGCGCTGCCCGCGCTCGCCGAGGCAGGCAGCGAAAGCAGCATCGCCGCGATCGCCCCGAGCAGGGCGAGGAACCTGGTGCCTCCCGTTGGCACCTCTGCAGCCTCCCCCTATCCGCGAATCGACCTGCGATGGCGGTTGCACCCCGGGTAACGCCGGTTGACTCGGCCCGCCTACTCCCCGATCAGGGCTCTTGCGAACTGCTCGGCGTCGAAGGGCCGCAGGTCCTCGAGGGACTCGCCGATGCCGATCAGCTTCACCGGGATGCCCAGTTCCGCAGCGATCGCCAGCGCGACCCCGCCCTTGGCGCTGCCGTCGAGCTTGGTGAGCACGGCCCCGGTCACCTCGACGGACTTGGCGAACTCCTGGGCCTGGCGAACGCCGTTCTGCCCAGTGGTGGCGTCGATCACCACCAGGGTCTCGTGAGGGGCGTCCGGGATCTGCTTGGAGATCACCCGGCGGACCTTGGAGAGCTCCTCCATCAGGTTGCCGTGGGTGTGGAGCCTGCCGGCGGTGTCGCAGATCACCACGTCCGCGCCACGGGCCTGTGCCGCCGCGACTCCGTCGAAGACGACGGCGCCCGGGTCGCCGCCCTCGGTCCCGCGCACGATCTGGGTCCCGGCGCGATCCGCCCACTCGGCGAGCTGGTTGACCGCCGCCGCCCGGTAGGTGTCGGCTGCCGCGACGATCACGTCCAACCCCAGCTCCTTCTGGAGGTGCCAGGCGACCTTGCCGATCGTCGTCGTCTTCCCCGTGCCGTTCACCCCGACCACCATCAGGACCGAGGGCCGGTCCGGCAGATGGATTTGCGCGGCGTCGCTCCCGCCGGGCGAGGCGGTCTCGGCGAGCAGCTCGATCAACCGCTCGCGCAGCGCCTCGCCTCCGCTGAGTCCCCCCGCCTCCACCTCGTCCTCGAGCCGCCGGACGACTGCCGCGGTTGTGGGCGCCCCGACATCGGCCAGGATCAGAGCCTCCTCGAGGTTCTCCCAGGTCGACTCGTCGATCCGCTCGGTGAAGCTTGACGAGAGCTCGGCGGTCAGCGCCTGGCGGCTCCGGGTCAGCCCCTCGCGCAGGCGCCGGAACACCCCCGATCGCTCCTCCTCGGAAGGTGCCTCAGGAACCTCGCGATCGCCGAGGTCGAACGCCTCTTGCCACGTCGTCGCCACGGCCCGCACAGTAACGGCGGCCACACACACCGCCGCCGGATCTACGCGGCTTCTGCGGCTGCCTGAGGCTCGAGCGGGTCCTGACCGGAGGCGAGCTCGTCGCGGGGGAGCTTGCGCGAGACCACCTTGGTGATGCCGTCGCGGCCCATGCTGACCCCGTAGAGGATGTCGGCGGCGTCCATGGTGCGCTTCTGGTGGGTGACGACGATGAACTGCGAGCGCTCCGAGAAGCGGCGGACGAGACGGAGGAAGCGATCGATGTTGATGTCATCGAGGGCCGCCTCGACCTCGTCGAGGATGTAGAAGGGACACGGGCGCGCCATCAGGACGGCGAAGACGAAGGCGAGCGCGACAAGCGACTTCTCACCGCCGGAGAGCAGCGAGAGGCGCCGGGTCGACTTGCCCGCCGGAGTCACCTCGATCTCCACACCGCCGTCCTCGTCCGGTGGGGCGAGCTCCTCATCGGACTCCTCCTCCGCGGGCTCCTCGTCGCCCGCTTCCGGCGCCTGGCCCGCGAACGGCCGGGGCCCCACGTCGACTCTGCGCAGGCGCCCACGCCCGCCCGGGAAGAGCTCGGCCACCATCTCCTCGAAGCCGCGGGCGGTGGCCTCGAACGTCTCCTCGAAGGCGGCGGCGATCTCCTTGTCCGTGCGCCGGATCAGGGCGCGCAGCTCGGTGATCGCCTTCTCCAGGTCCTTGCGCTGCTCGGCGAGCTCCGTGACGTGCTCGCGCTCCTCCGCGTACTCGCGCTCCGCCAGGGGGTTGACGGGCCCGATCTGCTCGCGGTTGCGCTCGAGCCTGGCCAGCCGGGCCTCGATCCCCTCCCGCTCCTCATCGTCGAGGGCCTCGGCAGCGGCCGCCAGGTCCTCCCCAAGCGCCGCCCCGAGGCGCTGGACCTCGGCGGTGCTCTCGTCGCGGTGGCCGCGCAGCTGGGTGGCCTCCACCTCCGCCACGGTCATCGCCTCGCTGGCCTCGCGCAGCTCGGCCTGCAGGCCGAACTCCTGCTGGGAGCACTCGCGCAGCTCCGCGGCGATATCCGTGCCTCCGTCGCCCTCGGCCTCCGCCAGCCTCGCAGCGCGCTGCTCCAGCAGCTCGCCGAGGCGAAGCAGCGCGTCCCGCGCGCGGGCGAGTGCCGGCAAGGTCTCGCTCTCCAATGAGATCCGGCGCTCGAGCTCCTGGCGGTCGAGCAGGCGCTTCTGGCGCGCCCGCTCCGCTGCCTCCGCGTGGCGGCGCTCGGCGGTCAGCTCGGCCTCCAGCTTGGCTCGCTGGATCGCCCCCGATCCCGACCCCTCGCCTCCGCGCTCCGCGTGCCGCTCGGAGAGCCAGGTGGTCCGGCTGGCCTCCTCGGCAGCCTCGTCGACGGTCCGGCGGGCGTCTCGCAGCGCCCGCTGCGCCTCGTCCTCGCGCTCCCGAGCCTCGGTGAGGGCCGACTCGGCTCGCTCCAGGTCGCGCCTGGAGCGCTCCTCGGTCTGCTCGCGCTGGCCCAGCCTGGAGGCGAGCTCCTCGCGCTCCGAGCGGGCGGCCAGTGCTGGATCGGTGCCCTCCCGCGGGAGCCGGCGGATCTCGCCGGCCGCCGCGTCGTAGCACTCGCCGTCCACAGTGACGGCGACGCCGGTGAATCCCTCGGCCAGGTCGTCGAAATCGTCCACCAGCCAGGCGTCTGCGAGCAGGCGCTCCGTGATCGGCGCCGCGTCCCCGCGCGCCTCGATGAGGTCGAGCAGACGGCGAGCACCATCCTTGGGCGCCTGGGAAGAAGCCGTGGCGGGCCCTGACGAGATCAACGCGCGGGCGGCGCCCTCGGCACCGGCGAGCCGCTCGCGCCCCTCGCCGACTGAGCCGACGATCGAGGCCCGCAGCCGCTCCCCGAGGACGGCGGAGACGGCCCGCTCGAGTCCGGAGCCCGTCTCCAGCATCCCGGC
>JAWVFG010000169.1:0-2693 GCA_033856335.1 Solirubrobacterales bacterium
GAGGCGGGCAACGTCGTCGCCTATCTCACGGGACTGCACGCGGCTGAAAGCGGCTGGACGGTGGACGAGATCAAGCACCTCGTCGCCCTCCGTTCCTTCGTGGTAGCCGGCCTCGTCAATTCGTAAGGGCGTGGGGACAAGCCCCTCGCTCCAAGGAGGATCAGACAGATGCAGTACGCACAGCTCGGCGAGCGCGGACCCAGGGTTTCGCGGATCGCATTCGGCAACTGGTCGGCGGGCGGTGACTGGGGCAGCGTCGACCGCGCCGCTGCCATCGCCGCGATGCGGGCAGCTCTCGACCTGGGGATCACGCTCTTCGACACCGCCCGGGCCTATGGCTTCGGAGCGGCGGAGGAGCTCCTCGGCGACGCGCTCCGGCCGGAGATCCAGTCGGCTCGCGAGTCGATCGTGATCGCCACGAAGGGCGGGCTCCGCAACGAGGGCGGCTTGCCGGCTCGCGACAGCAGCCCGGCGGGTCTCCGCCGCGACCTCGAGGCGAGCCTCCGGTCGCTCGGCACCGAGTATGTCGACCTCTACCAGGTCCACTGGCCCGATCCCGCGACCCCGATCGCCGAGACGGCGCGGACGCTCGATGACTTCGTGCGCGAGGGCAAGGTCCGCTACGTCGGCGTGTCCAACTACGACGCCCGCGAGATGACCGCATTCCAGCAGGTCCGCCCGATCGACACGCTCCAGCCGCCGTATCACCTGTTCCGTCGGGACATCGAGGAGTCGATCCTCCCGTTCGCACGGGAGCATGGCATCGGCGTCCTGGTCTACGGGCCGATGGCCCACGGACTGCTCAGCGGCCGGATGACCGAGACGACGACCTTCCCACAGAACGACTGGCGCTCGAAGAGCGAGATGTTCACCGGTGAGGCGTTCAAGCGAAACCTCGCCATCGTCCGCCGGCTCGAGGACTTCGCCTCGGACCGAGAGATGACCGTCGCCGAGTTGGCGATCGCCTGGACGCTTGCCAACCCGGCCGTCGACGTCGCGATCGTCGGTGCCCGAAATCAGGAGCAGATCCAGCAGACCGCACCCGCCGCCGACATCCGGCTCTCGTCCCGGGAGCTCGCCCAGGTCGAGGAGCTCCTGCGCGATGAGGTTCCGGTCGGTGGGCCGGCCCCCGAGAAGATGTGAAAGGAAGTCCCGAAATGACGATGAACGAGATCACCTTTCGCTCGAGCAAGGACGGGTCGGACGCTCCCCGGATCGCGATCCTCGGGACCGGCAAGATGGGCTCGGCGATCGCCGCCCGCATCGCGGAGGCAGGGTTCGAGCTGACCCTCTGGAACCGGACCCGGGAGCGTGCCGTGGCGCTGGGTATCGGCACGGTGGCGGACACACCGGCTGCCGCCGCCCGCCGCGCCGACATCGTGATCAGCAATCTGACCGGTCCGGAGGCCGTGCGATCGACCTACCTGGGGTCGGACGGAGCAGTCAGCGCAGCTGCCGGAACACTGTTCATCGAAATGAGCACGGCAGGCCCCGACATCCTGCCCTCACTTGCGGCCGACGTCGCCGCGGCGGGCGGTCGCCTGATCGACGCCCCGATCCTTGGGGCTCCGCCGGTGATGCGAGCCGGCCAGGTTGCGATCCTGGTGGGTGGTGATGACGCCGACTTCGACCTGGCGGAGGCCGTCCTGCGCACGCTTGGGACGGTCCGCCATGTCGGTCCCCTGGGAAGCGGCGCACGCCTCAAGCTCGTCGCCAACAGCATGCTCGCCGACGTGATCCTGGCCGCGGCCGAGTTGCAGGTCGCCGGGGAGAGGGCCGGCCTCCAGCCCGATGACGTCTTCTGGGTCCTGGAGCGCATGGCGCCCCTGCTCGCCGCCCGTCGAAACGGCATCGTCGAGAACCTCCACGAGCCGACCCTCTTCGCGCTGCGCGACTTGCGCAAGGACCTCGACCTGGCCGTGGGGTTATTCGGCCGGTCCGAGGCCGACTCGCCGCTCACGGTCGAAGCCCGCCGCCTCGTCGCCGCCGCCGCGAGCAAGTATGGCGACCAGGACATCACGGCGGTGGCGCGCCCCTACCGGCAGCTCGCGCCGAAACCGGTAGAAGAAGATGGAAAGCCAAGGACGGTCAAAGCGGCGCCAGCCCGCTGACGGGAGCGACTGGCCACTCTGCCAACACGGTCCGCGCGGACCCGGATGAACGATCTCGACACCGAGACCGATTGAGCGCAAGATCGCCGTCCAGTCACGCACGTGAGGCACTCGATGTCCACCTGGACCGTGGCGCGCATCCCTCGCGTCGCATTCGTGCTGGCTTCCGCCGCCGCCCTCCTGGCGAGCACCCTCGGGATGGCCGTCCCCGCTTCCGGGGCTGGTCCGGGATCGACGGGATCAGTCCTGGCTCCGATCGGGCACGTAACGCCGACCGCGCTGGCCCCAGGCGTGCCCTCCACCAACCGGCCCGTCCTCGCGCAACCGTTCCGTACCCTCAATCCGGGCGCCCTGAGATCGGCCAAGCTGCGCGCCGCGGCCATCGCCTCTCGCGGCTCCCGGGGACCGTTGGTTGCCCCCCGCGTACCACTCGCCGGCTTCTTCAACAACCTGAACAGCCCGGGCTTGAGCCAGCTCACCGTGGCTCCACCGGACAGCACGGGCGCGATCGGTCCGAACAACTACGTCGAGATGGTCAACCAGCAGATCGGCATCTACGACCGCAGCCTGAACCTGGTGAGC
>JAWVFG010000170.1:0-11817 GCA_033856335.1 Solirubrobacterales bacterium
GTGGCCGCGATCTGGTGGCGAAGCCGTGCCTGTCCACGCACGGCAGGGGACTGCTTACAGGCGTCGAAATGGGTGAACGGATGCTTGCAGACCGCATTTTCGGCGCGCCGCAGCGGCGAGATCCGCCACGGCGCAAGAAGCAGCCTGCCCGGGCGCAGAAGCGCCGGGGCGCGACGCATGGCCGCGGGCGCTCCAGAGGCCGCTCCTCGCCCGAGGTGATGCAGCGCCGACTCGACCTGGCGGGACTCTCCTGCATCGGTCTGGCCGTCTACCTGGGGTACGTGATCTATCTCGGCTGGAACGGAGGTGCCGTCGGGAACGGCTCCGAGACGGCTCTCTCCTACGCGGTGGGCGCGGGTGCGGTGGTGGTGCCGGTCGCACTGGGGCTGGCCGGGATCGGGCTGATCATGAGGCCGTTCCTCCCTTCGCCCAAGTCGGTCGCGGTCGGGGTGGTCGCAATCGCCTGCGGCCTGCTCCTCGCACTGGCGGCACAGACCGCCGGGCTCGGTCCCGAGGGGGTCCGAAAGGGCCTCTTCGATCCAAACTTCTTCCCGCATCACGGCGGCGGCATCGGCGAGGTCCTCTACTGGGCGACGACCACGCTCTTCCAGCGCCTCGGCGCCCAGATCATCGCTGTGGTGCTGCTTGCGTCCGGGCTGCTACTGCTCACCGGGCGATCGGTCTCGGACATGGTGCGGGCCGGCCGGCGCGGCGCAGAGAGGGCGAAGCGCGGCACGGTCGGATTCGCCACCGCGATCAAGGAGAGCAGGATCCACACGGACCCCGACCTGATCGACACCTCGCCCGCCGACACGGAACGGATCTTCGGGCCGCCCGAGCCGGTTGCCGGCGGGGACGACTTCCAGGTCCTCGTGGGCGGCGACGAGCAGGCAGAGACCGAGCAGGTTGCGAACTTCGACGAAGCCGTCCGGGTCGCCGACGAGCCGGACACCAGCGAGCTCGAGGACCTGGAGGAAAGCGACGAGGCGATCAGGGTTGCCAAGCCAGACGCGCCCGAGCCGCATGCCTCCGGAGGAGAAGCTGAGGACGTGCCGGTTGATGGCGAAGCCGTCAGCCAGGCCCCCGCCCGCACCCCCATGGGCGAGAAACGCGGCGGCGTCACCGAGTCCGAGGAGATCGAGTACCACGTGCCGGACGCCGAGCGGGTGCTCGAGCGCGGCAAGCCCGACAAGGGGCCCGACACCAAGGACCACGAGGAGGTCGCCCGCACCCTGCTCGAGGCACTCGGGCACTTCGGGGTGGAGGCCAAGATGGTCGGGACCGTGACCGGCCCCCATGTGAGCCGCTACGAGCTCAGGCTCGCCCCGGGCACCAAGGTCTCGAAGATCAGCCAGCTCAAGGACGACCTCGCATACGCCCTGGCCTCGACGGACATCCGGATCCTGGCTCCGATTCCCGGCAAGCAGGCTGTCGGTGTGGAGGTCCCGAACCAGCGCCGCCGTCTCGTCCGGCTCGGCGACATCTACGGCGGGCGGCCGCAGGGCTCCTCGCCGCTGGTCGCCTGGCTGGGCAAGGACATCAGCGGGAGCGCCGTCTGGACCGACCTGCAGAAGATGCCGCACGCCCTGATCGCCGGCACGACCGGGTCGGGGAAGTCGGGATCGGTCAACGCGATCCTCAGCTCGATCCTCCTGCACGCCTCGCCCAACGAGGTCCGGCTGGTCCTGGTGGACCCGAAGCGGGTCGAGCTCAACCACTACGAGAAGATCCCCCACCTGCTCACGCCGGTCGTGACGTCTCCGCGGCTGGCAGCAAACGTTCTCAACAACCTGATCGCGGAGATGGAGAGCCGCTACGGCGTCATGGAGAAGGCCCGCTCCCGCAACCTCAGTGAGCTCAACCGCGTTCGCGAGCGGGAGGGCGAGGCACCGCTGCCGCACATCCTCTGCGTGATCGACGAGCTCGCCGACCTGATGATGGTCGCCCCGGCCGAGGTCGAGGACGCGATCATTCGCCTGGCCCAGAAGTCACGGGCGGTCGGCATCCATCTTTTGCTGGCGACGCAGCGGCCGTCCACCGACATCATCACCGGGACGATCAAGGTCAACATCCCGGCCCGCATCGCCTTCGCGGTGTCCTCGCAGGTTGACTCCCGGGTGATCCTGGACCAGGGGGGCGCCGAGACGCTCCTCGGCCAGGGCGACATGCTCTTCCGGCCGGCCGGCACATCGAAGATGCAGCGGATCCAGGGCGCCTTCATCACCGAGGCGGAGATCGCCAAGATCACCGATCACTGGTCCGATCAGGGTGAACCCGACTTCGCGGAGGAGCTGCTGGAGGCCGCCCAGCCGCCGGCGGACGAGAGCGGGGGGGGCGACGACTTCGATCCCGACAGCGACGACCTGCTGGATCAGGCTGCTCAGCTGGTGGTGGAGAGCGACACCGCCTCGGTCTCGATGATCCAGCGCCGCCTGCGTGTCGGCTACACGCGCGCCGGCCGCCTGATCGACATGCTCGAGCGCCGGGGGATCATCTCCGGCTACGAGGGCTCCAAGCCGCGCCAGGTCCTGGTCTCGGTGGCGGATCTGCCAAGGGTCCTGGGCGTGGGCGCGGCGGCGCCGGCCGAGCCCTCGGAACCGGTTGCGGCGCCCGCCGAGGGCGAGTAGCGAGAAGGCATACCCGCAAGAATGGCCCGCGTGAGTGTTCGCGCGGGAATCCTGGTGACCGGCACCGAGGTGCTGAGCGGCTACGTCACCGACCGCAACGGCCCCTGGATCTCGGAGAGGCTGGCCGACCTGGGAATCGAGGTCGCGGAGATCACCGTGGTCGGCGACCGGCCGGAGGACCTGGAGGGCGCGCTCCGCCACATGCGGGACGAGGGCCTCGACCTGATCGTGACCAGCGGCGGGCTCGGGCCGACCGCCGATGACCTGACCGCGGAGGTCGTGGGGCGGTTCGCGGGGCGCGAGCTGGTGCTCGACGAGGAGATGGAGGAGAAGATCGCCCAGATCATCGCCCGCTACGCCCGCAGGCTGCGCTTCGATCCCGAGGCCGTCCGCGAGGCGAACCGCAAGCAGGCGATGGTGCCCGAGGGCGCGACCGCGATCGATCCGGCCGGCACGGCACCGGGCCTGGTCGTCCCAGCCGATGGCCAGGTGGTGGTCGTCCTGCCGGGCCCGCCGCGCGAGCTCCAGGAGATGTGGCCGCGCGCGCTGGCCACGGACGCGGCCCAGGAAGTGCTCGGCCGCGCCCAGCCATACCGGACGATGTCGATCCGGATGTTCGGCATTCCGGAGTCCGAGCTGGCCAAGGCCCTGCGTGAGATCGAGAACGAGGGGGTCGAGCTGGACCAGCTCGAGGTCACGACCTGCCTGCGCGGTGGCGAGCTGGTCACGGACGTGCGCCACCGCGACGGCTCCGAGGAGGCCGCCGAGGCGCTCCGGGCCGGCCTCGCCGAGCGCCTTGGGCAGTTCACCTACACCGAGAGCGGCGAGTCGATCGAGGAGGTCGTCTTCCGGCTGCTCGGGGATCGCTCGGTGGCGGTGGCCGAGTCCTGCAGCGGAGGGCTGCTGGCGGCCCGCCTGACGCTTCGCCCCGGCTCCTCGGAGTGGTTCACGGGCGGGGTGGTGGCCTACTCCAACGAGGCCAAGTCGGAGCTGGTCGGGGTCGATACGGGCCTGATCGAGACACATGGGGCCGTCTCGCCGGAGGTGGCGGAGGCGATGGCCGATGGCGCGATCGAGCGTTTCGGCGCGGACGTGGGCTGCTCGATCACCGGCGTGGCCGGCCCCGACGGCGGCACCGAGGAGAAGCCCGTCGGCTACGTCTGCTTCTGTGCCAAGACGGCCACCGGCGAGAGGCTCGCGCGCGACCCGATCCTGCCCGGCAACCGGACCGACGTCCGCGAGCGCTCGGTGGTGGTCGCGCTCCACCTGGTCCGGTACCTGCTGGAGGGACGGGAGCCTCCGCGGTGAGCGGTCGCGAGAGGCGCCGGCTGGTGGGGCTCGCGGCGGTCGGCGCCGCGCTCGCCCTCGCCGCCTGTGGGTCCGACACCACCACGGCCGATCACAGAAACGCGTTGGAGGCCTACGTCGCGAAGGTCCAGCCGATCAGGCTGGGGATCAACGAGCTCCTCGATCAGGCCGACCCGATCCTCGAGGGCTACGGGAACGGGGATCTGAGCGCCGCCCAGGCGAAACGGCGGATGGGCCGGATCGAGCGCGGGGCGGCCGACTACGCGGTGCGGATCGCCGCGGTCGAGCCGGTCCCCGACGAGATGCGCGCCGCCCAGGACGCCTACGCGCACACCTTCGTCCTCCAGGACACCTATCTGAGCGCGCTGGTGGCGGCTCTCGAGACGCGCCAGTTCGACGAGCTGCCCCACTTCCAGAACGAGCAGCGCGCGGCGATCATCGCCTGGCGCACCCGTTTGCAGGTGCTGGCCGACCGCTGGGACGCGAAGCTGCCGGCGAACCTGCAGGTCGCGGGGCGCGGCGAGATCTCCCCGTCGCCGACGGGGAGCTGACGCCGCAAAGCGCCACAGAACCTAGACCGGCAGCTGGTTCGCCCTCTTCTTGCACTTCTTGAACTTCTTCTTGTTGTGATTCTTCTTGAACTTCTTCTTGCACTTCTTGAGCGCCGCGGCGCGCTGGCCGGTCGTCGGACCGGTCAGATCGAGACTCCAACCTCCGGAGATCGTGCCGACATCGCCACCTGAAAAGTCCTGGACGAAGAGCTTCCAGGTCCCATTCGGGTCGAGTCCGTTGAAGGTCGAGGACAGGGTGGCGAACGGTGGGCTCCCGTGCCCGGGCCCAGGATTGCCGTAGGCCGTGCCCGGCCCCGGTGGGCTGTAGCTGAACGTCGGGGAGCAGTGGTCGGCCGGCCTGTAGGTGCCGGTGACCGGCGCCGGCAATTGGGCGATCTGCATCGCGGCCATGTCATCGAAGGTCAGATTGATCGGCGCCGCGGTGGCAAAGCCACCGCTGCAGTTCATCAGCTCGAGCGCCTGCCCACCGGGCGCGATAAGGACGGCCCCGACATCGGCCGGGACGGTATGGCTGTAGCCGCTGAGGGTGACGGTGAGCTTGGAGATCGTTCCCTGCAATGCCGAGACCGTGATCTGCGATGGGTAGGGAGTAGCCGGCCCGCTCGTCGTCGTGGGCGCTCCCGCCGGGATAGTGATTGGAGTCGGATTGCTGTAGGTGGCCGCCGTGGCCTGTGCCACGAACACCATGAAGCCGGCGGCAATGAGTGCTGCCGCCACGCCGATCCTGCGAATCAATTTCCCCACCCGCCCTTCTGGCTCGATGAAGCAGGCCTGACACCTGCCAACAAGCGCGACCCTTTCAGAGTTCTCGGCCCGCTGTCAAGCTTGGTGCGGACGGCAATGCATGCAGGCGGTGCTCTTCGGGCGACTCAGCCCGTCGACGGGTGCGTCGGCGTCGTGTTGCCCGGACCGAGCAGGTCGAAGCCGTCGGGGATCTTCAGGTAGCCGGGCTGGCGCCCGGAGTGATCGGTGTGGCCGTATTGCCAGACGATGCGCTTCCGCTTCGGATCGATCACGACGACGCGGTGGCGGAAGTCGTCGTTCACCGCGATGAACCCGTTGGGCAGGCGCTCGGCCAGGCTGGGGTGGTCGAGCATCCCAGAGCCTGATTTCGGGTGATAGGACCAGAGGATCTTCCCGGCCCTGTTGAACTCGTACAGCCCACCAGGCTTCGCGTAGTTCGCGACGAGATAGAGGTTCGGCCCGAGCTGTTGTGGGTCGGAGGGATAGACGATCGGCAGCTGCGTGCTCCAGACCATCTTGCCGGCACGTGTGAACTCGTCCACATAGGAGCCGTGCACCTCGGACACCAGGAAGTTCCCGTTGGGGATCGGGGTGTCCCCGTTCGGGTAGCCGATGCTCCTCGGCGGGTCGTGCGTGCAGCTGCCGTCGGTGCCGATCTGCGACTGCGGCTTGCCATCGGCTCCGATGAACAGGATGCGGCAGTTCTGGGCATCGGCCACCGTGATCGTGCCGTCCTTGAGCAGATACGCGTCGTCGGGCTGGTTCAGGTAGCCGGGCCGGGAGCCCGCCGTCCGCGGGTGGCCGTACTGGAAGGTGACGTGGCCGGAGGGGAATGCGATCCGCACGATCGTCTCGTTGTCCTCCTGATTTGAGATCAGCCCGGTGCCGCCCTGGGTGAAGAAGGCATCGTCGGGGAAGTAGAAGCCACCCCGGGGAGCGGGTCGGCCCTTGCTCGGGTAGCGCCAGAGGATTCGCTTGGAGGCATCGACCAGCAGCAGCCGGTTGTTGCCCCGGTCAGCGATCAGCAGGCGACCGGTGAACGGCGCCCTCGCGGCGGCCGGACTGTCGGAGGAACTCCCGCCGGACCCCGCGATCAACAGGGCACCGGCAACCAGAACAGCCGCTGACAGCGCTCCCACTCCCAGGAGTCGCCGTTGTCGCACGCGTCGCTGCCGCGCCTCTCGTCGTCTCTGGCTCCGGGCCGTATCCGTGAGTGGCAGGCCGGGGAGTATTCAGATCGAGCATGAAGATGGTCTGAAGGCCGAGCCCGAGGGGAGAGAAGGCCCTCGCGGTTACTCATCCGCCCTGATGAGCGGAGCGAGCGGGAGCGCGGTCTTGGCGGCCGCGGCGGCGTCTAGCTTTCGGACGTGGCCAAGGAGCGGCTCAAGAGTCCCAGGGCTCGCCTGTTCGTCGCCCTCGATTTGCCGCAGGACGTCCGTACGGGGCTGGTCGATTGGCAGCAGACTGCACTGGCCGACCCCGCCCTGCGCATCGTCCGGCCCGAGGCACTCCACATGACTCTGGTCTTCCTCGGCTACCAGGCGGAGAAGGACGTGAAGGCGATCGCCAAGGCGGCGCTCGACAAGGGCGCAGAGGCACCCGCCGTCGAGCTCGTCACGGAGCCCGTGGGAGTTCCGCCCGGCAAGCGCCCGCGCCTGATCGCGCTCGCGGCGAACTCGGGCGAGACCGTGGCGCTGCAGCGGCGAATCGAGGAGCGACTGGTGGCCGCCGGCTTCCATGAGCCCGAGAAGCGGCCGTTCTGGCCGCACCTGACCGTAGCTCGAGTCAGGCCCGAGGCGCCGGGGGGGCGAAAGCCCGCCCTGATCAGGACCCAGCCTCGTCCGCTACCCGAACATATGTTCCGGTTCTTCCGTCCGACTCGTCTGGTGCTCTTCAAGTCCCACCTGCGCAGGACCGGTGCGGAGTACGAGCCGATGGCCGAGTTGGAGCTTCCGACCGTCCACGACGAACAAGAGACAGAGAGGTGACCGAGATGGCAGATCAGAAGCCCAACTTGAGAGAGGCCGGCGAGAAGGACGCGAAGGCGCGCGACCAGGCGCTGCAGGCGGCGGTCAAGCAGATCGAGCAGAACTTCGGGCAGGGCGCCCTGATGAAGCTGGGCGAGCTCGGCGCACTGGACGTGGAGGCGATCTCCACCGGTTCGCTGCCACTGGACATCGCCCTGGGCGTCGGCGGCGTGCCGCGCGGCCGCATCGTCGAGATCTTCGGGCCGGAGTCGTCCGGCAAGACCACGCTCGTCTACCACATCATCGCCGAGGCCCAGGCGCGCGGAGGGGTCTGCGCCTTCGTCGACACCGAGCACGCGCTCGATCCCGTCTATGCGCGGAAGATCGGCGTCAACACCGACGAGCTGCTGATCTCCCAGCCGGACTACGGCGAGCAGGCGCTGGAGATCGTCGACGTGCTGGTGCGCTCCGGCGCGGTCGACGTCGTCGCGGTGGACTCCGTCGCCGCACTCACCCCGCGGGTCGAGCTCGAGGGCCAGATGGGCGACACCCACGTCGGCCTCCAGGCGCGCCTGATGTCCCAGGCGCTGCGCAAGCTGGCCGGAAACCTGAGCCGCGCCAACACGATCTGCCTGTTCACCAACCAGATCCGGGAGAAGATCGGCGTCATGTTCGGCTCCCCGGAGACCCAGCCGGGTGGCCGCGCGCTGAAGTTCTATTCATCGCAGCGGCTCGACATCCGCCGGATCGAGACCCTGAAGGAGGGCACCGAGGCGGTCGGCAACCGGGTCCGGGTCAAGGTCGTCAAGAACAAGGTGGCGTCTCCCTTCCGCCAGGCCGAATTCGACATCGAGTACGGCACCGGCATCTCCAAGGAGGGCGGCCTGATCGACATGGCCCTGGAGCACGACCTGATCCAGAAGTCGGGCTCCTTCTTCTCCTATGGCGAGACGCGGCTCGGCCAGGGCCGCAACAACACCAAGGAGTTCCTCCGCGACAACCCGGAGCTGGCGGCGGAGCTGGAGCGAAAGATCTACGAGAAGCTCGGAATCGGCGATCAGGCCGAGGCCAAGGCGGAGGCCGAGAAGAAGGCGGAGCCCAAGGCCGAGAAGGCCGAAGACGCTGCCGCGCCGACGGAGACCGTGAAGGGCAAGCCGAAGCCCGAGCCAGTCGAGGCGGTCGAGAAACCGGCAAAGAAGGCCGCCTAGGGAGCGCAAGGCCGCAGCCCGAAGCGACTTCTGCGAGGCGGCTGCACGCGCTCCGGACTGATGGCGAAGCCGTCCCAAGACCCCTACGAGCTCGCGCTCAGGGCACTGAGCTACAAGGAGCGAACCGAGTCCGAGCTGCGCGGTTGGCTCGCGGAGCGCGGAGTGGAGGAGGTCGAGATCGAGGACGTGATCGCCCTGCTGATCGAAGCCGGGGCGATCGACGACGCCGGCTTCGCCCGCCGCTACGCCGAGGACAAACGACAGCTCGCGGGGTGGGGACCGGATCGGATCTCGACCGCGCTCGAGGGCCGAGGTGTGGCGCGGGAGCACATCGATGCAGCGCTGGGCGGGGACGACGAGGAAGCCCAGCTCGAGCGAGCCGTGGCACTGCTCGGCGACCGGGGGATGCCCTGCGACGACGGGCGGGAGCGGGAGAGGGCGTTGGGGCTGCTGGTCAGGCGGGGATATCCGCTGGAGCTGGCATACGAGGCGGTCAGGAGTGTCGAGCGACCGCCGCGGGGATAGGATCCGCGCCGAATGGACGGCAACTTCTTCTTCGTGGTCGGCGGCGTACTGGTGCTCGCCGCTGTGGGGATCGCTTTCGTGGGAATCCACAGCAGCGAGACCTTCCCGCCCAACCGCGGGGTCATGGCCGGCGTGATCGCCCTGTTCATCGCGATCGTCGGCACGACGATGGCATTCGCGATCGTCAAGTCGAACGACGAGCAGAAGAAGCGCAACGAGAAGCTCGCCGCGGAGTCGGGGACGACGTCCACCACGCCTTCTGGGCCGACAACCGCCCTGGCGGTCTCCTCGCCCGCCGACGGCTCCCTGGTCTACCAGCCGAATGGCCTCCAGGCCCAGCCGGGCAACGTGGCGATCACCTACGACAACACGTCGCAGGTCCCGCACAGCATCGCCGTGGCGACGGCCAACGGAAACGTGCTCGGGCAGGTGCAGCCGTTCACGAACGGCAAGCAGACGGTCACCCTGACCAGCCTCGCCCCAGGCAAGTACGTCTTCTATTGCACCGTCCCGGGCCATCGACAGGCCGGGATGCAGGGCGATCTCACTGTGCTTCCGCCCAAGAGCTAGCCGGCACGTGCGGCGTATAGCAGCCTCCTAATGGTGCTATACAAGTCCGATGATCGCCGAGATGGAGGCGGCACGCCTGAAGAAGTCACACGCCGACTTCGAGCGCGCGCGAGGCAGGGTCTGGATCGAGCGGGTTCGGATCGGCCTCGACTACCGCCGTGCGATGCGCCAGATCGACGAGGAGGTGAGGCGGGTCCGCATGGTCCGTGACAGGCTCGTGCGCCAGGCGGTGGCGGCCGGGGCCAGCTATCGGGAGGTCGCCCGCGAGCTCGGCCTCTCCCACAGCCGGATCCAGCAGATCGTCAAGTCGCCCTCGAAGTAGCGCGCCGGCGCTACATTGACCGCGATGCGCCGCTATCACGTCACCACCTTCGGGTGCCAGATGAACGTGCACGACTCGGAGCGGATGAAGGGCATGCTCGACTCGCTCGGCTACGTCGAGGCGGACGACCGCGAGGGAGCCGACCTGATCCTGTTCAACACCTGCTCGATCCGGGAGTCGGCCGACAACCGCTTCATCGCGCACCTGGGGGAGGCCAAGCGGCTCAAGTCGGAGGACCCGTCCAGGGTCGTCGGGGTCGGCGGCTGCTGGGCCCAGTCGGTCAAGGACGAGGTCTTCCGCCGCTTTCCGTTCGTCGACGTCGCCTTCGGCCCCGGCCAGGTCCACCGGCTGGCGGAGTTCCTGACCTCCGACTCGCTCACCGCGCAGGGCTACTTCGAGTTCGAGGACGTCACCGGCCACCTGCCGATGAAGCGGGCCCGGGAGTTCCAGGCGTGGGTGCAGATCTCGCAGGGCTGCAACTGCGTCTGCTCGTACTGCATCGTCCCGTCGGTGCGCGGGCGCGAGGTGAGCCGCGATCCTGATGAGCTGATCACCGAGGTCGAGGGACTGGCCGCTGATGGCGTCGGCGAGATCACGCTGCTGGGCCAGAACGTGAACAGCTATGGGCGCGATCTGCCGAAGGAGCACCGGATCGCCTTTGCGGAGCTGCTCGCCCGGGTGGACGCGGTCCCCGGGGTCGATCGGATCCGCTACACGAGCCCACATCCCAAGGACATGCGCGAGGACGTCATCCGGGCGCACGCCGAGCTCGGGTCGCTCTGCGAGCACATCCACCTGCCCCTCCAGTCTGGATCCACGCCGGTCCTGAAGAGGATGCGCCGCACCTACAACCGCGAGCGCTACATGGATCGCGTCTCTCTGATCCGCGAGCACGTGCCCGATTGCGCGATCACCACGGACATCATCGTCGGGTTCCCCGGCGAGACCGAGGCGGACTTCCAGCAGACGCTGGAGGTCGTGGACGAGGTCGGCTACGACGGCGCCTTCACCTTCGTCTTCTCGCCGCGGCGAGGCACGGAGGCGGCCGAGCTCGATGACCAGCTGCCGCACCCGGTGAAGCGGGAGCGGATGGAGCGCCTGGTGGAGCTGGTCCAGCGGCGCGCCCGCGAGCGGGCGGAGCGCTTCGTCGGGCGCACGATGGAGGTGCTGGTCGAGGGGCCGAGTCGGAACGATGCGTCCAGGCTGCGCGGCCGCACGAGACACAACAAGACGGTCAACTTCGACGGCACGGCGGCACCCGGCGAGCTGGTGGAGGTCGAGATCAGCGGAGCCACCTCGACGACTCTGAGCGGCTCCGAGCGGCTGCTCAGCCGCGCCGCTTGAGGATCCTCGGGCTCTTCGGGCCAACCGCGGTCGGCAAGACGGGCGTCGCGATCGCGGTCGCCGAGCGGCTGCGGGCACGCGGGGAGGACCCGGTGGCGGTCAACTGCGACTCGATACAGGTCTATCGCGGCCTGGAGACCCTCAGCGGCGCGGCGAGCGCCGACGAGCGCTCCAGGTTGGAGCACCGGCTCCTCTCGTTCCTCGACCCCGACGAGGAGTTCAGCGCGGGGCGCTACGCCGATGCCGCACACCGCGAGATCGATTCCCTGGTGGAGGAGGGGCGCCGCCCGATCGTCGTCGGCGGCACGGGGCTGTACCTGAGGGCGGCCCTAGCCGATCTCGATCTGCGGCCGCCCGTGCGGCCTGAGATTCGCCGGGAGGTCGAGCAAGAGCTCGCTGAGCGCGGCCCGCAGGCACTCCATGGCGAGCTCGAAGCTGAATCGGCCGCCAACGTCGATCCGAGCGACCGTAAGCGAATCGCCCGGCTGACGGAGCTGGCGCGCGCCGGGATCGAGGCCGCCTCTACGGCCGAGGGGCTGTGGACGGCTGAGCTACGGCAGCCGACCCTTCTGGTGGGGCTGACGATGGATCGCGAGCAGCTGGCGCGGCGCATCGACCGCCGCGTGGACG
>JAWVFG010000171.1:0-2903 GCA_033856335.1 Solirubrobacterales bacterium
CCATCAGCACCCCGATCACGCCCGCGTCCTTCACCTTCGGGTGGGAGACGAGCACGGCCTCGAGCTCCGCGGGCGGCACCTGGTAGCCCTTGTACTTGATCAGCTCCTTGAGCCGATCGACGATGAAGGTGAAGCCGTCTGGGTCGATCCGGGCGATGTCGCCGGTGCGCAGCCAGCCGTCCTCGACCAGGGTGTCGGCGGTGGCCTCCGGGTTGTTGAGATAGCCGCGCATCACCTGCGGGCCGCGGACCCAGATCTCGCCGGCCTCGCCCTCGGCGACGTCCTCGCCGGTCTCGGGATCGACCAGGCGCGCCTCGGTGTTCGGGATCAGCGCCCCGACACTGCCCGGCGGCGTCTCCGCCACCCTGGCCAGCCGGCTCTTGTGGCTGACCGGGCTGAGCTCGGTCATCCCGTAGCCCTGACGGATCGGCGCGCCGATGCGGGCCTCGGCTCGGCCCGCGAGCTCGGCGTCGAGAGGCGCAGCGCCCGAGATCACCAGCTTCAGCTTGGAGAAGTCGCGGCCCTCCACCTCGGCGGTGTTGGCCATGGCGAGGATCACGGGAGGGGCGACGTGCAGCCAGGTGACGCCGTGCTCCTCCATGAGATCCATCAGCGCCTCGGAGTCGAAGCGCTGCATCGTGACGATCGTCGAGCCCTTCGCGAGCCCCAGGTTGAGGACCACCGTCTGGCCGTAGATGTGGAAGAAGGGCATCAGCCCGACCAGCGTGTCCTCCTCGTTCACCGGCATCGAGTTCCAGGCCTGCTCGATGTTCGCCACCAGGTTGCGGTGGGTCAGCATCACCCCCTTCATCAGGCCGGTCGTGCCACTCGAGTACGGCAGGACCGCCAGCTCCTCGGGGTCAATGTCGACCCGATCGGGCGTCGCGCCCGGCACCGCCTGCGCGATGAACGCCGGCGGGTCGTCGATCAGGAGCTTGGCGCTGGAGTTCTCCTGCTGCCTGGACATCTCCTCGGGCGTGAGCAGAGGGTTCATCGGGGTGACCACGCCGCCGGCGCGGAGAATCGCGTGGTAGGCGATCCCCCACTCCGCGCTGTTCGGCCCGACCAGCGCGACCACGTCGCCCTTGCCGATCCCCTGGGACTGGAGAGCCGCCGCGACCGCATCGACCTTGGCGGCCAGCTCGGCGTAGGCGGTGACCTCGCCGGTGGCGCTGTCGATGATCGCCGGATGGTCGCCGCGAGCGGCCGCGCCGCCCATCACGTACTCGGGCATGGAGAGGTTCGGGATCTCGATGTCCGGCTCCGGGCTGCGGTAGATCACGATCTCCTCCTACGGGCCTCCACCCGCGGAGCCTACAAGCGGCATAAGGGGCTAGTGGCGCTTGAGCTTGAGCTTGACCTTCAGTTTCAGCGTCTCCGTCCGCGGGATGCCAGCGTCCGGGCTGAAGGTGATCGAGGCAAGGAACTTGAGCTTGCCTTTGCGGGCCAGCTTTGACGCCGCACGCTTGGTGAATTTGAGCTTCACCTTGATCTGGCCGGGGCCTCCCGACCCTTGGGAGGGCCGCAGCAGCCCCTTCGACTTCTTGGCTTCCAAGGCACCGGAGGCAGTGGCGCCGGAGGGACCGACGACCGAGACGGTGCCCGTCGCGGCGACGGTCACGATCAGCTTTCGGCCCTTGACCGTCGCAGTGAAGTTGTCGGGGACGCCGAAGAGCAGCGCGCTCTTGGTGTCAACGGCCGGGCCCGCTCCGCCCGCGATCAGCACCTGACCCGTGGGCAGAGGCGCCGTGGCCGCGTCGTCGCGAGGCACCGGCATGGAGCCGATCCCGGCGCCACTGAACGAATTGGTCCTGGGGTCGAAGAGCTCGGCACTCGCCACCTGGCCGTCGGCGTCCTGACCACCCGCGACGAGCACCCGTCCGTCCGGGAGGGGTGAGACGGAGGGGCTGATGCGCTGGGTGCCCATGGACCCGACATCGCTGAAGGTGCTCGAGGCGGGATTGAAGGTCTCCGCGGTGGCCAGGGGAGCGCTCAGGCTGTTTCCCCCGACGATCAGCGCCCGTCCGTCGGCCAGACTCGCGCCCGCCGTGCCGTAGCGCTCAATGCCCATCGAGTTCGTCGGGCTCCAGCTGTTGGTGGTCGGGTTGTAGATCTCAGCCGTCTGGAGATAGGTCGAGCCGTTGTAGCCGCCGGCGACCAGAACTCGCCCGTCCGGAAGCAGGGCGGCGGCCGCGCCGGAGCGCCTGCCGCCCATTGGAGCCGCTGGCGTGAAGGTCTTGGTCGTCGGATCGAAGAGCTCGGCGCTGGAATCACTACTGCCTCCGGCGACCAGCACGCGGCCGTCCCTCAGGGTCACCGCGATCGGGAAGACGCGAGGAACGTTCATCAGCCCGATGCCGGCTGAGCTGAACGCGCCCGTGGCTGGGTCGTAGATCTCGGAGGTCCGGTCGTTCGTACCGCCAACGACGAGGACCTTGCCGTCGGGCAGCTCCGCTCCGGCGGGTCCCTCCCGGCCCACGCTCATCGAGCCAGTCGGCGTGAAGGTGATCGCTGCCGCGCTGGCACTCGCCGGGAACGCAACCAACGCGATCGCGACAAGCAGGCCCCCCATGCCGACCCGGCTTCTCATGGTCAAGCACCCTACTCCTAGATCACGTAGCGACCCCGGACTTCGCCTCATCCAGCTCGTCGATCATGTCTCCTCCTGGCGCTGGGCCGCAGTCGCTATCAATAGAGAGGATGCCCAACGCACTCGAGCTCCGTTCCCTGACCAAGCGCTACGACGACGGGACCCTCGCCCTCGACTCCCTCGACCTCGAGGTGCCGGCCGGGAGCTTCTTCGGCCTGCTCGGCCCGAACGGCGCCGGCAAGACCACGCTGATCAGCGCCGTCTGCAACCTGATCAGGCTGACCGAGGGCGAGATCTCAATCTTCGGCGAGCC
>JAWVFG010000172.1:0-4122 GCA_033856335.1 Solirubrobacterales bacterium
GAGCCCGAGACGTCGGACGCGCTCGGCTTCGGCTACCGCTGCGGCTTCCTCGGCCTCCTGCACATGGACATCGTCCGGGAGCGGCTGGAGCGCGAGTACGACCTCGAGCTGCTCGCGACCACACCGAACGTTCGCTACGAGGTGACGCTGATCAACACCGGCGAGGTGGTCGAGGTCCGGAGCCCGACCGACATGCCGGATCCCGCCGCGATCGAATCGATCTCCGAGCCCTTCATCCGGGCCACGATCATCACTCCGAACGACTACGTCGGGCCCGTGATGGAGCTCTGCCAGAAGCGCCGTGGGGAGCACGTCGGAATTCACTACCTCTCGCCGACGCGGGTCCAGGTCCAGTACGACCTGCCGCTGGCCGAGATCGTGCTCGACTTCTTCGACCAGCTGAAGTCACGCAGCAAGGGCTACGCCTCGCTCGATTACGAGCCGATCGAGAACCGCCCCTCGGACCTGGTCAAGCTCGACGTGCTGCTGGCCGGCGACAAGGTCGACGCTCTCTCGCTGATCGTGCACAGGGAGTCCTCGTATGACCAGGGCCGCACCCTGGTCGAGCGCCTCCGCAAGACGATCCCGCGACAGCAGTTCGACGTTCCGGTGCAGGCCGCGATCGGCGCCAACGTGATCGCCCGCGAGACCGTCAAGGCCGTGCGCAAGGACGTCACCGCGAAGCTCTATGGCGGCGACGTCAGCCGGAAGAAGAAGCTGCTCGAGAAGCAGAAGAAGGGCAAGAAGCGGATGAAGCAGGTCGGCGCGGTGGAGGTCCCGCAGGAGGCGTTCCTCGCCGTGCTCGAGATGGACGGCGACTCCTAAGGCGTCAGCGCCGGGGGTAGCCGCACTTCAATCCGCCGGCGAGAGAGACGCCCTGGGAGTAATCCTGGTTTGGAAGCGCATAGATGCCGAGTCGTAGCTGGGCGCCGCGGCGAGCAAAGGCGAACGCCCCGGCACCGCCGGGTGGTTGCCCTCCCGGGAAGGCGAAGGCGTTGCTGTACGCGGCGCTGCTGGAAATGCCATCCAAGTCGACACTCGGGGTCTGAACGCCGTAGGGCACGTTGTACGTCTGGCCGAACCCACGGAACTCAAGGGTTCCGAGATCCAGCTTGTAGGCCCCATTGGTCGTCTTGCCGACGGCGAAGAAGGTCCTGTGCTTCCCGATCCGCCTCAGCTTGCACTTGGCCTTGGTGACCTCACCGAGGTAGGTCATCGAAGCGGAGGAGTCATAGACCTTGACCGCAGCCATCGCGAAGCTCGGGATGAGGGACAGCAGCAGGATGGAGGTGACCAGCGCCAGGCCGATCCGAGACGTCCGGCCCCGCGAAACGGACCCCGTTTGGGCTTTCCCTGCCATCTCCCGGCGAATCTACCAACCCCAAGGCGGCCTACGTACCGTCTGCCTCCACCGAGACGCGCCGGAGGGGTAGCCCTATCCGCGACTCGACCTTCGCCAATGGGTCCTTGCCATTGGCTGTGAGCAGCACAACCTCATCGGCAGCGAAGTCGCGCAGCTCGTCCTCCAGGGCCTGAGCGGGGTCGTGGTCCCCGACCGAGCCGCTCACGGGCAGGCCGGCGGCGACGAGGGCACCGGCCGACCGCGCAAGCTGCCCCTCGGCCTCCCGGCGTGCGTCGTCCTCGGCCGATAGCCAGCGGTCCAGGAGGTGGCTCGGCACCGGCACGACGAGTCGAACGTCAAGGGCCGGTCCGGCCAGCTCAGCGACCCGTTGTGCGGAAGCGGCGGTGGCCTCCGCGACGGCGACCACCAGGACGCGATGCCCCTCGTCCGCGCTCTCCGCGACCTCGAGCTTCCGGTCGGGCCGCGAGCGGGCGGCGAAGATCACCAGCCAGGTCGCGGCGACCCCACCGACGGCGATCCCGATTCCCGCACCAAGGATGCCGCCGAGCGCCATCGAGGCGACGATCGGAACGCAGATTGCCGCGATCAGGAACGGGATCGCCAGTGGACGGAAGTGCATCCCGCCATCCGGCTCCCGTGTGGTCAGTAACGCCACAGGCGATTTCTACCGTAGCCGCGCGCAGGCGAGGCGGCGGAAATCAAAGCAGTGCCTAGAATCACGCCCCCAGATGCCCGTCAAGACGGACGCCATCGGCAAGCAGTGGCCCGCCGCCACCTACGAGGTCGGGGCCGAGAAGATCCGCGAGTACGCCGACGCGATCGGAGCCGGAAATCCGGTCCATCGCGATCACGAGGCCGCCAGGTCAGCCGGATTCCGCGACCTGGTGGCCCCGCCGATGTTCTGCGTTGTCTACGGCGCCCGGGCGATGGGCCCGGCGATCCTCGACCCCGACGTCGGCATCAACCTGGCGACGATGCTGCACGGCTCCCAGGAGTTCGAGTGGGACGAGCCGGTCTGCGACGGGGACGTGATCGAGACGGCCGCCACCTGCAAGGAGATCTACGAGAAGGACGGCAAGGGCTTCTACGTCTTCGAGACGATCTCGACCAACCAGGACGGCGCGCGGACCGCGAAGGGGACCTGGACCAACATCGTCAGGGGTGTCTGAGCATGAGCCTCGAGGACCTGAAGGTGGGCGACTCCATCCCGGAGCTGAAGGTGACCCCCGACAAGTACCTGCCGTACCGCTACGCGGGAGCGTCCGGAGACTTCAACCCGATCCACATCGACCCGGAGTTCGCCAGGCAGGTCGGTCTGCCCGGCAACATCCTGCACGGGCTCTGGATGATGGCCCAGGTGGCCCGCGGCAGCGCCCAGCTCGCCGACGGCGATCCGCGGGCGCTCAAGAGGCTGTCGGTCCAGTTCAGGGGAATGGGCTTCCCTGAGCAGGAACTTGTGGTCAGCGGCACCGTCAAGGAGGCCGCCGACGGCCGCGTGGTCATCGATACCGTGGCCGCCCAGGGCGACAACCAGGTGATCAGGAACGCCCAGGCGGAGTTGGCCGCCCCCTGACGTTCCTATCATCAGGTTTGTGCTGAGCCAACGCCAGAGCCAGATCCTGAGAATGCTGGTCGAGCGCTACGTCGACGACGGGCGCCCGGTCGGATCCAGCGTGCTCGCTGACCGCGCGGACATCGACTGGAGCGCCTCGACGGTTCGCGCCGAGCTCGCCAGCCTGGAGGAGGAGGGCTTCCTCACCCATCCCCACACCTCGGCGGGCAGAGTCCCAACGGACTCCGGGTACCGCTTCTACGTCGAGCGGCTCCTCGCCAGCCAGGACCAGCTACCGCAGCCGGCCTCCGACGAGCTCGGGATCTCACGTATGAGGCGCGAGGTCGACGTGGCGATTCGCGAGACCACCACCACGCTCTCCGAGATCACGGACCTGGTCGCCCTGGTGACGGCTCCCCCCCTGCACACCGCGACGATCCACCGGATCGAGGTCCTGCGACTGCAGCCGAAGGTGGTGATGGTCGTCGTGATCGCCTCGAACGGCGGCGTCAACAAGCGCGTCTTCACCTTCGACGCGGAGGTCGACACCGGCCTGGTCGAGTGGGCCGCGAGCTACCTGAACGAGAGGCTCGCCGGACTCGGCCTAGGCGCGCGCATGGCAGCCGACCGGCTGCGCGACCCCGAATTGAGCACGCAGGAGACCGGCTTCCTGGCCGAGATCTCGAGCGCCTTCACGGACCTGGAGGAGTCGGCCGAGGAGACCCTCTACGTCGACGGGACCGCTCGCCTCCTCTCCGAGGAGCACTTCGCAGACCTCCCGCACGCCGACGACCTGATGCGCGCCCTCGAGCACCGCGTGACCGTACTGCGCGCGCTTCGGACCGCCCTCGACCGGCGATCGGTCTTCGTCTGGATCGGCGGCGAGAATCCGGCGCCGGAGCTGCGCTCGGTTAGCGTCGTCGGCGCCAACTACGGGCTCGGCTATCGCAACCTCGGGGCCGTCGGGATCATCGGCCCTCTGAGGATGGACTACGCGACGGCGATCTCCACCGTCCGGGGGGCGGCCGGCGAGCTCTCTCGCTTCTTCGAGACGGTCTACGACGAGTAGCCCCGGCAAGCCATGGCCAAGCGCGACTACTACCAGGTGCTGGGAATCGACCGGAGCGCGTCCGACGGCGAGATCAAGAAGGCCTTCCGCAAGCTCGCGCGGGAGCTTCACCCGGACGTCAATGCCCACGATCCCGAC
>JAWVFG010000173.1:0-3726 GCA_033856335.1 Solirubrobacterales bacterium
TCAGGTGCCCGCCCAGGAAAGGCAGATCGGGATCGGGGACCGGATAGATGCTGGCGCGCACGAGCTCGCGCCGCTCGGGCCGAAGGCGCAGATAGCCGCCGCGGAACGGAACGATGCGCGGCTCGGCCGGCGCGCCCGCCGCGACCGCCAGCCGGTCGGACCAGGCCCCGGCGCAGCTCACGACGAAGGCCGCCTCCGTCCTGCCGCGCCCGTGATCGACCGTGACACTCCCACCGCTCGGGGTCAGGCCTCGCACACCCGCGCCCGTCGCGATGACGCCGCCCGTTGCCTCGACGTCTCGGGCGTAGGAGGCGGCGAGGAGCCCAAAGTCGATCACCCCGGTCTCGGGCGAGTGCAGCGCCGCCGCCCCGCGGGCGTGGGGCTCGATCGCGGCGATCTCGCCGGCGCCGATCCGCCTCAGCCCGCGAACCTGGTTCTCGCGGCCGCGGCGCTCGAGCTCGTCGAGGCGCGTGAGCTCGGACTCGTCGGTCGCGATGATCAGCTTGCCGTCCTTGCGGGCCTCGATACCGCGCTCGTCGCAGTAGGCGTAGAGCAACCGGGCGCCCTCGACGCAGAGCCGGGCCTTCAGCGAGCCGGGTTCGTAGTAGATGCCGGCGTGGATCACCCCACTGGAATGGGAGGTCTGATGGGCGGCCAGCCGGTCCTCCCGCTCGAGCACGCAGAGGCTGGAATCGGGACGGCGCGCGAGCAGCTCCCGCGCCACGGCCAGCCCGAGAATGCCGCCGCCGATCACGACGATGTCGCAGCTCGAGGGTGGCTCGGCCATCGAGGCGATCGTATGGCTGTCAATAGGATCGGCGGGTGGCGCTGCCCCTGAAGCCCCCGATCCAGCCGCAGCTGGCGCTGTCCCGCAAGGTCCTGCCGGACGGCGATGGATGGGCCTATGAGCCGAAGTACGACGGCTTCCGGGCGCTCGCCTACGTCGACGGCGACGACGTCTACCTCCAGTCGCGAGGAGGCAAGCCGCTGCGTCGGTACTTCCCGGAGGTCAGCTTCCCCGAGGGGCGCTACGTCCTCGATGGCGAGCTGGTGATCATCGGCGAGGACGGACGCGAGGTGTTCGACCTGCTGCAGAACCGCCTCCATCCGGCGGAGTCGCGGGTCAAGATGCTCGCCGAGAAGACGCCCGCGCTGTTCCGGGCGTTCGACCTGCTGGCGCGCGATCGTCGCAAGCTCACCGGGAAGCCATTCGCCGAGCGCCGCGCCGGGCTCGAGGAGCTGATCGCCGAGTCGCCCGGTCGCAAGAAGAGCGCTTCCGGATCGGTCGAGGTCACGCCGATGACCACCTCGGCGAAGAAGGCCGAGCCGTGGCTGCTCAGTGGCGAGGGAGTGATCGCCAAGGAGCTCGACGCGATCTACAAACCCGGGCAGCGCAAAGGCATGGTCAAGGTCAAGCGGGTCCGGACGATCGACTGCGTGATCGTCGGCTGGCGGCCGGGCAAGGAGAAGGGGACCGTCGGCTCCCTGATCCTCGGCCTCTACGACGGGAAGAAGCTCCGGCCGATCGGCCACACCTCCGGCCTGAAGGCGAAGGAGAAGCGCGATCTGGTCGAGACCCTGAAGCCGTACGAGACCGGGGAGAGGGGATCAGGAGACCCGAGCCGCTGGGACGCCAACCGCGACCTGGAGTGGTACGAGCTCCGGCCCGAGCTGGTGGTCGAGGTCACCTATGACCACACCAGCGGAGGCCGCATCCGCCACGGTTCGAAGATCGTCCGCTGGCGGGACGACAAGGCGCCGAAGGACTGCAAAATCGATCAGCTGGTCTAGGGGACCCCTAGCTGCCCCAGGGCGAGGCAGCGCTGAGGATCGAGGGCCAGACGTAGACCTCCCAGGTCGCTGCGACGATCAGCATCGGGATCGCGATCGCGACGGTGACCACGGTGGCCGCGAGCAGCTGGTCCCACTCGCCCTTGCGGCTCGCGATCGTCCAGGCAGCCAGGGGGAGGAAGACGGCGGTCAGCTCGAGCAGCGCGTGGGGGAGGGCGGTGAGCATGAGCAGAGGGACAGAGATGTGCTCGTCCCAGGCGATCGTCGAGCCGACCAGCCCGAGGGCCACGGTCTGGATGGAGATGGAGAGGCAGGTGCACCCGATCACCCAGACGAAGGCGATCGGACGGGCCTTCTCGTGGATGAACTTGGAGAGGCCCGTCCGGCGGGCGGCCGACAGGGGAAGCGTCGCTCCTGCGATGAAGCCGGCGATGCACGCCACCGCGTGGAAGGCGAGGACGAGGGAGTTGCGGCCGAGCACTTCGAGGACGAGGTGCGGCGACGGTGGCGCCCCGACGGTCGGCCCGTAGTGGAAGCCGTAGTCGGGCGTCATCGTCGAGGCCGCGATCATCACCGCGGTCAGGAGGGCCAGCGCGATCAGGCAGGAACCGAGGAGCCAGGTGCGGATCACGGGCCACGGGTTATCGCCCCAGTGCTCGAGGATCGAGCGGGTTCGGCGCATGCCGTGGACGAACACGTACTGGTTCGCATCCATGACCCAACTCATCGGCCCACCCGGCGGCAGGCATGAGCAAGAACTAAGGAGACGCGAGTAGAGAGCCGAGATCGGCGAGCATCGGACGGGGTTGCTCAATTACGTCGGTCCACGTGTACCGTCGGAATTCGTCCCCACGGGCTCTGGCTTCTCGCTCCCGCTGGCGATCCTGCTCCCAGGCATGCCGCGTGTTGTGGAAGCGGTAGCTGTCGAGTTCGACCGTCAGCCGCTCCTCTGGCCATCGGCAATCGACCCGGCGCCCACCGGCAGGCCGATTGGTCTCTGGGAGTGGCAGGCCTGCTCCCCGAACACCGGCAATGAAGGCGGCCTCCAGCCGACTGAGGCTGACCGGGATATCTCCCCAGAGGACGCGCCGCAACCGGCGCGAGCCCGGCCAGTTATGGCGACGGGCGAGAACGTCCTCCACGGATTTGGGAGTGATCCCGTGTCGGACCTCGGCCTCGTGAACGGCACGGGCAAGCGCGGGCTCTTGGAGCAGAGCCGCGAGATCGACCAGCGTTCGCGGGATGGTTGTGACAGGGATCCCTCGCCAGGTGGTGGCGTCCTCGGGCTGGATCGCCCGGCGGCGACGGGTGAGCACCCCCTTGAGGTTGTGTTGGGTCGGCGCAAGAACTTCTGGCACTGAAGGAGGGCCCTTGAGAAGGCCAAAGAGATGTGCCGCGGCCCGCCCGGCCAGCAGCGACCTCTCGCCACAGGCCTTGACCGCGGCCATGTACCGCGCCTCGAGACTCGGGGCACAGTGTCCGACTCGGAAAACCCCGCGATGAACGGGGATCAGCGCTCCGGCTTCGATCCGTCCTTTGATCTGCCCGGCCGTGATGCCCGCCAGATGCAGCTCGCGACGAGTCACGACTCCATGGGATCTGGAGGCCTGTATCGCGAGAATTTCCTCGACCGTCCTGCCTTGTGGTCGCATCACGACCATTAGTCAGGACGGTCCCCCGATTCGCCCCGGTCAGCCTTCCTTCATTGCCGGTCTTAGGTGTTGGTTTTCCGGGCGCGACTCGGCTGGACCCGTCTGGGCTCGCCGCGCTGCTTCGTGAAGTGGGGCGGCCAGGGCGCGTCACCGAGCCCACCCTCCTCGTCGCGGCGGGCGAGGTCGAGGAGCTGGTCGAGCGACCCGGCGTGCTTGTCGATGCCGGCCGCGGGGTCTCCCTTCTTCGCCACCCGCGCCGGCACGGTGTCGAGCCGCAGCTCGG